>DAOKYT010000020.1:0-40471 GCA_035326025.1 Tepidiformaceae bacterium
TGGCCCGCTGGCGGTCGTCCCCACACACGTGGGGGTGAACCGCGAGCACCTCCGTGGAGGGCGGCCCGCGGGCCGTCGTCCCCACACACGTGGGGGTGAACCGGGCCTCGCCGGGTCGTTCCCGAACTATGAACAGTCGTCCCCACACACGTGGGGGTGAACCGTTCGCGACGGTCGAGGAACTGCTGAGCGCGGCGTCGTCCCCACACACGTGGGGGTGAACCGTGTTTGTTGAGGAACAGGAAGTTGCCACGCACGTCGTCCCCACACACGTGGGGGTGAACCGATCACACACACGAAGGAACACAGCCCAGCAGAGTCGTCCCCACACACGTGGGGGTGAACCGTGCTGTACTACAGTGTACATACATGACCGTACGTCGTCCCCACACACGTGGGGGTGAACCGAATCTGAATGCCGTCATCGTCCAGTCGCATCGTCGTCCCCACACACGTGGGGGTGAACCGGGGACATCTATGACGGCGACGCGCCGGCCGAGGTCGTCCCCACACACGTGGGGGTGAACCGTTCGTCTCGACATTCGCGGAACCCGGACCAAAGTCGTCCCCACACACGTGGGGGTGAACCGCGTAGTCCATGCTAGGTGGCGTAGTAAAGTCTGTCGTCCCCACACACGTGGGGGTGAACCGGACGCCATCAAGTCGCAGCTCGCGGCTCTCGAGTCGTCCCCACACACGTGGGGGTGAACCGCGGCGAGATGGTGACACGGGTGAGCGGTACGCGTCGTCCCCACACACGTGGGGGTGAACCGCATGACCGAGACCACTATCACCACCGGCCGCCGTCGTCCCCACACACGTGGGGGTGAACCGCTGGTCGGAAACGAAGGCGGAGCTTCGCGAGTGTCGTCCCCACACACGTGGGGGTGAACCGGAGCTGCGCCCCGACCTCGCCGAGGCTGTTGAGTCGTCCCCACACACGTGGGGGTGAACCGCGCACCTCGCCATGCAAAACGCCATCGAGGAAGTCGTCCCCACACACGTGGGGGTGAACCGAAGCGCCCCCCAGCCGGGCCGAGCCTGACGTTGTCGTCCCCACACACGTGGGGGTGAACCGTACCCGGCGGCATTAACACCCCGCTGGAGGAGGTCGTCCCCACACACGTGGGGGTGAACCGCTGAGCGAGCTGATGGTGGGCCGGGAGGTGGTGTCGTCCCCACACACGTGGGGGTGAACCGCGGGCGTCCGCGCCTACCTGGACCAGCGGCTCGTCGTCCCCACACACGTGGGGGTGAACCGTCGGACCACGCGCCCTCGGCGCCATAGGTGTTGTCGTCCCCACACACGTGGGGGTGAACCGCCGGCAGGTAATGCAGTGACCCCCCTCGCACGTCGTCCCCACACACGTGGGGGTGAACCGTGACTATCTTGACTATGCGGTCGCGCTGCTACGTCGTCCCCACACACGTGGGGGTGAACCGTAGACTAGGTAAGACTAGGCGCCGTCACTCGCGTCGTCCCCACACACGTGGGGGTGAACCGGACCTGAGGAGTTCGTAATGCGCGTGATCTACGTCGTCCCCACACACGTGGGGGTGAACCGCGGAAGGGGCTGGTGCGGCGCGTGGGGCCAGAGTCGTCCCCACACACGTGGGGGTGAACCGGTCGTCCGCGTGTCCTCCATCCTCTCCAAGGGGTCGTCCCCACACACGTGGGGGTGAACCGTACCGGCCAACTATACCGGCGAGATTCGCGGAGTCGTCCCCACACACGTGGGGGTGAACCGGCGCGATACGCGGTTTTCGATCGATGGCACAAGTCGTCCCCACACACGTGGGGGTGAACCGTTGGGGCCATCGGTAATCGAGAGCGCGCCGGGGTCGTCCCCACACACGTGGGGGTGAACCTGGCGATACGCCGCCACCGGATGCCGCGCCGGAGTCGTCCCCACACACGTGGGGGTGAACCGGGCGGTCCCGGCGTAGGCCACAGAGGTCACCGGTCGTCCCCACACACGTGGGGGTGAACCGTCGTCCCGGATGCGCAACAGCGAAAGCAAGGCGTCGTCCCCACAAACGTGGGGGTGAACCGCTCACCGCTCACCTCTCACCTCTCACCTCTCACCTTTCACCCTTATCCTCCACGTCATCCCCACACACGTCGGGTCAGCCAGGGACGGTCGGGGCCGTGACGGTCAGGCTAATGTCGGCGTCTTCGCCCAGTTCCATAGGGACCGCAACGGGCACGTTCTCATGGAACCGCACCATTCCAGGGAGACCGTGAGTTTGGGAGTCCGCGCGACACGGGGAGCAGCGCCGCGCCAGCCACAGCATGGATGCAGCCCACCGGCCCGGGCTCCCGTGCGCATTCCAGGTTTGGGGACAGCAAGGATGTGCCACAGGCGCCTGGCCCCTGGACCTGGATAAGGCAACGGAGCCGCCCCCGGGGCGGCTCCACTGGCGTCCATGCCGGGCTTCGGCGCTACTCAACTTCCTACTTCTTGGGGCAAACGTCCTTCAGTTCGGGGCGGCTGCACATGGCTTCGATCTGGGTAAAGTTGCTGTGGTCGTAGGCGACCATCTTCGTGTCCTTCGCCGTCTTCCCATCGGTGATCTCGGCGAACTTCGCGAAGCCCTCCGGATCCTTTTCATGCCACGTCAGCAGAGCGTCAATGACGGCCTTCGACAGCTTCTCGTCCATCGTGGAGCGGTAGGCGATGGGGCTGGCCGGGAGCAGGAACTTCCGCAGGAGCACCAGGGCGCCGTCGGCGTTTGGGTCTCCGCAGTCCCCCGGCGTTTGCCCGCCGCCAGCAACGTCCTTGATCCCCGGGATGATGCCCTTCTTGCAGAGGTCGTACAGCATGGCTTCGTAGCTGGCGCCGACCTGGGTCTGGTTGTTCGCCGTGGCGATGGCGGACTTATCGTGCCCGCCCGCATACACGAGCTTGGTGTCGATGGCACCCACATCGAGCCCGGCATCGAACATCATGCCACGCGGCGCGAGGTTCCCGGACGTCGATCCCGGGTCGACGAGAGCCCAGTTCACCGAGGTCTCCTTGCCCTTGAGGCTGTCGAGACTCGTGATCCCTGTCGACTTCCGGGCGTAAATGATGCTGTAGTACCCCGGTGTGGTGGTGCCCTCCTGGAAGGCGACGACGGCCTCGGCCTTGGCGCCCGTCTCACGCGCGATGTAATACGAGAAAGGGCCGAAGTAGGCGAAGTCGACCGACCCCTCCTTCATCGCTTCGATGGTCGTCGCATAGCTGGGGCCGATGAAGAGGTCGACGGCCAGGCCGGGCAGGGCCTCTTCGAGGTAACCCTCGAGGTGCTTCGCCTCCGTGAGCACCTTCTCCGCGTCCTCCGATGGGAGGAGCCCGAAGCGAAGCTTCTTGCCCTTGTACGGCTCCGCGTCCGCGGCCGCCGTGGCCGATGGTGCGCCCGCCTGGCCGGCGGACTGCTGGGATGAGGGGCTCTGGGCGGCGGCGACCGCCGGGGCATCTTCGTCATCATCGTCGTCGCCACACGCGATCGCGGCTACTGCTGTGACAGCGACCATTGCTGCCGCAAGCGTTGGCAGCATGAACTTACGGAATATCATGTTCTCGCCTCGTTCTCCATTCCTCTGGATTCGATTCCATTGAGCAGGCGGCCCAGGGCCGCCGGGACTCCTAGAGCAGGCGCGCCCGGATGATGGCGCTCACCCGGTCGATGATGATCACGGCCACCAGCGTGCAGAGCACTGCGACTGCCAGGCGGTCGTAACGAAGCAGCCCGAGATAGGTGTTGATCAGGACGCCGATCCCACCGGCCCCGACCAGTCCGAAGATCGCCGCGTTGCGGACCGTGCTTTCCCAATAGAACAGGACATAAGAGAGGATCAGCGGGAAAGCCTGCGGCAGGATGCTAAACAGGCTCGCCGAGAGGTTCGGCGCTCCGGTGGCCCGGACAGCCTCCACCGGGCGCGGGTCGACTGACTCAATGGCCTCGGCGAAGAGCTTCCCGAAGCTGCCGGTCGTGCCAACAATGATCGCCAGTGTCCCGGCGAACGGCCCCAGCCCCACCGTGATGACAAAAATGATCGCCCAGATGAGGTCGGGCACGCTCCGGACCAGGCTGAGGAACATGCGCGTGGTGTGATACACCACCGGGTTCGATACGTTGCGGGCGGCAGCCAGGCCGAACGGCAGTGACAGCAACGAAGCCCCAAGGATGCCGATCACTGACATCTGGACGGTGACGATCGTGGCGTCGATGCACCGCCGAAGGACCTCCCAGTCGGGGTCGGCGAATTCCCGCCAGACCCGGCTCGATGAGGTGAGCCGCGTCGCCAGCCGGACGATGTCGCCTTCGATGCCCGCCCACGACCAGTAGAGGAAGGCCAGGAACGCCGTCACCCACAGGACCTGGCGCAGGCTGGGCCGGCTGACGGGGTTGGCCCAGCGCTCGCGGGCGTGGCGCAGCTCCTCCGAGTCAGGCGAAAAGCTTGGTTGCCGGCCGAAGAGTACTCCGCTCGCCGACTCCTGCCACCGCGTCACGAACCCGGGGCGAGAAGCCCCTCGCGAGGCCCCGGCCGAGAGAGGTGGGAAGCTGCTCACTTCGCTCCCCCTTCGGCATTGGAATCAATGACGGCAAGGTCCCGGGACACCACATCGGGCTCCGCGGAGCCGGGCTTCCCGCCCTTCTTGAGCGCCCGTTTCATCGCCTTGTCCAGGTCGGTCACGACGTGCGGGTCGAGTTCGCGCCTCAGGTCCACGGTCCCGCCGGGGTCCTGGTCGAAGCGATACACGGCGTGCTCGGCGTCGGCGTCGAACAGGTCCGGCGTGCCATCGAAGACCACGCGGCCCTGCGCCACCCCGATGATGCGGTCTGCATAGCGGCGAGCCTGGGCGATGTTGTGAATATTCACGAGCGTCGTGACGTTCGCCTCCCGCGCGGCCTCGCGGAGGTCCCTCAGGACGCCCTCAGCCAGCTCCGGGTCCAGATTCGCCACCGGTTCATCCGCAAGCAGGACCAGCGGCTCCTGGGCGAGGGCCCGCGCGATGGCCACCCGCTGCTTCTCGCCGCCCGAGAGCGAGTCAGTCCGCTGAATGGCCTTGTGCAGCATGTTGACCCGCTCCAGGGCCTCGAGCGCGGTCTCCCGGTCGTGGCGGTTGAAGTGGCCAACGACGGCCCGCCAGGCGGGGATATACCCCAGGCGGCCGGTCAGCACGTTCTGAAGTGCGCTGAGCCTGCCCACCAGGTGGAACTCCTGGTAGATGAAGCCCACCGAGCGCTGGTACGCGCGGCGGCGGGCTCCGCTCACATCCCGCACCGACCTGCCATCGATCCGGGCATCCCCGGCGGTCACTGCGAGGCTCGCGTTCAGACAGCGCATCAGCGTCGACTTGCCCGCGCCACTGCGGCCAACCACGCACACGAACTGTCCCGAAGGAATGGTGAAGGAGATATCGGAGAGAGCGGTATGGCCGTTTGGAAACGTCTTCCGCAGGCCCTGGACTTCAATTGCACCCATGGGACGGCAGCGTGGAGGTGCGGGGTTATCGCGCCGTCATCATCCCGTTAACGGTCCGGGATCATTGTCCCCGCGCCCGGGTCAGCCTACGGAGGGTGGGTCCAGCTCAGGGATCGTCGTACCGGATGGCAAACCGGCCCGAGCTCCACTTGCTCCGGCGGCGGCGCACCTCCGGCGCGGGGAGAGCATCGGCAATCTCCAGGACCAGGGCGCTCGCGATGGCGTACATCGCCGCTCGCAACGGCCACTCATCACTCGGCGCCGGCGCGCGTTCATCGAGCGCGATCGCCAGGTCGGTATGCGTGGCGAGGGGTGACCGCGAGCCGCAGGTCAGACTGACGACAAACGCGCCCGCCTCCCGGGCGCGCCGGGCCGCATCGACTGACGCGCGCGTCCGCCCGCTGCAGGATATGACGACGATCACGTCATCGCTCCCGAGGTGGGCGGCCGCCGCGGCCTGCTCGCCTGGATCGGGCAACGCCCGGGCGTGGAGTCCGAGCGCCGTGAAGGAAAACTGAAGCGCGCTCGCGATCGCCCAGGAGGCCCCGCTTGCCGCGATATCCACATGCCGGGCCCCGGCGATATGCCCCGCGGCCCGCGACACGGCGGCGCCCGAGGAAGAGCGCGCCAGCAACAGCGCCCGGACCTGCGCATCTATCCGGGCCGTGAACGGAGTCTCGTCCATCGCCGGCAGCGAGGCCGTTGTTGGCGCATCGCGAGCAACCGCCAGCTTGAGCTCCCGGAACCCGGAAAATCCGTGAAGCTGGGCGAAGCGCACCACCGAGCCGGCGCTCACCGCGATCCGTTGCGAAAACTCGACGATAGACATGCGGGTGAACGCGTGCGGGTCTTCGAGGATGGCGCTGGCGATGCGCGCCTCGATCGGTTTGTACCCGGGGACGTGGTAGCGGATCCGGTCCAGCGCCGAGCGGTGCGAGTCGATGGAAAGAGTTTCAGTCATGGCCCGAAGTTAGATCAGGATTGTTCACCGCGTGCTAATGGCGCGCGCATACGGTCGCCGCAGCCAACCAAAGGAGGCCGCGCCGCTTGTTAGAAGTCCGCAATCTTGGATTGGTCTATCCCAACGGCTACGAAGCATTGAAGTCCGTCTCGCTCAGTGCCTCGAATGGCGAGGTCATTGGCATAGTCGGCCGCTCCGGTGCCGGCAAATCAACCCTCCTCCGCTGCATCAACGGCCTCGAACGGCCAACCTCGGGCTCCGTAGTTCTCGATGGCGTCGAAGTCTCCGGCCTCCCGCCTCGCGAATTGCGCAGGTTGCAGGGCCAAATCGGTTTCATCTGGCAGGAATTCAACCTTGTCGACCGCCTCACCGTGATGAACAACGTCCTCACCGGCCGCCTTGCGCAGGCTCCCACATTCGGGAGCTCCCTGTTCCACTTCGGCCGCTCCCATCGCGAGATCGCCGTGCGGAGCCTGTCCCGCGTCAACATGCTGCACCGGGCCACCCAGCGGGCCGACCGGCTCTCCGGTGGCGAAAAACAACGCGTGGCCATCGCCCGCGCCCTCGCGCAGGAACCCCGCGTCATCCTCGCCGATGAGCCGGTCGCCAGCCTCGACCCCGAGCTCTCGGAGCAGATCCTCGCGGACCTCGCCTCGATCGCCCGGGCCGAGGGTGTCCCAACCTTGATCAATCTCCACGCGGTCGAACTGGCTCGCCGCTACTGCGACCGCATCGTCGGCATTGCCCGGGGAGTAATCGCGTTCGATGGGCCCCCGGCAGCGCTCGACGAGGCAGCGCTTGACCGCATCTACCGCTTCGATCGGCCCCCCGCGGCCATCCCCGAGGCTTTCCGCGAACTCGCCGAGGCCATCCGATGACCCTGACGAACCCCGGTCCCTTGTCGCTGGCCCTTGAGACTGAAAAGGAACGCCTTCTCCGCCCCTGGCCCACCATCTCCCTCGGGCGCCTCGCCGTGGCCGCCCTCGCGATACTGGTGGTCCTCTGGGGGATCGACGGGACCAACGCTTCTCCGCGCGAGTTCGTTGAAGGCATTCCCAACATCGTCGACTTCGTCCGCCGCCTCTTCCCACCCGAATGGGAAACCGAGACGCAGACACTCCAGACGCCCGCTTTCGGGCTGCTCGGGGTCGAAATCCCCCGGGTTGGGTTCTCCCAGGTCGAGTTCCCCTTCCCCACCATCATCACCGCCATCGTCGAGACGGTTCAGATCGCCATCGTGGGCACGCTCCTGTCAATCTTCCTGGCGATTCCTTTCGGACTTCTCGCTGCCCGGAACATCTCTCCCTACCCGGTCGTCTACCAGACCACCCGCATGCTTCTGAACGCGAATCGGGCCGTCCCCGATATCATCTTCGCGCTCATTTTCGTGGCCGCGGTTGGCCTTGGTCCCTTCGGTGGCGTGCTTGCCCTCGCCATTGGCTCCATCGGCTTCATGGGCAAGGTCTACGCCGAATCGATCGAAGCAATCGACCCCCAGCAGGTGCTTGCGGTCAAAGCCACTGGCGCCAACCGCGTCCAGGTCATCAGCGCCGCCGTCTTACCCCAGGCAATGCCCTTACTCGCTTCGTACTCGCTCCTGGTTTTCGAATCGAACGTCCGCGCCGCCACCATCCTCGGCATCGTCGGCGCTGGTGGTGTTGGGTTCGAACTCCAGAAGTACATGTCACTCTTCCAGTACCAGCTCCTCACCGGGGCCCTCATCGTGATCATCATCGTCGTCACTGTTCTCGACCGGCTGAGCGACCGCGTGAGGAAGAACCTCATCGTAGGCGGCACCCAGCGCGGCGCCGCCCCGGGAGGGACACCCTCGCAAACCTGACTGCCCCGGTTCCCCCGTTTCCCCCCAGCCCACTCCAGGAGTACCTGAATGACTCGCTACCCGCTCAAACTCGTGTTGCTCGTGCTGATTCCGGCACTCTTCTCCATCCTCCTTGTCGCCTGTGGCGGCGATGATGACGACGACACACCCTCGGACGGCACGCCGCTGGCCCAGGCCCGGGCAGCCACACCGGCCCCAAGTCCAACCCCCGACCCGCGTGCCGGCTGGCCCGGCGAGCTCAAGATTGGCCTCTTCGGCGGCGACGACGCGGAAGAAACCCTCCGCAACGCAAAACCGATGGAAGACCTCCTCGAATCGCGCCTCGGCATCCCCGTGGAGATCATCACCGGGACAAGCTACGGCGCTGTCATCGAAGCCATGCGCGCCGGGCGCGTCGATGCGATGACCGTCGGTCCCTTCGCCTACATCCTCGCCGTCCAGGAGGCTAACGCCGAGGCACTCGCGGTGAGCATCTCAACCACCGCCAATCCACCCGTCTACAACCCCGACCTGCTGCCCTACTACATCAGTGTCATCTTCACCAAGAAGGGGAGCGGGATCACCTCGCTGGAAGACCTCAAGGGAAAGGGCTTCAACTTCGTCGACCCGGCTTCGACCTCTGGCCACCTGGCACCGAAGGCGCTGCTCATTCGGGAGGGCCTGGACCCCGACGACGACCTCGAAGCAGTCTTCGCGGGCAGCCACCCCACCTCGGCTCTTTCGGTCTGGAATGGCAAGTCGCCCGCGGGCGCCACGAATGAGGGCAACCTGAAGCGCCTTCACGATTCCGGCCAGGTCCAGTTCTGCGAATACCCCGATAAGCAGATCAACAAGCCGCGCACCAAAGCCGAAATGAAGGCCTACTTCGATGGCTGCCCCGATGGGACGCTCGTCGCCATCGCCCAGACCGACCCGATCCCGAACACGCCGTTCGCAGTCCGCCAGGAACTCTCCGAGACCCTCAAAGCCGAGATCAAGGCTGCCCTGCTGAGCACCAAGGACAACCCGGAGTTCATCGCACAGCGCAAGGCCTGGTATGTCGACCCCACGGCCGACCTGAAGCTGGAATCGCTCGACAAGTTCTACAACCCGCTCCGCGAACTGGCAAAACTGCTCAATCTCGACCTCAAAGAACTGGCGGAGCAGGGATGATGCTCGCACGCGAACAGCGCGCCGAGGCCATCTCCCTCTCCGACCCGGAACGGCTAATCGCCATCGCCGACGATCTCTTGCAGGGCATGGACGTTGGCGTTTCGCGGGGGCCATCCGTCGGGCTGCTCATGGTCCGCGCCGAAGAGCCCTCCCAACGCCTGCCCTTCAACTTCGCCGAAGTCACTGTCTCCGAGGCGGAAGTCTCGGTCGATGGGACGCGCGGCTACGCAATGGTCCTCGGCCTGCGCCCCGAAATGGCCCTCGCCGGCGCCATCGTCGATGCCGCGCTCGAGACCAGCCATCCGCGGAGCGAAGAGATCGAGCTCGAACTGGCCATGACCCTCGAAAAGGCCCGGACCGAGCGCCGCCGCCAATGGGCCGAAGTCGCCCCGACGATGGTCAGGTTCGAGGAGATGGCGCCATGAACACGCCTGTCCTCACTCCGCGCGCCGCGCGCGAGCAATCCACCTTCCGGCTCCTTCTCGATGCCCTGGCAAGACCCGGCACACTCCACGCGGTCGCCCCGCACGACCAGGGTGGGCCATTCGCCGCCGCGGTCACCATCCTGGAGGCGCTGCTCGACCACGAAGTCTCGTTCGCGACCTCGCCCGCCGCGGCCGACCTCGAGGAGACGCTCCTCCGCCTCACCGGGAGCCGCGTCGCTGCACTGGGCGAGGCCGACTACGTCCTCGCCTGGGGCACGGGTGTGGCCACCGCCATCGAGTCAGCCACGATCGGAGTCCCCGAGTACCCCGACCGGGGCGCCACGGTGATTGCCGTGGTCGAAAGCGTCAGCGGCCCGGCAGGGCCCGGGGAACACCTCACGCTCAGGGGGCCCGGCATCCAGGGCAGCGCGACGATCGCCGTCCGCGGGTTTGGGCCCGAGCTGGTCCAGGCCTTCGCCCGGCGCAATGCCATGCTCCCATGCGGTCTCGACCTCGTGCTGGTCACCCCCGGCGGGGTGACCGCCGGAATTGGGCGCTACACCAGGATCACGGAAGGAAGCTAACCACCATGGGATATACCGCTGTGCGCGGAGGCCTCGACGCGATTGAGCACGCCGAGCGGCTCATCGATGAAATGCCTCTCCGGAGCGACAACCCGCTCCACCTGCAACAGCTCCGGGACCACCTTCAGATCGCCGTCGACCGGGTGATGTCGGAGGGCGGACTGCTCGATGAGACGATCGCCGGGCTGGCCATCAAGCAGGCCGAGGGCGATCTCATCGAGGCGGCGTTCCTGGTGCGCGCCTACCGCTCCACCCTGCCAAGACTTGGCTACAGCCTCACCGTGACGGGACGGGACATGTTCGTCCTGCGGCGGATCTCGGCCATCTTCCGGGATATCCCCGGCGGTCAGCTCCTCGGCAAGACCCGGGACTACACGCAACGCCTCCTGAACTTCGACCTGGCAGCCGCCACCCCGTGGAGCACCTCCGGCCGCAACGGTCACAACGGTCCCGCCGCCGACGACGCCGAGCCGCCCGATTTTCCCGTGGTGATCGACTTCCTCCGCGAGGAAGGGATGGTCCCGCCCGCGCCGGCCGAGCAGGCCGAGGATGAGCCATTCGATATCACCCGCATGCCGCTCCGCTTCCCCGCTCCCCGTTCGGCCACCCTGCAGGCGCTCACCAGGGGCGAAGCCGGGAGCCTCCTGATGCTCGCCTACTCATCGATGCGCGGCTACGGGGGCCTGGGCCACGGCGCCATCGGCGAGCTGCGCGCCGGCCAACTCCCCGTCCGCATCGCCCACCCCATCACCGGGCGCCCGGTGACCCTCGGTTCCGTCTTTGTCACCGAGGCCCACTACCTGTCCGGCGGGCACGCCTCCCTCCAGGAGGGCGAGGCCGAGGAGTACCTGCTCGGTTACGGCCTCGTCGCCGGCAGAGATGAACGCAAGGCGATCGCCATGGCCATCGTCGATGGCTCGCTGACTCACGCCGATGGCAGCGGGCAGCCCGTCACCAACCAGGAGTTCGTCCTCACCCACATCGATTCGATCGAGTCATCCGGCTTCGTGGAGCACCTGAAGCTCCCCCACTACGTCACCTTCCAGTCCGGTCTGCAGCGTTCGCGGAAGTTCCGCCAGCTCATGGAGGCATCCACCCGTGGTTAGTATCCAGGCACTGACGAAAACGCACGGCGAGGCGGCGACCGGGTATTCATACGGGTTCCTCGATGCCGTCTCGAAGCGAGAAATCCGCCGCGCGCTGCTGAAGGCAGTCACCATCCCCGGCTACCAGGTGCCCTTCGGCTCGCGGGAACTCCCGATCGCCCGCGGCTGGGGCACGGGCGGGTTGCAAATCACCCTCTCCATGCTCGGCCCGGGCGATACGGTGAAAGTGATCGACCAGGGCGACGACGCCAGCGTGAATGCCCAGAACCTCCGGAGGCTGATGGAGAAGACGGCCGGCGTCAGGACGACGACCGTCACCTCCGAGGCCACCCTCATCCAGACCCGCCACCGCATCCCGGAAGAGCGGCTGCGGGCGGGACAGGTGCTCATCCTCCAGTGCCCCATTCCCGAACCGCTCCGCCGCGTGGAACGCAGCATGGCGGTCGCGCGCCGCATGCACGCCGAATCGGACTACTCGCGGATGTGGCTGGCCATTTACGAGGACATCGTCAAGAGGGGCGAGTTGGGGGGTGGTGCCGGCTATCCGGTCCTCGTCAACGACCGCTACATCATGGCTCCAACGCCCATACCCCGCTGGGACATCCCCCGCCTGCACATGGCGGAGTGCCTCTATCTCATCGGCGCCGGGCGGGAGAAGCGCATCTACGCCGTACCGCCCTTCACCCGGGTCGTGCCCCTGGAGTTCGAGGACTACCCGTTCGAGGTCGAGGACTTCACCGGCCTCCGCTGCGTCCGCTGCGGGTCGAGCGCCAGCTTCCTCGATGAGACTCACCTGGCCGGAGGCGGCAGGGCCTATACCTGCTCCGACACGGCCTACTGCGATGCCCGCCAGGCGGGCCAGGAGCCGCCCACATGGTAGAAGACCCAATCCTCACGGTGCGCGGGCTGACTAAGCTGTGGGGCCGCCGCTCATGCGGCAGCTGCATCGCGACGACCGGCCCCGAAAACGACCGCAACCAATGCGCCGAGTGCGGTTCGATCGTCGCCTGTGCCGATGTCTCGTTCGACCTGTATCCCGGCGAAGTCCTCGGCATCGTCGGCGAGAGCGGCTCGGGAAAGAGCACCATCCTGCAAACCCTCTTCCTGGACATCGTGCCCGAGGAAGGCTCCGTGGCCTACCTGGGCACGTTCAACGACGGCAAGACCAACCTCTGGGAAGCATCGATGGCGGAGCGGCGCCGCCTGCGCAGCCAGCTGATCGGCATGGTCTATCAGAACCCCCGCGACGGCCTCGACCTGATGGTCACCGCCGGGGGGAACATCGGTGAGCGGCTCCTCGCCGTGGACTGGCGCCATGTCGGCAAGATCCGGGCCAAGGCGTCTGACTACCTCGCGAGGACCGAAGTCCCACTCGACCGCCTGGACCACTTCCCGGCGTACTTCAGCGGCGGCATGCAGCAGCGCGTCCAGATCGCGAAGGCGCTGGCCAACAGCCCCTCGCTCGTCCTGCTCGATGAGCTCACAACCGGCCTGGACATCTCGGTGCAGGCCGGCGTGCTCGACCTCGTCCGCGACATCCAGCACAGGGACGGGCTGAGCGTGATCGTCGTCTCCCACGACCTCTCAGTCATCCGTCTGCTCGCCGACCGGACCATCGTCATGAAGATGGGGCGCGTCGTCGAACAGGGCATCACCGACCAGGTGCTGGAGGACCCCCAGCACCCGTACACCCAGCTGCTCGTCAGCTCGGCCGCCTAGGAGGACCCGTGACCGAATCGAACGCCCCGCTGCTCAGTGTCCGCGGCCTGGGGAAGCGCATCACGCTCCATATCCTCGGGGGAGCCCGGGTCGAACCGTTTAGCGGCGTCTCCTTCGATGTCGCTCCAGGCGAGTTCGTCGCCATCGTCGGGCCCAGCGGCTCCGGGAAGTCCTCGGTGGTAAAAGCCATTCACCGGACCTATCTCCCGACCGCCGGCCAGGCCTGGTACATGCGCCCGGGGGCGACGCCGGTCGACCTCGCATCGGCCAATGACCGGACCATCATCGACTTGCGGCGGAGGGAGATTGGCTTCGTCACCCAGTTCTTGAAGGTCGAGCCGCGTGTGCCGGCGATCGACGTCGTCACCCGCCCGCTCGTGCTGAAGGGCGCGGCGCCCGAGTCCGCCCGCGAGCGAGCTGCGGAGGTGCTCCGCCAGCTCGATGTCCCCGAGCACCTCTGGCACTCCTATCCCACCCTCTTCAGCGGCGGCGAACAGCAGCGCATCAACATCGCCCGGGCCCTGGTCGCCGGGCCACGCCTCCTGCTCGCCGATGAACCGACCTCGGCGCTGGATTCGATGAACACCGGCCGCGTGGTCGACGCGCTCATCGAGGCCCGCCGCCAGGGACTCACGCTGCTGGGCGTCTTCCACGATGTCGCGCTCATTGAGCGGATCGCGGACCGGGTGATCGTCATGAACCACGGCACGATCGAGGCCCAGGGCCGGGTCGGCGACGTCGAGATCCCTCGCCACGAACTACACCAGGAGTTTGCTGCCCGTGTCTGAACCTGTCTTCGCCATCACCAATGCCACCGTCATCCAGCCGGAGACTGTCCTCGAACAGGCCTCGGTGGTCATCTCCGGCGGCCAGGTCGCCGCCGTATTCGAAGGCCGCGCCGAGCTGCCCGCCGCCCTGGACTTCGAAGTGGACGCCAGGGGCGCCTTCCTCATGCCGGGTATTATCGACCTGCACAACGACAGCCTCGAGACGGAGATCAACCCCCGCCCGGGCGCGAACCTGCCAATCGAGTTCGCCTTCGCCACCCTCGAGCGGCGCCTGCTCGCGGCCGGGGTGACCGTCGAGTTCCACGCGATCTCGTTCATGAACATGGCGAAGTCGGGCCGCTCCATCGACCAGGCCGCCGAGCGAGCCGGGTTCGTGGCGAGCCTCCAGCTCGACCCCACCCGCGTCGTTGACCACCGTGTGCTGCACCGGCTGGATGTGTGGAACCCGGACGCCATGAATACGCTGTTTGCATCCGTCCGGAGCTTCAGCACCGGCTACGTCTCGCTCAACGACCACACACCCGGCCAGGGCCAGTACCGGGACGTTGAACGGTACACGCGCTTCATGAGGGAATGGCGCACGCACAGGGGCGCCGAGGGCATCGAGGATGACGACGTTGCCGCCCGCATCGCGAGCCGGGCGGCCGATTCCATCACTATCCCCATGGTATACGGCCGCCTGCGCGCCGAGCGGGAACTCAGTCCCTTCGTGCTCGCCAGCCACGACGACGACTCGCCGGAGAAGGTGGACCGCCAGTGGGAGATCGGGGCGACGATCGCCGAATTCCCCGTCACCGTCGAGGCCGCCCGGCGCGCGAGGGAGCGGGGCATGACCATCGTCGTCGGGGCGCCCAATATCGTCCGCGGTGGCAGCACCAGCGGGAACCAGGACGCCCGCGAGCTCTTTGCCCTCGGCCTGGCCGACGTCATCTGCGCGGACTACCATGCCCCCTCGCTCCTGGCGAGCGCCTTCAGCCTCGCGGACGACGGCACGGTGGGGCTGCCCGCGGCCATCCGGGCGCTGACACTCAACCCGGCTCGCGCGCTCGGGATGGAGCGTGTCGGGGCGATCGTCCCCGGCCACCGCGCCGATATTCTCCTTGTCCGCAAGGGCAGCGATGGACGCCCGGCGGTCGAGCGGGTCTACCGTGCTGGAACGGAAGTCTTCAGCATCCGCCTCGCCGCAAAAGCTGGAGCCCTCGCGTGACCGCCGGGGCTCAGTCTCCCCGGGTGCGCGTCCTGGGCCAGGCCCCCTTCGTCGATCCCTCGTCGCGCGTGCACGAGAGTCAGCTCGGGGCGTGGACGTGGATCGGGCCGAACTGCTCGATCTCGGAATCAACAGTCGGCGACTACAGCTACGCCGCTGGCGATGTCTCCATCATCTACAGCGATGTCGGCAAGTTTTGCTCGATCGCCTCGCATGCGCGGCTCAATCCCGGCAACCACCCGATGGACCGGGTCACGCAGCACCACATGACCTACCGGCACGCGCAATACGGGTTCGCCGAACACGACGACCATGCGTTCTTCGCCTGGCGCCGCGCCGACCGCGTGACGCTCGGGCACGACGTCTGGCTGGGCCATGGCGCCATCATCCTCCCCGGCGTCACTGTCGGCACGGGAGCTGTGGTCGCGGCCGGCGCGGTGGTCTCGAAAGATGCGGCACCCTATACCATCGTCGCCGGCGTCCCCGCCCGGCCGATCCGTGAACGCTTCCCGGCCGGGATTGCCCGCGCACTCCTGGAGATCGCCTGGTGGGACTGGCCCCGCGAGCTCCTCGAGGAACGCTTCGCGGATTTCAACGACCTGGAAACGTTCCTTCGGAAGTGGGGCCCGTGACCGGCAGCCGCGACACCATTGTCACCATCAACACGTGGAAAGCGGATGGACGTTACCGCGAGCGCCTGTCTGCATTGACCACTGGCATCGGTGCCCTCCGCCCCGGCGTTGTCGCCCTGCAGGAAGCCTTCTTCTGCGAATCCGGTGACGCCGATACCGCCGGCCACCTGGGCCACGCGCTGGATATGGAGACGATCTTCTCGCCCGCGCGCGGCAAGGCCCGCACGCTGGAAGGGCGGCCATGCCGCTCGTTCTCGGGCATGGCGCTGCTCTCCGCAGCCCCGTGGACGGAATTCCACGAAGTCCGCCTGCCGTGCGACCTCCGCGACGGCGAACGCCTGGCCCAGGTTGGCGCCACACGGGTCGCTGGGCAGCCGGTGGTGGTGGCGAACGTGCACCTCACGCACCTGCCCGATGCCACCCCGCTCCGCCGGGCCCAGCTGGAAGCGCTCTGGCGGCTGCCGCTGTTCGGCGCCACGCGCCTGCCGATCATCATCTGCGGCGACTTCAACACCCCGTCGGCCGAAACCCTCCTCGCGTCTGTGGCGCGAGAGGCCGGCCTCGACGCACGTGACACGTGGCAGGCCGGAAATGGCACCGGCGACCGCGCGACGACCCTCGGAGGCGCACCCCTCGACTTCATATTCACCCTGGCCGCTAGCCCCGGGGGACATCCCGGGTTTGCCGGGTCACACATCGCGCTATCCCGGCCGGACGCCCACGGTGTCCTCGCCAGCGACCACTTCGCCGTCGTCACCCGCATGGTCGGAGTACCCGCACATGTCTGAACCGAACGCCCCGTCGAGTATCGCCTCGCCGCAAGGCCGCCGCGTCCTTGTCGCCATCGTTACTGGAGAACCTGGCGCCCGCATCCAGCGCTGGCGCGAAGAGCACGATCCCGAACAGGCGCATCGCCTGCCGCCGCACATAACGCTCTGTTACTGGGTGCCGGATCTGCCCATGGATTCGATCGAGACGCAGGTCTGTCACGCCTTCGCCGAACCCGTGGAAGTTCGTCTCGGCGCGGTCCGGGCCTTCGCGAATGACCAGGGCACGTCTTATGTGGAAGTGCTCAACACGGCCCGGCTCGACCAGGCCCGGCGCCGCCTCTATGACGGTACGCACGCGCCGCTCGGCGAGGCCGGCGACTGGCCCTGGCACGTCACCTGCGTACGCGACACCCGGGGCCGGGACCGCGAGGCGCTGCTTCGCTGCGCGGCATCCCTCGACGCGAGTGGGCCATGGAAGGTGGACCGGGTCGCGCTCCTGGAGCTGCGGGGCGATGCCTACGCGCCACTCGGAACGTGGGACGTGGGCCAGTGAGTGGTACCGTCTTCCTCATCGATCTCGACAACACGCTCTTCGACCACGATGCGTTCAAGAAGGAGCTGGGCAACTGGCTCTCCCGCCAGGGGGACGCCTGCGCCGGACCCGGCCCCTTCTGGGACCTGTACGAGGAAATCCGTTCCACCACCGGGATCGTCGACATCCCCCTCACGGTGGAACGCTACTCGGCCCGGCATGCCGGGCCCGTCTTCGCCGAGGCTTTTCACCAATTCGTCTGGGAGTTTCCCTACGACCGCCTCATCTATCCGGGGGCTCTTCGCGCGCTGGAGTCACTGGCGGCGCTCGGCAGGGCTGCGGTTGTCTGCGACGGCAGTCCGCTGCACCAATCCCACAAGGCCCGCGTGAGCGGGGTCGCGGAGCGCGTCGGGCATCGTATCCACGTTTTCGGCCACAAGGAGCACCACATCCCCGAGATCCTCGCTACCTACCCGGCGGATGGCTACGTCCTTGTCGATGACAAGCCCCGGATCCACCTGGCCTTCAAGGACGCGCTCGGCGATGCCATTACGACGGTCCTCGTTGACCAGGGCCGCTACGCTGCCGCGGCTGGCGACGCCCCTCCTGGAGTTGACCTTCGGGTTCCCGCCGTCGGGTGCATCCCGGCTTTGCTTCCAGCTTCGCTTGAGGGTATCCACCGCGGGCCAGGCTGACCCCCAGAACCGGGATTACGCCTGGATGATGGAAGGAAGCGCCCGCCGGGTGGTGAACAGTTGCCACCCGGCGGGCGCTGCCCTGCTGTAGCCCGGCCCGGGTTGCGGCGCATTGCCTTGCGATCGTCGTTCGCCGCGGATTCGATGCGGGAGCCGGGCCACGCAACGCTCAAGGCGAGGTGCCGGAAGAGTCCACTGCTCTACCGCTGAGCTTCGGGCCTACCACCCGGATACCCGGGCCCGTGCTCCCGTGTATCGCGTGAGTGAGCGGCTCGCGTGGGTGGAGCCCGCACGGGCAAACCCGGCAGGCCCGCTGTGCGACGGCCGCCGGGTACCAGGTTTAGGGACCGTTCGTTCTTCCCTCAGTCATCACTCGGAAGCGAGGATTCTCTCAGCATCGCTGTCAAACCAGGCGAATGGCCCGCCCTTTCAGCGCCCGGCCCCGCCCGCCGACAGTTATAGTTATGCGGATAACAGCTGCGGAAAATGGGTGGAGGCTCGGGCAATCGGCCGGAGGGGAGTGGCCATGGCATGGAACTCGAGGGCGCTGCGGCGCGGGGGGGCGGATGCCGGTCGCCCCGCCGGCTGGTTTCGGCCGACGGTAGTCGTCCTGGTGTATGTGCTCGTAGCGGGAACCTGGATCCTGCTCAGCGGCCAGGCCGTCGATGCCGTCGCCGGCGAAGATCACGACCTGTACACGGCGCTGGAGGTCGGCAAGGGCCTGGGGTTCGTCGCCGTCACCGGAGTGGTGTTGCTCATTCTCCTGCGCCGGTACACTGCCCGGATCGAGTCGGCCCACGCCGAGGCGCGGCGCATGGCCCGCTTCGCCGAGCTAAGCCCCAATCCGGTCATCGAGTTCGGGCCGGATGGCTCCGTCGCCTCGGCGAACGCGGCCACCCGCGCTGCCACCGGCTCGCTTGGCGTGTCCATCGAGCGGCTCCTGCCACCAGACGCCAAAGACATCGCCCGGCGTTGCATGGCGACGGGCGATGTCTTGGGCGGCGTGCTGCACACCGTCGCCGGGCGGAGCTGGCGGTGGGCGTTCTTCCCCGCCGATCCCCCCGTCAGCGCCTTTTGCTACGGGTATGATCGCACCGAGGAGACTCGCCTCGAGGTCCAGGTCCAGCAGGCCGCGCGGATGGAATCGGTGGGCCGCCTTGCCGCGGGCGTGGCCCATGACCTCAACAACTTCCTGATGGCTATCGGTGGATTCCGGGAACTCGCGCGCATGAAGTTGGAGGAGAACCACCCGGCGCAGGAAGAGCTCGCCGGCATGCGCGACCAGATCGAGGCCGCCCGCGACCTTGTCAAGAAGCTCGTGCTCATCGCCCGGGTGCGCTCCTCCGCTGAGAACGTGACGCGAGTGGACCTGGCCGGGCAGTTCGAGGCGCTGGCATCAACCGTCCGCCACCTGCTGCCGTACCATGTCGAGCTCGAATTCAACGTGCCCCCGGGCCCCTGCACGGTCGAAGTCGACGTCCGCGAGCTGGAGCGGGCCCTACTCAACCTGGCCTCGAACGCCGTCGATGCCATGCCTTCGGGTGGCAGGCTTCACCTGGCACTGGAACGAGCGCCCGGAGGGCGGATCGCAATTGTCGTCGCCGACACGGGCGAGGGGATACCCCAGGACGTATTGCCCCGGATCTTCGACCCGTTCTTCACGACCAAGGAGGAAGGAAAGGGGACCGGGCTCGGGCTCGCCTCGGTGTATTCCTTCGCCACCCGCAGTGGCGGGACGGTGGAGGTGGAAACGCATCCCGGAAAGGGTTCGAAGTTCAGGCTGCTCTTGCCACTCGCGAGTGGTGGCGGCTGAGCCGTCAGCTCGCCGCTGACTCGCGCAACGCCTCGGTCATGGGTGGCCCGAAGTAGTAGCCCTGGCCCTCGTCGCAGCCGATCGATCGCAGCAGCTCCGCTTCGTGGGCCGTTTCGACGCCTTCTCCGATGACACGGAGCCCGGCCGAGTGCGCGATGCCGACGATGCCCGTCAACAGTTCCCGGTGGCGGCGCGAGCGCGTGAGTTCCACCACCAGGCGCCTGTCCAGTTTCAGCCCGGTGAGCGGCAGGTCGGCGAGCGAGCCGAGGCGGGCGAACCCGGCGCCGAAGTCATCGATGATGACGCCGGCTCCCAGCCGGCCAACCGCTTCCAGCGCTTCGCAGACACCTGAGCCCTGGAGGTCGGCCGACTCCGTCACCTCGATGTCCAGCACGTTGCCCGGCAGCTGTTCGGTGGCGAGCAGCCGCCCCAGCCGCGACGCGAACAGGGGGTCGCGCAACTGGTGCGGCGAGACGTTCACGTGGAGGTGGATACCGCTGTGGCGAAACTCGCGCCCGTAACGCTGCAGCGCCTGCCCGAGCGTCCAATCCCCAAGCGCCCCAATCTGCCCGCTGCGCTCGGCAACCGGGATGAATTCCGCGGGCGCGATATCGCCGTGCCGTGGATGGTGCCAGCGCAGGAGCACCTCCACCGCCACGGTGGCGCCTGAAGCCAACGACCGGATCGGCTGGTAGGCCAACGTCAGGCCCCCGCCCGTCATGGCTCCCTCGAGGTCGTGGCGGATGGCCATGTCCCGGGCGGCGGCTCTGCCCAGGGCGGCCGTGTAGACCTCGACTCCCGACCGTGCCGCTTTCGCCTGCGCGAGGGCAAGGTCGGCCGCGCGCAGCAGGCTGCTGGAATCGCGCGCATCGGCCGGTGCGAACGCGATGCCCGCGCTCAGCGAGAGCCGGGAGCCCGCTCCCACCGCACTGCTCGCGGCCACCGCACGCCGCACGGACCAGGCACGGCCCTCCGCGGCCGCCACATCGAGTGCCCCGGGGCCTGCCAGCAGGATGACGAACTCATCGCCGCCCAGGCGGTAGGCCCTTTGTCCGGGCCCCTCTTCCCGGAACACCCGCGCGATCCGGCGCAGCGCCTCGTCCCCTTCTTCATGGCCGTAACGGTCGTTGATACCCTTGAAGTCGTCCATATCCATCAGGATCAAAGCCGCCCGCTCTCTCCGCCGCCACACCTCTTCGAGGCGCTCCATGAGGGAACGCCGGTTGCCCAGCCCGGTCAACGTGTCCGTGTACGCCAGGTATTCGAGCTCCCGCGCTGCTTCGACTTCCGCGCTCACGTCTTCCTGGAAGGCGACGAAATGCGTGGGGTTCGCGCTCCCGCGGGGAAGCGGCGTGACCGTCTGTGCAACCGTGTAGAGCTGCCCATCCCGCCGCCGGTTCACCACCCGCGAGGAGAAGCAGCGCCCGCTGGTGATTTCCGACCAGAGCCTGGCGTAGTAGCGGCGGTCGTGCAGCCCCGATTGGAGCATCCGCGGGTTCTGCCCGATCGCCTCGTCTGGTGACCAGCCGGTGAACGCGGAAAAGGCCTGGTTCACCCAGATGATCGTGCCGGCTCGATCGGTGACAAACACCACGCTGCCAGCAGCCTCGAGCGCGGCCCGGGCCAGGTCGGCGGGGAGTTCAGGCGGGGGCGTTCTGCGGTTCCGCGGCGAGCTCATCGTGGGCGTCCTCCTGGTGTGGCGGCGGCTCAGGTGCCGCGCCCGTCGTTGTGGCCACTTCCCTCCTACCAGTGGATCGGTAGCGCAAGCGCGAACTTCAGTACCTCCTCAGGGTTCTCCCCAACCCGCTCCCGGGGGATTTCCCCCGCCGAGAACGGTGCGTTTTCTCCCTGCGGCCCGCCCCGGAACTCCCGAACCCCTTTGTGACGACTCGGTGAACCGCTACCGGTTCGCAACTCTCGTCCTGGAGGGCTTTCCATGAATCCCAGCAGCGCGTTCCAACTCGTACCCACAAGCGGCCACGACCCACGGACCGCCGCCCGCCGGCGAGAGCCCGCGACCCGCGAAGCCGGCCGGGCGCCAGTGGCGGTCGTCCTCTCCGATGGCGGAAGCCATTCCGCCGGCTTCCTCCCCGTCCTCGCCGGTCTCGGCGTCACGGTCATCGACCGCCCATTCGATGGTGATGCGGCCCGCATCGTCGGCGCCATCCAGCCCGCGCTTGCCGTCGCCATCTGCGACCCCGCCCGCGATGAAGGCGCCGCGATGGTCGCGGCCATCGCCGCTCAGCCCATCGGGCGGCTGCTCGTGGTGGACACCGGCCGGACGGTCACCGGCACCATTGCCGCGCTGGAGCTCGGCGCCGATGCCGGCCTGACCCTGTTCGAGGATGCCCGCGTGGTGCGAGCCACCGTGGCCGCCCTCCTCCGCCGGCTCAACGTCCGCGAACTCCCCGTGCCCCCCGCCGCGGAAGGGCCCCGAATTCGCCTGGGCAACCTCGTGATCGACCGTGACACCTGCGAGGTCCGCGAAGGTGGCGAGCTCGTACCGCTGACGCGCACCGAGTTCCACATCCTCGCCTATCTCGCCAGCGAGGCGGGAAAGGTCCGCAGCCCCGGGCAGATCATGTCCGCTATCCATGACTACACGTACACCGATGCCGAAGCGCAGCAGGCGGTGAAGGTCTATATCCGCCGGATCCGGCGCAAGCTCTCCGCCTGCTCCAGCCACTCGGTGGCGATTGTGAACGCCCGCGCCTTTGGCTACCGCATCGAGGCCGTCGATGCCGAGGACGCCGGCCCCGCCCTGCCCGCCGCCTGAGCCGCGCGCTCAAGCCCCGCACGGAGAGCCCCATGCCCGCCCGTACCGCCCTGCTCATCGACCCGGCACACGACATGCCCCCAACTGCCCTCGCCGAACTGGATCGGCTGGGGATTGCCGTGGCGGCGCGCGTGGGCTATGGCCTTCAGGCGCTCCAGGCGGCGTTCTCCCATCCTCCGGACCTGGTGCTGATCCGGCTCATACCCCCGCGGGCCCGGGCCATCGACCTCGTCGCCAGGATTCACGATGCGCTGCCGGATACCGTCATCGTCGCGGTCGCCGATGACGCCGCTTCGCGGGCCGGCACGGCGGCGATTGCTGCCGGCGCGGCCGTGTGCCTCGCACTCGATAGCCCACCCCGCGAGCTCCGCCGTGTCATCGAGGCATCCCGTCACTACTTCGAGCGGCGCAGGCGCGGGGAGAGCATCGCCGCGGGCCTGGGTGGCCAGGTGATCGCCGTGCTTGGCGCCAAGGGCGGCGTGGGGAAGACGACGATCGCCACCAACCTCGCCATCGCGCTGGAACGTGAATCCCACGGCGCGGTGGCGCTCGTCGATGCCGACCCGCTGTTCGGCGATGTCGCCCTCTCGCTCGACCTGGCCCCCGAGCGTTCGCTGGCCGATGCCGCCGCCAGCATCGATCTGATCGAAGCGTCCAACGTTCGCGAGTTCATGGTCCCGGGCTATGGCGTCTGGGTGCTGCCCGCCCCGCGCCATGCGCTGGCAGGCCCCGAGGTTACGGGGGCGGCCCTCACCGCGATCCTTGCGCGCCTGCGCCATTCCTTCGACTTCGTCGTGGTCGATACCGGCGGCGCCTACAGCGACCTCACGGCGGCCGCCGCTGATGCCGCCACCACCCGGATCCTGGTGACGACTCCCGAGCTGAACGCCGTGCGCGACGCGGTGCGCGCGGTGCGGTGGCTCCGGGAGCGCGCCGGCCCCGATGCCGGGCGCCTGCGCCTGGTGGAAAACCGCGCCGGCATGCGGGGTGGCCTTCGCGAGGCCGAGTTCGGACGCGAAATCGGCATCCCGGCCACCTGCGTGGTCGAGGACGACGGCCGCCTGCTGAAGGCCATGCAGGCAGGCACGCCATTCGTCGAACGGTACCCCAGGAGCCGGGTCGCGGTGGCAATCCGGGGTCTGGCGGCGTCGCTCCTGGGCGGCGTTGGTGGCCTGAATGGGCCGCCGCCCGGCAACCCGGGCCGCCGTGCCCTCGCGCGCCTCCTTCCACACTTCGCCTGAGGGCAATCCGCGCCCGGAGTCAGGGTTCTCCCCGAGCGGCCGGCGGGGGATTTCCCCCTCCTCCTACGGGCGATTCCACCCGCGGGCTTCGGAGAGTTCCACGCGTATCTGGGGGCTCTCAATCGGCCCATTCTTGTTACCAGTCATCCACCAACAGACCAGGAAGGTGAACCAGAGGAGCCCTCCAATGAAAACCAATCCCACTGTCTCTCCCGAAGATCGCGAACGGATCATCGAGGAGCACCTGCCCCTCGTTCGCTACGTGGTCCGCAAGATGCACGTGGTCAACCCGCCCGCGGGCCTCGATTTCGACGATCTGGTGAGCCACGGCACGCTCGGCCTCATCCAGGCGGTCGACCGCTTCGATGGGAGCCAGGGCGTCCAGTTCAGCAGCTTCGCGATCACCCGCATCCGCGGGGCCGTGCTCGATGCGCTCCGCTCACTCGACCCCGTCGGACGGCCGACGCGGACGCTGGCCAAGCGCCTGGACGCCACCCAGAACACCCTTGCCCTCGAGCTCGGGCGCGAACCGACCGCCGAAGAGGTGCGGCGGGCAGTCGGCGTGACGCCGGCTGAATACTGGCGCGCACGCTCCGCCGCCAGCATGAGTGTGGTCCCAATCGAACAGCCCTCGCAGGATGAGCATGGCTGGGAAGAGCGCCTGGCCGACGAGACAGCGACCGTTTCCGCCGGGCTCGAACGGCGCGACATGGCTGAGTGCCTCAGCCGCGCCGTCGCGGACCTGCCCGGCCGCGAACGGCTCATCCTCTCGCTCTACTACGTCGAGAATCTCACCCTGAAGGACATCGCTCGGGCGCTGGATATTTCGGAGACTCGCGTTTCCCAGTTGTTGCACCGGTCCTACGCCCGCTTGCGCGTGAATCCCGCCCTGGCGGGAGCCGCGTGAAGCGAACCCCGCCCACTGTTCTCCAGTAGAGGCGCCACCGGATGGGTGGCGCCTTATTGATCACTGATTGTGATACGTTGCTTGACTGTTGACGTACCTGGCGGCGTTTCGGTGGTCCCAGGGGCATCCGGATCAACCAGGGCCCATAACCACGGGAACTCGCTTATTGCAATCACATCTCGTCTGTACTACCGTCGGCCTGAATCTTGATGGCCGGGTCTCGTTATGGCAACGATGGAGAATGGCCCACGCGGCAAGATCGGCCGGCCGGCGCTGCGGGTAGTCCTGGCCGATGACCACGCGATACTGCGCCACGCACTCGCGACATTGCTTGATGCCCAGTCCGATCTCCAGGTGATCGCGGAAGCAGCGGACGGCCGCGAGGCGATCGAGGCGACGGAGCGCCACCGTCCCGATGTCGTCATCATGGATGTTGGGATGCCGCGCCTGAACGGGATCGAGGCCACACGCCAGATTCATGCGCGCTTTCCATCCACAAAAGTGCTCATCCTGAGCGCTTACGGTGATGCCGCATCGGTGGGCAACGCCCTCCTCGCGGGTGCCTGCGGCTTCATCATCAAGCGGTCCGATATCGATGAACTCGTCCTGGCCTTACGGCTGGTGACCACCGGGAATGTGTATGTTTCGCGTGAGCTCGCCGAGCATATGGATATCGGTGAACTGACCTTCAGTGCGCGCAATCGTGGTGCCGAGGCCTCGGCCCTCACCGACCGCGAACGGGAGGTCCTCCAGCTGATCGCCGAGGGCCACACACTCCGGGCGATTGCCGATATCCTGATCCTCAGCCCCAAGACGGTGGAGGGGCACAACTCACGGATCATGGCGAAGGTGGGGGCCCGGAACCGCGCCGACCTGGTCAGATACGCCCTCGGTGCCGGGCTCGTCCGCCCGGAACAACTTCCCGACGCGGGCTAGACGGCAACAGTGGCGGGACTGCCGAACGGAGGATGCAGTGGTTAACGTCGGTGAGGCGGACTCGCTCCTCGACGCGGTTTTCGATGCCATCCCCACCATGGTCTTCGTCAAGCGCGCCAGCGACCTGACCTACGTTCGTGCCAACGCGGCTGGCCGGCGCTTCCACGGCCGGGGCACCGACGAGCTCGCCGGGAAGACAGTGTTCGACGTGTTTCCGCCGGGGAGCGCGGAGCGGCTCCAACAACTCGAGCGCCGGGCCGTCCAGGAGCGGCGCACCGTCCTACTCGACAACATTCCCCTCGAAACGCCCATCGGCCCGCGCCGCTTCTGGGGGCAGGTGGTACCGCTCACCGGCCCCCGGGGGCAGGTGGAGCTGCTCATCACCGTCGTCCGGGACGTGACCGACGAGTACCGGCTGCGCCAGGACATCGCCGTCTGGATGGATGTCTTCTACCACGCCCAGTGGGGCATCGTCATTGGCGACCCGAGCGGCACCACACTCGAACAGATGAACCCGGCATTCGCCCGGATGCACGGATCCACCGTCGAGGAATTGCGAGGCACATCACTCCTTGATGTGTTCCACCCCGATGTCCGGGCAGAAGTGCCAGGATTGATACAGCTCGCCCACGAACAGGGACACCTCACCTTCGAGTCAATCCACATCCGCAAGGATGGCACGGCCTTTCCGGTCCTCGTCGATGTCACCGCTGTTGCGGAGCCTGGCGGTGGCGTGAAATACCGCGTGGTCAATGTTCAGGACATTTCCGCCCTGAAGCAGGCCGAGCGAGGCCTGCACGCCGCCCGGGCCGAGGCCGAGCGAGCCAGCCAGGCCAAGAGCGAATTCCTTTCGCGCATGAGCCACGAGCTCCGCACCCCCCTCAACGTCATCCTCGGCTTCGCCCAGGTGCTGCAGCTTGATGAGCTGACCGAATCGCAGAACGAGAGCGTCGGCCACATCCTCCATGCCGGGCGCCACCTCCTCGCGCTTATCGATGACGTGCTTGACATCTCGCGCATCGAATCCGGGAAGATGGCCCTGTCCCTCGAGCCAGTCGCCATCGGCGATGCCATCGAGGATGTCGTGCGGCTGATGCAACCGCTCGCGCGGGAAAAGCAAGTCACGCTCGGCCTCCCGGGGCCCGATTGCCAGAGCCACGTCCTGACCGACCGCCAGCGGCTGAAGCAAGTACTCCTGAACCTCGTCACCAACGGGATTAAGTACAACGTCCAGGGCGGTTCCCTCACGATCACCTGCGACGACGACGGTGAGCACGTGACGATCGCGGTCTCCGATACCGGTATCGGGTTCCCCGAAGACGCCATCGACCGCCTCTTCGTGCCATTCGACCGGCTGGGCCGGGAGGCCAGCGAGGTTGAAGGCACCGGGCTCGGGTTGAGCCTCTGCAAGGGCTTGGTGGAGGCGATGGGTGGGACTATCGAGGCCAGGCCCAACCCGGGCGGCGGCAGCGTCTTCATCATCACCCTCAATCGGGCCGAGGCGCCGTCCATGGCTGGCGCTTCGGGTGCTCCGCCACTGGCCCCCGCGCGGGCCTCTCGCGGCCTGGTGCTCTATATCGAAGACAACCTGGCCAACTTGAAGCTCATCGAACAGGTGCTCTCGAGGCGGCCCGGGATTAGCGTTATCCCGGCGATGCAGGGTGGCCTCGGTCTCCAGCTCGCGCGCGACCATCTGCCCGACCTCGTCCTCCTGGACCTGCACCTCCCCGATATCAAGGGTGACGAAGTGCTTGCCCGGCTACTGCGCGAGCCGATGACGGCCTCGATCCCGGTGGTGGTCGCCAGCGCCGACGCCACTGAGCGGCAGATTGAACGCCTGGTGCGGATGGGCGCGCGCGCCTACCTCACGAAGCCCATCGATGTCCGCAGGCTGCTCGATCTGGTCGACGAGGTACTCGGCGATCCATAGGCCCGGCTGAGCAGGCTGCGGCGGGAGCAGACGGCACGGGCTGTCGCGGTCCGTGTCGAAAGCCCGCGACGGGCCCGCCCGCTTCACCTCGCGCTCCAGGGAGCGGCCCCCCGGTGCCCGCCTTACCCCTCCCGCCCCCACCAGTACACCAGGTTGCGCGGCCGGGCCGCGCGCGATCGCCGGGGCGGGGGAGGGACAGCTCCCCGGGGATGGCAAATGTGTCGTCCGTGGCGGATTCGAGGGCCACGAGCGGGCCCCGCTCGAAGCGCCGGGCGACAGGCGCGCGGCCCGAAGTGCCGCCTCATGAGCGCCACCAGGTTCACTAACCTCGGCGAACCCGCCCTGACGCCGCCCGGGAGTGCGTTGCCCGGCATGCTGCGCCAGTCACCCCTCTGACGGGAAGATGCTTCCGCGCGCGTGAGACCGTGCCCAATCGCCGGCGAGCTCACAGGCACACGGCCCCCGCCCAAAACGCCAGGTGGACGCTCAACGGCACCAGCGCCAGCCCCGCCACGCACGCCCCGATGGGCGCCAGTGGAGTGCGCTGGCGACACTCCCGCTGCATGGCCAGGGCTTCGAGCCGGGGCATGGTGCCGCCGCTCGTAAGCGCAACCCCCGCTGCCGGGGCCGGCTGGCTCGATGCGGCAACCAGCGCCTCGAAGAGGTCCTCGCGCCGGGCCCCCGCACGGAGCGCCGCCCGGTCGGCCGCGAGCTCCCACTCCAGAGCGATGCGCTCCGCGAGGCGGCGCCCGGCCGGAACGGGACGAAACGCCGCTTCCAGCGCCGCCAGGCCCGCCCGCCACAGCACATCGTGGCGCCGTTGATGCTCCCGCTCATGCAGGATCGCCGCGCGGAACACCTCGGGCGGCAGTTGCCTCCGCGCGCCGGTGCTCGCGTAGACCCGCGATCGGAACACTCCCGCCGTGAAGAAGTGAATTCCCGGCATGTCGACCAGGGTGCACGCGACGCCGCCTTCGTCGATGTCTCTTTCGGCGGAATCACTCAGCAGCCGGAGCGCTGGTCGTTGCCGGAGCCATCGGGCTCCCGTCGCGACCACCAGCAGGAGCGGCACGAATGAGAGTGCCACCACGCTCAGCAACCCGATGAGCGTCACGTCGTGGAGTTGCGCCGGGATCAGTGCGTCCCCCGCATCATGCAGGTGGGCCTCCACCGGATGCAGCGTGACGAACGGGACAACCACCACGGCGGCGAGCGCCGCCGCCACGCCAGCGCGGTTCGCATCCATCACTCGTTGCTCCGCAGTTTGGCTCTCAGCACCTCGACCGCGGCGGGGTCCAGCCGTTCCGCCTCGGCGAGAAACGCTGCCATCCCCGCCTCGCCAAGGCCGCTGAGAGCGGTCGCAAGGTCGTGCCCTCGCCTTCGGGCGAAGTCGTCGCGAGAGAGTGCGGGGGCGTACACATGCGCCCGCCCATCCTCCTTCCGCCGGACGAGCCCCTTCCGGTGGAGGCGCTGGAGTACGGTCAGGATGGTCGTGTAGGCGAGTCCCCGCGGGAGACCCACCCGCTCGTGCACCGCTGGGGTCGAGAGCTCTTCCCCAGCCCAGAGTGCCTCGAGGACCGCGGCTTCTAGCTCGCCCGGGTGGGCGTTGTCTCGGCTCACGCTGGCCTCCTGCGTGTCAGTCTACTCGGCTTGTAGGACGTCTGGCGGGCCCGGTAGGCCCCGGAAGCTGGGCCCGGCCGCTCCTCGGTTCGCATCGCGTAAAGGCCCGGCCACGAGGGACCACCGGGCCCCTCTGAGACGGCCGCGTGGCCCTCCCCCCGCCACCCCCACGGCGCGACAGTTGATGCTACTACGACAGGAGGTAGTAGCAATGTCCAACACCCCGGATCACTCCAGCCACATCGGGGAGACCACCCGTACCGGGCTGTTCGCGATGATGGCGATGATGGCGGTCTGTTGCCTCACGATGCTCGCCCTCGTCCTGCTCATCCCCGTTCTCGGCCTGCCAGCCGGCGGCATCGTGGCGGTCAGTGTGGGGGCAGCACTGATGTATGCCCACATGAAGTTCATGAAGCACGGCTCGCACCAGTGACCGGCCCGGCTTCGAATTCACAGGGAGACATGCATGAACAGGTTCACGAAGCTCAGCGGGATTGGGGCGATTGCTCTGGCCGCCGGCATTGCCGGTGGAGTTGGCGTCGCCTTCGGCCTGGGCGGCGACGATGGTGACGGCGGCCATGGCGGCCAGGCCGGCATGATGCCCACGGACCCCGCAACCATGAGTGCGCATATGCGCGCGCTGCTGGGAGATCAGGCCTTCGAGGCGATGCAGGGAGACATGACCGGTGTCCTCGGCGAGGACGCGTATGCCGCGATGCTGACCCGCATGGCCGATGCCTGCGCGGCCGATGGCATGGCGATGGCCACGTGGGCCCCGGAACCGCCGAATCACGGGCAGCACCACCCGGGTGCCGCCGCCCCGTGACCCACCACGACGGGGAGGAGGGATTCCGTGCCACGGAACACCGTCATGGGCTTGCTGGTCGTGCTGGTCCTCGTTGCCGGCGCGGCTGGCTCCTGGCGCCTGGGCCGGGTCGTTAGCGGGTCATCCGGTCCCGGTGACGGCGACTGGGCACTTTCGGACCACGAGCCGCCCGTCGTCTCCGCCTACCTCTACGCTGGCTCGCACCGCCAGCAGGCCGCCCGCATCCCCTGCTACTGCGGGTGTTGGGACCTCGGCCACGCCAGCCTCCACGACTGCTTCATCGCCGGCGGGGGAGATTTCGAACCGCACGCGTCGGCGTGTGCCGTCTGCCTCGACGAACTCGCGGACCTCCGCCGCATCCTCGAATCTGGCGAAGGTGTCGAGGCGGCCAGGGCCTACATCGATGCAGCGTACTCCGGCCTGGGAAAGCCCACGAATACGCCCTGAGGGTAATCGGCCCTCTCCCGCACGGGCATGACCAAAAGGAGGTCGCCACATGTGGGATGGGACGCACGATATGGGGTGGTGGATGGCCGCCTGGATGGTGCTTGGAGGCGTGGTCTGGGTCATCCTCGCGGCGCTCCTGGCGTCGGTCATGACTGGAGCATGGAATCGCCGCGATGGCCGACAGCAACATGAATCCCCGCTTGAGGTCGCCCGGCGCCGGTACGCCTCGGGGGAAATCACCAGCGACGAGTTCGATGCCATCCGCCGCAACCTGGCCTGACCCTGCACAACGCCGGGCAGGCGCCTCGCCGCAGAGCCTCCGTTCGAGCTGACTGGCGGCCGGCAACATCCTCGTCGGCCGGCTTGCACGACACCCCGCCGTCATGAAGGGCAGGCGGCCCCCATGCGAATCAGGCTTTTGGCCGTTGCCAACCCTAGGATAGGGGGGTATCCTATCATCATCTCGCCGGGAGGACCCGCCATGAACGACCACGCCAATCATTCGATGCACGCCGCCCCCGAAACCGGCGAGCACCCGCGACATCCCCTCCCTGGCGCCCCCGACCCACGGCACGGGGCGCACGCCGGACGGCCCGAAAGCGGCCACGACCACGCCGCCATGATGTCCGACCCGCGGATGGCGGCTGCGATGGAACGCGACATGCGGAATCGCTTCATCGTCTCGTTCCTCCTGACCATCCCCGTTGTCCTCTACTCCGAGCTCGGCGAGACCCTCTTCGGGTGGACCCCGCCGGTACCGTTCGGGCTCGCGACCACCTGGGCCGGGCTCGTCCTGGCAACACCCGTCGTCCTCTACGGAGGCTGGGTGTTCCTCCGCGGGGCATTCTTCGCATTGCGCGGCCGCCGGCTGGATATGTCGGTCCTGATCACGACTGGAGTCGCGGCCGCATACCTCTTCAGTGCCGGGATCACCGTCGGCGGTGGCCACGAAGTCTTCTTCGAGGCAGCGGCCATGCTCGTCACGTTCGTGCTCTTTGGGCACTGGATGGAGATGAAGAGCCGGCGTGGGACCACCGATGCCCTGCGAGCGCTCCTCGCCCTGGTCCCTGAAAAGGCAGTCGTACTGCGCGATGGCACCGAAATCGAGGTGGAAACCTCGGAGGTCGTTCGCGACGATACCGTTCGCGTCAGGCCAGGCCAGCGTGTGCCGGTCGATGGCGTCATCATCTCCGGCCGCAGCTCGCTCGATGAGTCGCTCGTGACCGGCGAGTCGCTCCCCGTGGAACGCGTCCAGGGCGACGAGGTCGTCGCCGGCAGCGTCAACGGAGAAGGGGCGTTGCTCATCCGGGCACTGGGCACGGGGAGCGAGACCGTCCTCGGCCGCATCATCGACCTCGTCCAGAATGCCCAGGCCTCGAAAGCCCCCGCCCAGCGCCTTGCCGACCGCGCGGCGGCCGTGCTCGTCGTCGTCGCCGTCGGCTCGGGCGTTGTGACCTTCCTCGCGTGGAGCGCCTTTTCCACCGTTAGCCTCATCACCGCCCTCACCTTCGCCATCTCCGCCGTCGTCATCGCCTGCCCGGACGCCCTCGGCCTGGCCACGCCGACCGCGGTTGCGGTGGGCACCGGCCTCGGCGCGCGGCACAAGGTCCTGATCAAGGACGCCGCCACGCTCGAAGGCGTCTCCTCGGTCGATGCCATCGTGCTGGATAAGACCGGGACCCTTACCGAAGGAAAGCCGAAGGTTGTGGAGCTCCGCGCGATGGAAGGGCGGGACTCCGGCGAGGTGTTGCGCCTGGCCGCCGGCCTCGAGGCCTCGTCGTCTCACCCTCTTGCCCTGGCGGTGGTGGCGGCGGCGCATGAGCACGGCCTCCACGACCTTCCCCCCTACGATGCCGCCGAGAACGTGCCTGGCCACGGGACGGTCGGGTCCGTCGCCGGCAGACGGGTCGCCGTGGGCAACCTGGACCTCTTGCGCCGCGAAGGCGTGGACCTCTCCGAAATCGAGCCCGAGGCGCGCCGGATGGCCAGCGCCGGCCGGAGCGTGGTCGCTATCGGCATCGACGGCCAGGCAGCCGGCATCGCCGCGATCGCCGACGTCGTGCGCCCCACGGCCGCCCCGGCGATCGCGGGCCTCCACCGCCTCGGTATCGAAGTAACCTTGCTCACCGGTGACAACGAAGGCACCGCCACCGCCGTCGCCTCCCAGGTCGGCATCGACCGCGTGTTCGCCAACGTCAAACCGGCCGAAAAAGCCGACTACGTCCGTCGGCTGCAGGCCGAGGGCAAGACGGTCGCCATGGTGGGCGACGGCATCAATGATGCGCCCGCCCTTGCCGCCGCCGATATCGGCATGGCCATCGGCGCTGGCACCGACGTCGCAATCGAGACTGCCTCGGTCGTGCTCATGCGGAGCGACCCGGCCGACATCCTGAAAGCCATCGACCTCAGCCGGGCCACCGTCCGGAAGATGAAGCAAAACCTGTTCTGGGCATCGATCTACAATCTGCTGGCGATCCCGGTTGCTGCTGGCGCGCTCTACAGCTCCACGGGGCTCCAGCTCCGCCCGGAAGTCGCGGCGCTCCTCATGTCGCTCTCGTCGATCATCGTCGCGACCAACGCCGTCCTCCTGAAACGGGAAGGCGGCCGGCTGGAGGCCATCGGCAAGGCGGTTGGCGGCGTCGCACCGGGCCGCCTCGCGGCAAGCGCGATCCCATGACCGCCCCCGGAACGACCATCTTTGCCGCTTCTGAACCGGGCGCTCTGGTCAGGACGAAGCCGCTGCGAGACACTACTACCCATGGTAGTAGGAAGCCTGCTCCACGCTCCACGGAGGACAACCGATGATTCGAAGGATTGCGACCTGGCTCACCGTGGCCCTGGTCCTCGCCCTGGCCCTGCTCGTGACGGCGGCCTGCGGTAGTGGCGATGATGACGATGATGACGGCCACATGATGGACGGTGGCATGAGCGGGATGATGAGCGGCGACCAGCCCGCCGGTTCCATCCGCGTCGGGCTCGTGAACTGGGCCGTCGAGCCCGAGCGGACATCAGCCCCGGCGGGCGAGGTCACCTTCTGGGCCGTCCACGACATGGCCCACGGCCATGGAAGTAATGACGGCGGCGACGTCCACGACCTCCAGGTCATGCGCAAGACCGCGGAAGGCTCCTTCGAACTCGTCGGAGAGGTCAAAGGCTTGCGAATGGGCGAGGCAAAGGCGCTCACGCTCACCCTCGAGCCGGGTGAATATGAGCTCGCCTGCACGGTCGTCGAAGTCGTGGGCGACCAGGCCATCGGGCATTACACGAAGGGCATGCGCACGCCCTTTACCGTCACCGGGTAATCCCGCTCGGGACCTGCGGCCCCGAAACGCTGACCCGCTCGCCCGTCTCACCGGCGCGGAAAGGGCGGTAGGCTGAGCGGAAATACTACGCCAGTAGTAATCGATCGCCGAATCCCTCGCCGCCAAACCCGGCGCCGGCGCGCACAGCAAGGAGCCAGTGGGTGAAAACTTTGCCACACAAAGACCAACAGAAGCGGTCCCGGAGACGCTCGATGCTCCCCCGGGCGCTTCTCCTCGGCTTCCTGGCGCTCATTGCCGTCGGCGCCGGCGCGCAGCTATGGACATCCTCGGGTGACGACGATAGCGGCGACGAACCCGCCGGCCACCAGCTTCCCACGGGGACCGTCGAGGCGCTTGGTGTCGCCGTGCAGTTCCCGGTCGTCGACCTCGGGCGGGTCCCGCTCGACACGCCCGCCGGAGGCCGGTGGCTGTTGCGCAACAACGGGCCGGCGCCGGTCACTATCGGGACGCCGGCAATCGAAGTCCTGGATGGTTGCTGACCAACCCGGCCGGTTGTGGGTGCCACAACCATCGAACCCGGTAGCGAAGTCCCCGTCGAATTGTCACTGCCCATGGGCATGCATTCCGGAATGGACGGCCCTCACCTCTTCCGCATCGCCATACCTCTGCAAGACGCATCCGGCGCGGCCGCGGAACTCGAGGTGTATTTCAAGGCGATGTTCCGGTGAGGACGGCGTCCCGGCCCGTTGTTCGTCTCCGGCGGCGGGAGTCCGTTCACCGGGTATGGGCTCTCGGATAATCCGGAGGCCGCCCCGGCTCTCTGCATCCCGGTAAACACCCCGGACCACCCGGTAATCCAGCAGGCGGCCAACCGCCTCCCTCTCCCGCGCTGAGCGCCCGCGCGGGTTGGTGGCCGCCCGGCAATCCCGGGTTCCCGCGGCGCGGCCTGTGGAGCGGCCCGGCCACTGCCGACTCTCCTGGTATGACCGCGACGCTCCTGGGGATCGAATCGCACTGGAACTGGCGTGTTTCCGCCTGGTTCCGGGTGGGCTCTCTCGCGAGCCTCTGGCTGCTGGCAATCTTCATGAGCCCGCTCGCCTGGCTCTGGGCTCCACTCGCCGCCTTCCGGTCGGTGCTCTCCCTTGTCCAGACGGTGCTCAACGTCCGCCTCGGCCGCAACGTCGCGCTGGAAGGGCCGTCCCGCATCGACTGGGCCCTGGTCGGCGCCGTGTTCGTTGGAGCCTACCTCGCAGCCGGGGTCACACACCTCACCGGGGCGCCACTCTCGTTCGTGCTCCTCGTGCCGATGCTGGTGCCTTTCAGCGCGCTCCAGGTCCGGATGGTCGCGCGGTCGTTCGCGGCAGCCTTCATCGCCGACGTGCGGCCGGCGGCGCTCGCGCGCCTGGAAGACTACAGGCGGCTCGATCGCGGGGAGCTCCGGGCGGCGTAACTCAGAACTGGTCGGTCATGCGGATGCCGGCCGGGCCAATGACCATCAGCAGCATGGCGGGCAGCACGAGCAGCGCCAGCACCACCACCATTTTCACCGGCGCTCGCTGAGCCTCGGCTTCCGCCCGCTGCCGTTTCTTTAAGCGAATCTGCGCGGCCTGCGTGCGCAACACCTGGCCGATGGGGATTCCGGTTTGTTCCGCCTGGATGACGGCCTGGACGAAGCTCTTGAGCTCCGGCACGTCGGTCCGCTGAATCAGCCTGGTGAGCGCGTCGCGCCGGCTCCGCCCCAGCGTCGTTTCGCGGACGGTCAGCCGCAGTTCTTCCCCCAGCGGGCCCCGGGTTTCGTGGCCAACCTCGGAAAGCGCCGCATCGATGCCAAGCCCGGCCTCCACCGTGGTCACGATCAGGTCCACCGCATCGGGCAGCGCCTTCAGCAATGCGCGCTTCCGGGCAGACACGCGAATCCGCAGCCAGTAGAGCGGCATCACCGCCAGGCCAAGCGCCGCCACGAGCGTCGCGGCCAGTTGTGGCGCGGGCCCGCCCGCAATGACACCGGCGAACGCGACGAACACCCCGGCCCCAACCGCCACGAGCTGGACGGTGAGCATCGCATGGAGGCTCAACGGGTCGCCCGCCAGCATGAGGCGGTGTTCGATACCGCTCACCCAGGAACCCGGGAGGAGGCGCATGAGCATGGCCCGCGCCCGCTGCGCCAGCGGGACGCCGACCCGCGCCGTGAACGGCTCCGCGAGGAGATCGGGCCGGTCCTTAAGCCCCCCGCGCTCGAGCCGGTTGAGCCGCTCGGGCAGGGCCCCGTTGGTGGCTCCGAAGAGCGAGTACGCGCCGATGAAGGCTGCGGCCGCGCCGCAAAGAACCGCGAGCAGCACCATCTCCTACACCTCAATCGTCATGATGCGGCGCATGGCCACGAATGCCGTCACTTCCATCACGGCTCCAGCCGCCAGGAATAGCCGGCCCAGCGAGTCCTCCCAGAGAGGCGAAATGAATTCCGGGTTCACCACGAGGAAGAACCCCACCACCCAGGCCGGCAGCAACCCGACGATGAGGCCGCCCAGCCGCTGCTGAGCTGTCAGCGCCTGGATGTGGCCTCGCAGCTCTTCCCGCTCGCGCATGGTGCCGGCCACGCTATCGAGGATCGCCGCGAGGTCGCCTCCCACCTTGCGGTGAATCTCCAGCGCCCGCGCCACGATGCGAAGGTCGTTGCTATCGATGCGCGAGACCATCGCCGCCATGCCAGCTTCGAACGAGCCGCCCACGCGCGCCTGGTCGATGATCAGTCCGAATTCCCCCGCGAGCGGGTCGTCCATCTCGCGGCTCACCGTCTGCACCGCTTCCATCACGCCGAATCCGCTCCGCAGCGACGTTGCCATCACCTGGAGGGCGACCGGGAGCTGCTTGTTGAAAAGGTCGAGCCTGCGCCGGGCGCGGCTGCGCACCCACAATTCGACGCCCAGCACCGCGAGGGCACCGAACGACAGGCCGATGATCACCATGCCCGATGTGAGCGTGACCAGCGCCGCGACGCCAACGAAGGCCACCACGAGCGCGAGCAGATACTCGCTGACCTTCAGCGGGAGCGCGGCCCGTTCGAGAAGCCCGGCGCGCGAGCTGACCCAGCTGTAGCGCCGCAGGAGCGCGCTCACCCGCTCGCTGCCGGCGACTACATCCTCCTTCAGGATGCTCCCGGCGGCGAGCGTGCGGGGCCTCTCATCGCCCCCGCCGCGCTGGAGGGTGACGGTCCGGGCAGCCAGCTTGCGCCGGTTCTCGGAGAACTGCCCGGTGAGGGCGCCAACACCAACGAACACGCTGAGCGCGCCCAGGACCGCGGCGAGCGCCGGGATCACCGCTGCACCCTGTCGAGGAAGAGTTCGGGCTGCAGCTGGCAGCCCATGATCGCCAGCTGCTCGGAGAAGGTCGGGCGCAGCCCCGTCGGGCGGTAGCGGCCCCTCACCTCGCCGCCTTCCCCGAGGCCCTCGGCCTTGAAGACGAACAGGTCCTGCAGGGTGACGGTCGAGCCCTCCATGCCGGTCACCTCGCTCACGCGCACGATGCGGCGCACCCCGTCGGGGAAGCGCTGCAGCTGGATGATGAGGTGGAGCGCCGAGGCCACCTGCTCGCGAATCGCGGTCACGGGCAGTTCGACCCCCGCCATCAGCACCATGTTTTCGATCCGGGCGAGCGCGTCGCGCGGGCTGTTGGCGTGGACCGTTGAGAGCGAGCCTTCGTGCCCCGTGTTCATCGCCTGGAGCATCTCGAACGCCTCGGCGCCGCGGATCTCCCCGATGATGATCCGGTCCGGCCGCATGCGGAGCGCGTTGCGCAGCAGGTCCCGCTGGGTGATCGCGTGCGCGCCGGTCATGTCCGGCGGCCGGGCCTCCATCTTGATGACGTGCCGCTGCTGGAGTGAGAGCTCGACCGGGTCTTCGATGGTCACGATGCGTTCGCTGCGGGGGATGTAGGCCGAAAGGGCGTTCAGGAATGTGGTCTTGCCGCTGCCCGTGCCGCCCGAGATGAGGATGTTCAGCTTGTACGTGGTGCAGGCGCCGAGAAATTCCGCCATCCGTTCGTCGAGTGTCTTGGCCGCGATCAGGTCCTCTATCCGGTAGCGGTCGCGCCGGAACTTCCGGATGGTGATGGTCGGGTGCACCGGCGTGGCCGGGGGGATGGTGATATTCACCCGGGATCCATCGGCAAGCCGCGCATCGACCATCGGCGTCGCTTCATCCACGCGGCGGCCAATCTGGGAAAGGATCCGTTCCGCCACCCGCCGCACGTGCGTGTCGTCCCGGAAGCTGATGTCGCTCGGATGGATGACACCCTCCCGCTCGAAGTAGACCTCGCCAGGCCCATTGACCATCACCTCCGTGACGCTCGGGTCATCGACGAGGACCTGGATCGGGCCAAGGCCAAGCACCTCATCGGCCACGAGCGCGATCAGGCGCTGGCGCGTTTCGCCGTACACCGGGTAGTCGCCATTCGCGATGATGGTGGCTGCCGCCTCTTCCACCAGCCCGCGCGCCTCCCCGGGCTCCGCGCCCGAGAGCTTATCGGGGTCGAGGCTGTTGATGAGCCGCTCGTGGAGGGAGGCGACCATCTGGGAGAGGTCGGGGCCGCTGGCTGGCTTGAGCACGGGACGGGAGCTCCCCGCCATGATGCTGGCAATCCCCTCCCGCGACCCGCCAAAGCGGATGCCGGTCCCGTTTTCGCCCCGGGGCAAGTCGCTCATCGTTGGCTCCTTTTCCTTCCCATCTACGGGTTCCGCGCCCCGAGCGGCAGGAGCCGCCGAAGGACGCTCTTGCTTTCGCGCGGCGGCGCCGTGCGCCCGGTGATCTTGCCTGCCAGGCCCGAGAGATTGCTGGCCGCCCGAGACTTCGGCCGGGCGAGCACCACGGGCAGGCCAATCTGGGTGGAAATCGTCATCTGCGGGTCGTGCGGGATCTCCCAGAACACGCGCTTGCGGAGCACCCGCTCGATATCGGCCGAGCGGATCGTGTTCGCCCCGTTCGGGTGGTTCACCGTGAGGAACAGCCGGTCTTCCGGGAACCCTTCGCTCTCCAGCACATCGAGGATGAACGAAGTGTCCTTGATGCTCGCCATGTCGACGCTCGTGACCACCAGCACCTGCGTGGCCACCTCCAGCGCGGCCCCCACGATATCGTTGAATGCCCCCGGCGTATCCAGGATTACATAATCGAACATCCGGCTGGCGAACCGGGCGAGCTCCTTGATGTCCTCGGCCTGGACCTGCCGCCAGTCGTTGGGGTGCTTGGGCGATGGCAGGACGAACACGCCCGACGAGTGCTCCACGAGCGCCGCCTTGAACGTCGCGCGGTCGAGCGTCGCCACCTGCGCGGCCATCTCGGCGACCGTCACGGCGGGTTCGATGTCGAGCATGATGGCGACATCGCCGAAACGCGTGTCGAGGTCCATCACCAGCACCGAGCTGTCGGTGTCGCGCGCGATGGCCGTCGCGATGTTCGTGGTGATCGTGGTCTTGCCGATGCCGCCCTTGGCGCCGAACACGGTGAGGACGGTGCCCGCGGACTGTGGCGGCGCCGCTTCTCCGTCGCTGGGGACCGTCCGCATCACCGCTTCGATGGCGGTCAGCAGCTCACCCGCCTTGAAGGGGTGGGCGAGCAGGTCGCGTACCCCCGCATGCATCGCCTGGCGGACGAGCGGCAGTTCGGTCGAGCTCGAGTAGGCGATGACCGGAGCCTCCGGCCGGATGCTCCGCACCGCCTCCACCGTCTGGATCGCCCGCGCCACCGGCTCCTCGATGGACGCCAGGATGAGGTCGGGCTTGAGTTCCTCGGCGAGGGACGCGGCTTCGACGCCATAGCCGCAATCGGCCACCACGGCGAGCCGCGCCGGCGTGAGCATCCCCTGCAGCTCCTGCCGGAAGATCGCGTCCTCATCGATGATCATGACCAGCGGGTTTCGTCCCATGCCTGCTTCCCCTTTCCGCTCCTGTCCGGTCATCGGCGAAGCGCTTCGATGATGAGTTGCTGGAACGTGGGATCGGCCAGCGAGAGGAACGTTGAGTCCTCGGTCTCGATCACTTCCGTATCGCCCGGGGCCCGCACCACGAGCCGGATTTTGCCCTTCGTTTCGGCCAGCAACACCTGCTGCGTGGCCTCCGGGGCGAGCGCCAGCGTCACCACCGTGCCCTCGGGCTCGGGCTCCGGCTGGTCCACGGGCGATGGTTCGCCGGTCTGCGCCGCCGGCGTCGCGTCCGCGGCCGGCGCGAGCTGCCGCTCCAGCTTCTGCTCGACTGCCAGCACCTGCACGTTCTGGGCAATCGTGAAGGCGCGCGTCTCGGTGAACTCCTTCTCCGTGGCCAGGTCCTTGTACTGGACATCGACGACGGCCACGACATCGACGCGGTCGCCCGGGCGGGTCAGTCCGCCCGGGCTGATCACCTTGTCGACCTTCACGCCCATGCCCCGCATGCCGGGCGGGACGATGTAGCTCAGGCCGAGGTCGCTCCGGACGGAGGCCAGCTTTTCCTGGACGAGCTGTTCGCCGGCGTAGATCGGGATGCGGGCCACGCGCCCTTCGACGAGCGAGACATCCGAGTAGGCGCCGGCCAGCAGGGCATTCGCCGGCACCTTCGTCAGCTGCAGCATGCCGGCGGTGATCTCGGCGCGCGCGGGGATATCCTCCTTCGCTGTCACGACCGTCGTCTCGGCGCCGCCGGAGGAATTCCGGACGATTGGCTCGTCACCGCTATCGCGCAGCGCGGCGAAGACGAGCGCCCCGGTGGCGAGGGCGAGCAGGGTGGCGAGCAGGAGGCCGATCCGGCTGCTCCCTCCCATGGCGAATGTGCGTGCCTCTGTCATGGCGTTCCTCCGGCGG
>DAOKYT010000021.1:0-39744 GCA_035326025.1 Tepidiformaceae bacterium
GGCGGACGGCAGCCTGCGTGCGCGGTCTTCGGAGGGGTGGGTCACCGGGGACTCCTGCGGGTGGCGCGGCGCGGATTGTGCTCCAGATAGACCAACGAGGCGATTTGCTAAAGTGAGTAGCAGGATAGGCAATTCCTTGGGACGGGCGTATAATCCTGAGATGGACACGGCATCCTTCCCCAGTTTCGACCTCCCTCCCAAGCGCGCTGCGGCGGTGCACCTGTTCCACGATGAGAGCGGGTTTACGAATCGCGATAGGTTCGGCATCCACGGGCTGTTGGCGATCCCAGACCAGCGCCTAGAGGCGATAGGGAACGAGCTCGCTGCGATGCGGCGACGACACGGGTATGAGCACGAAGTTCACTTCAAGGATGTCGGCGGCGCCAGGCAGTCGCAGTCACCGGCGTGGCTGCTGGCACGGGACTGGCTCAGGTCAACCTTGGGGCACTTTCTCGAAGAGGCACGGGTGAAGGTGTTCGTCGTCGACACGCATCATGAAGAATACGATCGAAAGCGTTACCCTAAACCGGTCAACGCATATCGGCGTTTTGCCATCAGTGCTGGGAAGTCGATGGTGGCCTGGTGCTTCCGCGGTGAAGAGGTTCTTTTGATAAGGCCATACACCGATGCGGGAAATCCGCATGCAGCATGGGTCCGTAGAAAAGACGGAACCCTCTTTGACTCGTTTGCGCGTTACCTTTTGCAGGAGTGCGTAAAAGCTAGAGCAACTGATGGCAAGGAGTTCTATCCTGAAGAAGTGCGATTCGTAGATCCTCTAGTTGCGGTCCCGTCAAGTCCATCGAAGCTCAATTCAGACGTGGCGGCAAACCTTGGGCTCTCGATGGATGAACTTCGTATCCGGAGCGACTTCATACAGCTGATAGACTTGATCGTCGGATGCATTGGCTCGGCGGTTCGGCTGGACACAGTTAACGCAGGCAAGGTGGAACTCGCCGAGCAAATCGCTGGCTATCTGGCCCACACTTACACGCTTCCACTCAGTAGGGCGCTCAAACGCTCGCGGAGGTTGTCGGTGTCTTACTTCCCGGGACCAAGGCGTACGCCATACTCGATCAGCCTGTCGGGAGTGCGCCAGTACGGGTGCGAGCTTCTCCGGACCGATGCGGCGATGAAGCAATTGTATCTCCCGGAGTCCGGCTTCAGGAGGGATGCTGTTCCTGGAAGCATTTCCGTCCGCAGGTCCTAGTTCGCCCTGGCCGCGATCTGCTCCGCGATGTCCTGGCGTGTTTCACTGGCGGCCTGCTGGTCGTTGCCGATGACGTAGACGATGACGACGGCGCGCCCGAAGCGGTAGGCGTCGGTGTAGACCAGGTTGCCCTGGCCGTCGGGCTTCGTGGTCACGTAGCTGCGGGACTGGTCGGCCTGGAAGATCGCCTCGTTATCGGTCTGCGTGGCGTTGGGGCCGAAGAGGTCGGGTGGCGGGTTGCGGAGGGCCTCGGCGATGGCGCCGAACTGGGCGGCCGCGGCATCCGGGGTGGGGTGCATGTTGACCTCGACGCGGGCCTGGCTGACGGCGCCCTGCCTGGCGTAGATGGCGAAGTTGGCGTCCTGGCTTTCGGCGGCGGCGGGCACGCGGCCCGACTGGACGAGGGAGAAGCCGCTGGCGGAGAGGTCGGGCAGGAGGTCGGCGGCGGTGAGTGCCGGGGTAGCATCGCCCCCGGTATCATCGTCGCTGTCGCTGCCGCCGCAGGCAGCGGCGAAGAGGGCGAGCAATGCGAGCAGGGCTAACGCAACTCGGCCACCAGCGCGATGACTTCGGCGCACTGTTCCGGCTTGAGGTGGTCGGTGCTGATACAGAGGTCGTAGGAGCCTGGGTTGAGCCATCCGGTTTCGTAGAAGCGGCGGAAATAGTCCAGCCGTTCGTTGTCGGTCCTTTCGATGATCTTGAGGGCTTCTTTTTCCTCGACGCCCATGCCGGCGCGGATACGGCGCACGCGATGGGGCGTGGAGCCGGTAACCAGCACGCGTACGGTATCGAATCGGTCGCGAAGGATCACGTGGGCGGCGTGGCCGACGATGACGCAGCCACCCTGGCTGGCGAGGTCGCGGATGACGTCCTCGACGAACCCGCGGTAGTCGGCCGAGGTGAAGAGGGGGGTAGTGGCGAGTGGGACGGGGTCGGCCCAGGCGGCGACGGGCATGCTGGGGTTGCGGGCGAGGGCTTCGAGGATGCGGGTGAGGAGGGAGGGCGTGTGCTCGGCCTCGCTGACGGTTTCGGGGGAGACGCCGGCATCCTCGGCGGCGCGCTGGATGACCTGGTAATCGATGAAGCGGAGGCCGAGGCGGCCCGCGACGGCCCGGGCGACCTCCTCGCCGCCTGTGCCAACCTGGCGGGAAATCGAGATGACGCGGGTGTTCAACAGGGCCCCCTCCGAGGGTTCTGGGCGGATTGTAGGGGAGATCGGGCGGGATTGGCGTGGGAGGGACGGTGGGATGGCGCCCGCGCGAGGAAGGCCCGCGTGGGCGGGCCTTCCTCGAAGCGGGTGGTGCCTGGGTTGCGTGGGCGGGATGGCTGCCCGCCGTCAGGCCTCGAACGGGTAGGCGACGCCCTGGAAGCGCGCCAGCAGGTAGGGGTCGAAACGGGTGCCCGCGAGGCCGCGCATCACTTCGGCGGCATCGGCCTGGGACATGGCCCGGCGGTAGGGGCGTTCGCTGGTGAGGGCGTCGAAGGCTTCGGCCATACCGATAATCTGGGCTTCGGCGGGCACTTCGGAGCCTTCGAGCATGCCGGGGTAGCCCTTGCCATCGATGCGCTCGTGGTGGCAGCCGACCCACCAGGCGGCGGCGCCAAGGCCGGGGATTTCGCTCAGGATGTCGCGGGCGTAGACGGGATGGAGCTGGACGGCGGCCATTTCGTCGACGCTGAGGATGTCGGGTTTGCGGAGGTAGTGGGCGGGGACGCCGAGGGTGCCCACATCCTGGAGGAGTGAGGCGACCTTCACGAGGTCGGCGCGGCGCTCGGTCATATCGCAAGCGAGGGCGACGCGGCGCGCGAGGTCGGCCACGCGGCGGCCGCGGCCCTGTTCGCGGCCGTTGCGGCCATCGACGACGTCGCTGATGACGCCGAGGAAGTCGAAGAGGTCGTCGCGGTTCATGATGCCGCCGTAGTTGAGCGACATCAGGGCGGCGGGCAGGTCGTTGTCGTAGAAACCGAGCCAGAAGTCGTCGCGGGAGGCGATGACGGACATCCTGGCGGCGAGTTCGGGGTCGAGCTCGGCGCCGCCCATATCCCTGACGAGGGCGGGGCCGCGGCGGCGCATCATGAGCGGGGAGCCCTCGGCGTCGATCATGGACTCGACACGGTCGGCGAGGGCGACGACGCGGGCGACGATGGGGGCGCGCTCGCCGGGTGATGCGCCGGGGCGGCCGGAGCCGTCCCAGCAATCATGATGCGCGGCGACGGCGCCGGCGACGGCATCGCCGAGGCCCATCTTGCGGACGATCTGGGCGCCGAGGCCGGAATGGTGGGCGATGGCCTCGACGACCTGGGTCCAGCCGCCGGGCGGGACCTGTGTGAGGACATCGGCCGCGCCCGAGGCGCCGGCGATGATGCGGGCGCCGCGCGAGGCGTCGACCCTCGGGCCGTGGCTGCCGGCGGCCATGCCGACATCGTGCAGGAGGCACCCGAAGAAAACGTCCTCGACCTTCTGGGGATCGAGGCCGAGCTCGCTGGCGAGGAAGACGCCGACATAGGCAACGCGCTGGGCGTGGCCCGGGCGGCGGCCTTCGGCGAGGTCGAACGCTCGGCTGAGCGCGGCGAGGACGGTGCCGCGGGAGAGCCTGGGAAGGCCGGAGAGCCCGGCGTCGTCGTAGAGGGACGGGTCGAGGAAGTCGGCTTTGACAGTCTGAATTTGCGCGTTCGAAGCCATAGGCTGCCCTACATCCCAGGGAGGGACCGTATCCGGAATATCGGCCGCGGTTCGGTGACGCTGCAGAGACAGGGCGGTGACGGGAGGCAGAAATAGGGAAGAGTCGTAGGGCTTATGGAAGGCCGGGGGAGAGGGAGCGGGGTGGGGGCTGGTTGTGAGGTGAACAGCCTGCACGATTTACGGCAAAGGCGTACACTGGGCGCAAAGCGCGTTGCGCAGGCCCGGCCTGCTCCGACCCGCCGAAACCGCCAGGCGAACGAACAGGACTCATGGATCGCTCCCGGCTCAGCCGGTTCGTTAACCAACGACTTCAGGAGCTGCCGCTCGTCGAGCCAGCGATCGTTTCGCCATACACGTCAGTCAGGACAGCCGTGGAGATGATGCGAGCGGGCGCCGGGTCGTGCGTGCTCGCGGTGGAAGGTGGCCAGCTCGCGGGAATCTTCACGGAGCGGGACGTTCTGACGAAGTGCATGGGGGATGGTTTCGACTGGGACCAGCCGCTCGAGACGGCGGTGCTCACGAAGGCGCCTCGCACGATTGAGGCCACGAGGACGGTGGCCGAAGCAATCGCGACGATGCAGCAGCACCACTACCGCACGCTGCCCGTGGTGGAGGGAGAGCGCGTGGCCGGTCTTGTGCGGCTCGGAGATCTCCTGAAGGACCTCGCTGAAGCGTACCCGGAAGACGTCCTCAACCTGCCTCCACGCCCTCACCAGGTGATGGAGAGACCAGAGGGTGGATAGCAGAGGCCCATGACCACAGAAACGGAACACAAGCCCGAGCACATCGTCGAAGAGCTCGACCGTGTGACGATTCGGTTCGCCGGAGATTCGGGCGACGGGATGCAGCTCACCGGAACGCAGTTCACGCGGACGGCGGCCGTATTCGGAAACGACCTGGCGACGCTGCCAGACTTTCCGGCCGAGATCCGCGCTCCCACGGGGTCGCTGCCGGGGGTATCGGGCTTCCAGCTATCGTTTTCGAGCACCGACATCCACACTCCGGGCGACCGGCCGGACGTGCTGGTGGCGATGAACCCGGCGGCGCTGAAGACGAACATCGGCGACCTCCGGCCGGGCGGCCTGCTCATCGTCGATGAGGACGAGTTCAACGCGGTCAACCTGAAGAAGGCGGCCTACCAGACGAACCCGCTCGAAGACGGGACGCTTTCGCAGTACCAGGTGGTGCCGGTGGCGATCACGCGCTTCAACGAGCTGGCGCTGGAGGGAGTGCCGCTGAACGCGAAAGACAAGTTCCGCTCGCGGAACTTCTATGCGCTGGGGCTCGTCCTGTGGCTCTACGGACGGTCGATGGATACGACCATCAAGTGGGCGACGGAGCAGTTCAAGCGGCGGCCGGACATTCTGGATGCGAACCTGCGCGCGCTGCGGGCGGGATACAACTTTGGCGAAACGACGGAACTGTTCCGCGTGCAGTACAAGGTCCCGCCGGCGAAGGTGGAGCCGGGCACGTACCGCCACATCAGCGGAAACGAGGCGACGGCACTGGGGTTTGTGGCGGCGTCGGTGCTGAGCGGGCTGCCGCTGTTCTATGGGAGCTATCCGATCACGCCGGCTTCCGATGTGCTCCACGAGCTTTCGAAGCTGAAGGCGTTCGGCGTGAAGACGTTCCAGGCGGAAGACGAGATCGCGGCGATTGGCGCGGCGATCGGCGCCGCCTATGGGGGGCACCTTGGCCTGACGGGCACGAGCGGACCGGGCCTGGCCCTGAAGAGCGAAGCGCTGAACCTTGCGGTGATGACCGAGCTCCCGCTCGTAGTCATCGATGTGCAGCGGGCCGGGCCGAGCACGGGCATGCCGACGAAGACGGAGCAGGCCGACCTGCTGCAGGCGATGTTCGGGCGGAACGGCGACAGTTATGTGGCCATCGTCGCGCCATGCACGCCATCGGACTGCTTCCTGATGGCGATCGAGGCGTTCCGGATCGCGCTGAAGTACATGGTGCCGGTCATCTTCCTGAGCGACGGGTACCTCGGGAACGGTTCCGAGCCGTGGCGCATCCCGGACATTGGGAGCCTGCCAAGGATCGAGTGGAGGTACGCACCGGAGCGGGATGACGGGTTCAATCCATATGAGCGCGACCCGAAGACGCTCGCCCGCCCGTGGGCGGTACCGGGGCAGAAGGGCCTGACCCACCGGATCGGCGGCCTGGAGAAATCGGGGGAGACCGGCGACATCAGCTACGACCCGCGCAACCACCATGAGATGACGCTCGCGCGGAAGGCGCGGGTGGACCGGATCGTGCAGGACATCCCCGACCTGGAGGTGGCGGGGCCCGAGACGGGAGACCTGCTGGTGCTGGGGTGGGGTGGGACGTATGGCGCGATCACCAGCGCGACGCAGAACGCGCGGAAGCGTGGCCTGAGTGTTGCCTCGGCGCATTTACGCTACCTCAACCCGTTCCCGGGGAACCTGGAGACGGTACTGAGGCGCTACAGGAAGGTACTCATCCCCGAGCTGAACACGGGCCAGCTGGCCCTGCTCATCCGCGGGAGGTTCATGGTCGACGCCATCCCCTTCAACAAGATCTCCGGGCAGCCGTTCAAGATTGCGGAGATCGAAGGGAAGATCGACGAAGTCCTCGGGCTGCGAGGGCCGTATACCATCGAGTTCGGACAATCGTCCGTCCTGAGTGGAGGGTAATCCATGACTGCTCCAACCGTAGCCAACAGCGGCGTCCTCCCGGCTGACCTCCCGGTGCTCACCCGGAAGGACTTTGTCTCGGACCAGGAAGTGCGCTGGTGCCCGGGCTGTGGCGACTACTCGATCCTGGCGCAGATGCAGAAGATGCTGCCGGAGCTGCGCATCGCGAAGGAGAACCTGGTATTCATCAGCGGCATCGGGTGTTCGAGCCGGTTTCCGTACTACGTTGAGACGTATGGCTTCCACAGCATCCACGGGCGGGCGCTGACGCTGGCAACCGGGCTGAAGACGGCCCGGCCAGAGCTGAAGGTGTTCGTCATCACGGGTGATGGCGATGGATTGAGCATCGGCGGCAACCACCTGCTGCACGCCATGCGCCGGAACGTCGACCTGACGGTGGTGTTGTTCAACAATCGCATCTACGGGCTCACCAAGGGCCAGTATTCGCCGACCTCGGAATTCGGGAAGGTGACCAAGTCGTCGCCATACGGGACGACGGAGCGGCCGCTGAACCCGATTCGCATCGCGCTGGCGGCGGGGGCAACCTTCGTGGCCCGGTCGATCGACCGCGACACGAAGCACCTGGAGGAGACGCTTTACCAGGCGGCGCAACACCACGGGGTCTCGTTCGTGGAGGTCTACCAGAACTGCAATATCTTCAACGATGGCGCGTTCGCGGCGTTCGCCGAGAAGGAAGTGCGGCAGGACCGGATGGTCTACCTGGAGCACGGCAAGCCGCTGCGCTTTGGGAAGGATCGGCAGCATGGCATCCGGCTGAACGGGTTCACGCCGGAGGTGGTGGAGAACGCGGCGCTGGACGAGGGACTGCTCATCCACGACGCGCACAACGAGAACATCTCGCTGGCGAACATCCTTGTAGGGATGGACTACCCGGAGTTCCCGGTGCCGATCGGGGTCTTCCGCGACATCGACGCGCCGGTGTACGACGACCTGGTCCAGCGGCAGGTGGAAGAGGCGATGGCGAAGGGGCCGGGCGACCTTTCGGCGGTGCTGCACAGTGGCGAAACGTGGGTGGTGGAGTAAAGGCCGTTCATCGAATAGGGGGCACGAATCTGGTACAGTCCTGGCTCCCTCCGGGGAGCCTTGCTGTTTTCGGGCGGGAGGAGGAGCCAGTATGCCGGTCGAACAACGCAATGTGGTGGTGTGTCCCAGTTGCGGGACTCAGAACATCGAGGGAGTGGATACCTGCGAACACTGCCTGATGGACCTGCGCAGCATCGACGTGCCGGAATCGGCCCAGGTGGTGCCAGAGAGTGACCTGACGTTGCCAGTCTCGGGCGCGCGGATGACGCGGCCGAGGACGGTATCGCCCGGCCAGACGGTGAGGCAGGCCATCGATGAGATGCGCACGGATCCCTCCGGTGCGGTGGTGGTGGTGGAGCAGGGGAGGGTGGTTGGCATTTTCACGGATCGCGATGTGCTGCTGCGCGTGGCGGGCGTCCCGGGTGTCATGGACGAACCGGTCGCGCGCTACATGACAGCGGACCCGGTGGTGCTCCGCCAGGACGACATGATGGCGACGGCGCTCAACAAGATGGGCGACGGTGGCTTCCGGCACATCCCCGTGGTTCGTGACGGTGAGCTGGTGGGTATGGTGACGGTGCGGGACATCATGAACTGGGTGTTGGGCCGGTATTTCGATTGAGTGACGCCGAAGCCGGTTACATTGATGGATGCCAAGCCCTAGCCTATGGCTGATGGAGACTGTATGGTTGGACACATAGCGACGCGCTATCGCTCGCGGGTGAGCCATCCATGGAACTGGCCCAACTAGACGCCTTCATCGCTGCCGCTGATTGCGGGAGCTTTAGCCGCGCGGCTGAATTGCTCAACGTCGCCCAGCCGTCGCTTAGCAACCGGATCCAGTCGCTCGAACGCGAGGTGGGGCAGGCGTTGTTCGAGCGGATGGGCCGGGGCGTGAAATTGACCGACGCGGGCCGCTCGTTTCTGCCCTATGCCCAGCGCGTGCTCCGGACACTGAACGACGGGCTGATGGTGCTGGAGGGCACGCGAGACGGGACAGCAGGGCGGCTGATGATCGGGACGGCGCCGGCAGTGGGGACCTATGTGCTGCCGCGGTTGCTGAAGGTGTTCCGGGACAACCACGCGGGAGTGGATGTGCTGGTGCGGACGGGGCATAGCGACGAGGTGCTCCAGATGGTGCTGGACGACGACGTGCAGGTGGGGATCGGGAGGCCGATCAATCACCCGGATGTCCGGACGGTGACGCTGTACCATGACGAGCTGGTGCTGGTGGTCTCGTCGCAACACCGGTATGCGAAGCGGGGATCGGTGAAAGTGGAGGACCTTGCCGACGACTCGCTGATCCTGTTCGACCGGGACTCGGGGTATTACGCGATGATCCTGGGGTTGTTTCGCGACCTGGGCGTCATGCCGCTGCAGCAGATGCAACTGGATTCGATCGAGGCGACCAAGAAGATGGTGGAAGCCAACCTGGGCATCGCCCTGTTGCCGGAGGTATCGGTGGAGCGGGAGATACGGCTCGGCACGCTGCACAAGGTGCACATCGAGGCGGCGGAGCCGGTGGAACGCGACATCGCGGTGATGTACCGGCGGAACAAGCCGCAATCGGGCCCGATGGCCGCATTCCTGGACCTGCTGGGCGAAATCTACGGCGTGAAGCTGCCGCGGTAGCGACGGGACACCTGTGCTCATCGACCTGCACTGCCACACGCTGCCGCTCAGTACGTGCAGCGCGTTGGAGGCGGAGGCGCTTGTGCGGCTGGCCCGGGAACGCGGGCTGGACGGGGTGTGCCTGACCGAGCACGACCGCGCGTGGCCGGAGGACGAGCTGGAAGCGCTAAGAAAGCGGACCGGATTCCCGGTGTTCTCGGCCGTGGAGCTGACCACCGATCTGGGGCATGTGCTCGCATTCGGGCTCGAGAGCCCGCGTTCGTTTTCGGCGATCGTGCGAGAGGTACATGAGGCGGCGAGCCGGAGCGGCGGCATCCTGTTCCTGGCGCACCCGGCGCGCGATGGGCTGTTGAGGGTGACGCACGACACGGTGGAGTTCTTCGCCTCGGTGGAGGCCATCAACGGATCGGATACACGCTTGCAGAACATGGCGGCCTCGGGGCTGGCGCACGGATTCCGGCTACCGGGGATTGGTGGATCGGACGCGCACACGGCGGCGGAAGTTGGCAGGGCCGCGACACGCTTCCATCAGCGGATTGAAACGCAGGCGGAGCTGCTGGAAGCGCTCCGGGCAGGGGCGTACGAAGCCGTGGCGCTGGAGTAACGGGCCGCGATCGCGACAAACGTTGACGACTTTAGAACAGATGTGTTGACATGCGAACGCATGTGCGGGTAGTGTTCACGCACTACGAACGGATGTGCTAACGATGGTCAACCCCGTCCTGACGATCCTCTTCGACCTGTTCCTCATCGGGAGCGCGCTGGCGCTCGTTTCGGCGATGACGACGGAGTACCTGGTGAGCCGGGAGCCCCATGTGGGCTCGGCGCGGGCGGCACGGCCGGGGCGGCCCCGGCCTTCGACGCGGCGGCGCGCGGAAACGCTGAAGAACCGGGAGGTGCGCCGCAGGGCAGCCTGAATCACGGTGCGGCGCGACGCATGGGGGTGGGATCGGCGGGGCGGGCGCGGCGCCGGTCCCGATTTCGCTCGACGGAGCGGACACCCCGGATGATCTCGATGCGCGAAAGCAGGCGCGAGAGCTGCTCGACGCCGGTTGTCTCGAGGGTGGCGAGGATGCTGACCGACCCATCGCCGTTTTCGATGGTGCGGACCCCGACCATGTTGACCTTGTCCTCGGTCACGACGGTGGTGATATCGCGGAGGAGTCCGACGCGGTCCCAGGCTTCGATGCGGACGGAGACCGGGTAGAGCCGGGTCACGGTGCCCCATTCGACCTCGACGATGCGCTCGTGCTCTTCCTCGTTGAGGATGTTGTGGCAATCGGCGCGGTGGACGGTGACGCCCCGGGTGCGGGTGACGTAGCCGACGATCTGGTCGCCGGGGACGGGGTTGCAACAGCGGGCCATGGTGGTGAGCAGGTTTCCCACGCCGAGCACGCGCATGCCGGGACTGCCGAGCTGCGCGGGCGCCTGTTTCTGGGGGAGCTGGGGCGGCGGTTCCTGGGCGGCCTCTTCCTCGGCGAGGAGGGCGCCCATGCGGCGAGCGATGGAATTGGTGCTGACGCCTCCGTAGCCGAGGGCGGCAAGGAAGTCGTCCCAATTCGTGAAGTTGAAGAGCTGGAGCAGCTGTTCCTGGCGGTCGGAGATCTCGACGCCGAGGCGGCGCATTTCGCGTTCGAGGAGGTTGCGGCCCAGCTCGATGTTCTGCGCGCGCTCCTGCTTGCGGAACCACTGGCGGATCTTTTCCTTGGAGTGGGCGGTGCGCACGTAGCCGAGGTTGCTGTTGAGCCAGTCACGCGAAGGGCCCTTGCTGGTGCGGCTGCGCATGATCTCGATGACGTCGCCGTTCTTCACGGTGGAGTTGAGCGCGACCATGCGGCCGTTGACCTTGGCGCCGACGGTCTGATGGCCGAGGTCGGTGTGAATGCGGTAGGCGAAGTCGAGGGGGGTCGCGCCAGCGGGGAGGTCGAGGACGTCGCCCTTGGGCGTGTAGACGAACACCTGGTCGTGGAAGATGTCGGTCTTGACGCTTTCGACGAATTCGTCGGCGCCGGCGAGGTCGCGCTGCCATTCGAGGAGCTGGCGGAGCCAGGCGATGCGTTCCTCGTCCTTGCCGTGTGCCTTGCCGCCTTCCTTGTAGCGCCAGTGGGCGGCGACGCCGTATTCGGCGACGCGGTGCATGTCGTGGGTGCGGATCTGGATTTCGAGCGGCTTGCCCCCGGGCCCGACGACGGTGGTATGGAGCGACTGGTACATGCTGTCTTTGGGGTTGCCGATGTAGTCGTCGAACTGGCCGGGGATGGGGCGCCAGAGGGCGTGGATGACGCCCAGGGCGTGGTAGCACTCGGTGATGCTATCGACGAAGACGCGGATAGCGAGGAGGTCGTAGATCTGGTCGAAGGACTTGGACTGGGCCGAGTAGCGCGCCATTTTGTGGTAGATGCTGGCGATGTGCTTTGCGCGGCCGGTGATCTCGGCGTGAATGCCGGCGGCTTCGAGGTGTTCGCGGAGGACTTCGGACGCCTCGGCGATGACGCTCTCGCGGGTGGCGCGCTTGGAGGCGAGAAGTTCGGCGATTTCGCGGTACTTTTCGGGTTCGAGGTAGCGGAAGGCGAGGTCTTCGAGCTCCCACTTGATTTGCCAGACACCGAGGCGGTTGGCGAGCGGGGCGAAGATCTCCTGGGTTTCGAGGGCGATGCGCTTCTGCTTTTCGGGCGGGAACGCCCAGAGGGTGCGCATGTTGTGGAGGCGGTCGCAGAGCTTGATGAGGACGACGGAGATGTCCTCGGCCATGGCGAGGAACATCTTGCGAAGGTTCTGGGCCTGCATGGTGCCGCGGGCGGGGTCGATGGTCCCCACGTTCATGGGAAGCTTATCGAGCTTGGTCAGGCCATCGACGAGCCTGGCGACGCGTGCGCCGAACTTGTCGGCGAGGACTTCATTCGGGATGCCGCAGTCTTCCTGGACGTCGTGGAGGAGGGCAGCGGCAATGGCGAGGTGATCGAGTTCGAGGTTGGCGACGAGCTCGGCGACGGCGACGGGGTGGGTGATGTAGGGGTCGCCGGTTTTGCGGACCTGCCCCTCGTGGCATTCGCGGGCGAACTCGAAGGCATCGCGGATGATGCCGAGCCGGTCTTCGGGAAGGTATTGGGCGGCACGCTGGAGCAGCGCGTCGATGGTGACGGCGGAAGAAGCTGTCTCCTGGGTGGTGGGCACCGCCAAAGGGGGTTACCTCTATGCCGGGTGAGGCTGTGAATCTATCCTACCATGCAACCCTACCGCGAAAGTACCTTCTCTTTATGACCACGCGTTACCAGGCCCCGCGCGGCACGCAAGACGTGCTCCCGGACATGCAGCCGTACTGGGCGGCTGTCCTCGAAGGCATCCGCGAGGTCACCCGGCTGCACGGCTTCCGGCGAATCGACACCCCCGCGTTCGAGTATGCGGGCGTTTTCGAGAAGGGCAGCGGCGACACGACGGACATCATTGAGAAGGAGATGTACGTCTTCGAGGACCGTGGGGGCGAGAAGCTGGCGCTGACTCCGGAAGCGACGCCGGCGGTGTGCCGGGCCTACCTGGAACACGGGATGGCAAGCTGGCCGCAGCCCGTGCGGCTCTACACGACCCACGCGATGTTCCGGTACGACCGGCCGCAGAAGGGCCGCTACCGGCAGCACCACCAGTTCGACTGCGAGGTGCTGGGGTCGAGCGACCCGCTGATCGATGCGGAGGTGATCGCGGTGCTCTGGCGGCTGTACGAACGGCTCGGCATCAGGAATGTGACGGTGAGGCTCGGGTCGCTGGACGACCGGGAGCCGCGGCGGGCGTACATCGAGCGGCTGAAGGACTACTACCGGCCGCACCTGGGGAAACTTTCGGAGGACAGCCAGCGCCGGTTCGCGCGGAATCCGTTGCGCTTGCTGGATAGCAAGGACGAGCGTGACCTGCCCTTCAAGGAGGGCGCGCCGAAGCTCGTGGAGCAGTTGAGCGCTGCCGCGCGGGCCCACCACGAGGCCGTGACGGGCGCGCTGGCGGCCGCGGGCATCGCGTATGCCATCGATCCGCTGCTGGTGCGGGGGCTCGACTATTACAACCGGACGGTGTTCGAAATTGTCCCGAACGATGATGAGCGGGCCCAGGGGACGCTGGGCGGGGGCGGGCGGTACGACGGCCTGATGGAGCTGCTGGGTGGGCCGCCAACACCGGGCATGGGCTTTGGGAGCGGGATTGAGCGGCTCATCCTGGAGATGCAAAAGAACGGCGTCGTATTCGACGACGGTTCGGCGGCGGCTGTGTACATCGTCCACCGTGCCGAAGGCGCGGGTGCGCGCGTGTTCGCGCTGGCTTCCGAACTGCGGGACCTTGGCATCGCCACGCTCATCGGCGAGAGCGGGAAGTCGATGAAGGCGCAGATGCGCGGCGCCAACCATTCGGGCGCGCGCGTGGCGCTGATCATTGGGGAGGACGAGCTTGCGGCCGGCCAGGCGGTGTTGAAGGACCTGGCCGGCGAGGGCGAGCAGGAGATCATCGCGCTCGAACGGGTGGCAGCCGTAGTGAGGGAACGCCTCGGGGACTGAGGCCGGGCCGGTGGTATACTCGAATGAAGGCCCTGGAGCGCACCAGACGGTCCGCCCCGCGTGGGCCGTTTCTTCTCACCTATGGACGACAACATTCTTTCCCGGCTGCAACGGATCCGTGAGCGCTATGACGAGCTGACGAACGACATGGCGCGCCCGGAAGTGGCGGCTGATTTCGAGCAACTGAACAAACTCGCTCGTGAACGGGCTGAACTGGAGCGGGTGGTGGAGCTGTTCCGCGAATTCGAGGCGGCAAGCGGCGCCGCCGCGGAAGCTCGCGCGCTGATGGGCGACTCGGACACGGAGATGAAGGCGCTGGCGGAAACCGAGCTGGCGGAGGCCGAGGCGCGGATGGAGGAGCTGGCGGGGCTCATCCGCCGGGAATTGCTGCCGAAGGACCCGCGCGATTCGCGCAACGTGATCGTGGAAATCCGCGCGGGCGCGGGCGGCGAGGAGGCGGCGCTGTTCGCGTTTGAGCTCTACCGCGCCTATGCGCGCTACGCCGAGCGGAAGCGGTGGCAGACCGAAATCCTGAGCGCCTCGGAATCGGAGAAGGGCGGCTTCAAGGAAGTTGTGTTCGAGGTTCGGGGCGACGGGGCGTATTCGCGGCTGAAGTACGAAAGCGGAGTGCATCGTGTCCAGCGCGTTCCCGAGACGGAGGCCCAGGGCCGCATCCACACGTCGACGGCCACGGTGGCCGTCCTCCCCGAAGCCGAGGATGTCGACATCGATGTGGATGAGAAGGACCTGCGCGTGGACATCTTCCACTCCTCGGGCGCGGGCGGGCAGAACGTGAACAAGGTCGCGACGGCGGTCCGCCTGACCCACATTCCGACGGGGATCGTGGTGGTGTGCCAGGACGAGCGCTCGCAGATGAAGAACCGCGTGAAGGCGATGACGGTGCTGCGATCGCGGCTGCTGGATATGGAGGTGACGCGCCAGGAGGCTGAGCTGAGCGCCGAACGGAAGACGCAGGTGGGGACCGGTGACCGGAGCGAGAAGATCAGGACGTACAACTTCCCGCAGGACCGGATCACGGACCATCGCGTGGGGCTGACGGTGCACAACATCCCGGACCGGATGGACGGGAACCTGGACGACATCATCGACGCGGTCGCCACGGCGGTCGAAGCCGGGCGGCTCGAGAGCCTGGAATGAGCGCGCGCCGGGCGGCCATGGAAGCCTCAAGGAGGCTGGCTGCCGCGGGGATCGAGGACGCCCGATTCGAGGCGGAACTACTGGCCCGGGAAGCCGCGGGGGTCTCGCGGGCGGCGTACTTCGCCGGGAGCGCGCTGGACGCGGCGGAAGCGGAGCGGTTCGCCGAATGGGTGGAGCGGCGGACCCAGCGCGAGCCGGCTGCGTACATCACCGGCCACCGCGAGTTCTACGGCCGCGATTTCGGCGTCGGCGCGGGCGTGCTCATCCCGAGGCCGGAGACCGAGTTGCTCGTGGAGCTGGCACTGAGCGAGATCGACCGCGACCCCGGTGCGGTGGTTGTCGAGGCGGGCACGGGAAGCGGCGCGGTTGCGGTTTCGATCGCGGCGGAGCGGCCAGGGGCGCGGGTGGTGGCCACGGAGATCAGCCCCGGCGCCATGCGGTTTGCGAAGGCCAATGCGGCCGCCCACGCGCCGGGAGTTGGGCTCGTGCTGGGCGATCTGCTCTCGATCGTGTCGCGGGCAGATGTTGTGCTGGCGAACCTGCCATACATCCCGTCATGGGAGATCGAGGCGCTGGAGCCAGAGGTAAGCCGGTGGGAGCCTCGCGTGGCGCTGGACGGTGGGAAAGACGGCTATGAGCTCATCAGCCGGCTCATCGAGGACTGCGCGGCGCGGCTGCGCCCCCGCCTGCTGGCGCTGGAAGTGGGCTACGGGCAGGCAGGGGACGTGGAGGCGCTCGTGATGCGCCACGGGGCCGAGCCGTGGACCGTGAGGGACCTCGCCGGGATCGACCGGATCGTGTGCGGGCGATGGGCGTAAGGCTGGTCGCGCTCGACATCGACGGCACGCTCATCGAGCCGGCGCATTACGGGCGCGACCGCGTGCCAACACCGCGCCTGTCGCGGGCGGTAACCTCGCTGCGCGAGCGGGGGATCGCGGTGGTGCTCGCCTCGGGCCGGATGTTCCCGGGGACGGCGAAGATCGCGCGGCACCTGGGGCTGCCGGGGCCGGTGATCTGCCAGCAGGGGTGCTCCGTGCACCTCCTCGACGGTACGATGACGCACGAATTTCCCATCGCCCGGCACACGGCGCTGGAAATCATCGATTACGCGCGCGGGATCGAGCGCGACTACGAGTGGTTCAACCCGCTGCGCTACATCGCCTCGCGGCGCACGGAGGCGACCGAGCACTATGGCGTGGTTTCGGGGATCACGCCGGAATACCGGCCGGACCCGGAGCACTCTGGCGTGGAGCCGACGGGCGTCGGGGTGATTTCATCGAACGCGGAGTCGAACGGCATTCACGGGGCGCTGGTGTCGCGGCACGGCGAAGCGCTGCACATGTTGGACTTCCCGGGCGTAACGGTGGCGGTGGCCCCGGAGGCGAACAAGGGACACGCGCTGTCGCTGGTGTGCGGCGACCTCGGGATCGACCGTCACGAGGTCGTGGCGATCGGGGACAGCGTGAACGATGCGGCGATGCTGGCGTGGGCGGGGCTGGGTGTGGCGATGCCGCACAGCGACGCGTATGCGCTGGATGCCGCGCGGATGGTGCTCGAGGAGCGCGAGGAGACGCTGGCGGAGTTCCTCGAGCGGCTGGTGCGCTAGCTCGGGTCGATCCGGTGCCAGGTGCGCATGAGCACGAGGCCGATGCCAAAGACCACGGCCAGGACAGCACCAATCGGCAGGACGGTGCTGCCCCAGTCAATGCCGGCGCCCTCGGCGGCATTGCTCGCGGGCACGACGTACTGGCCGGTGATGGCGCGGACGGAGTTGACGCGCGCGAACTCGGCGTCTTCGCCGAACCCATGGTCTTCCTGCTGAATGGCCAGGCCGTCCCGGAGGTCGAAGACCTGCGAGGCACCGGGCCACTCCGGACGGCCGTCGATCACCGACAGAAACAGCAGGGCGCGCATCCCGCCGGTGAGCGTGGCGAGCGGACACGGCGCCTCGCCTTCGTGAACCGCCAGGACGACGTTCGTGCCCGGCACCGAGCCCTTGAGGATGACTTCCGGTTCCAGTTCGACCGGTCCGCGGGCCGACTGGCGGTGGACCTTCGCGACCAGGATGAGCCCGCTCGCTTCGACCGCCTGGGTGAGCCCATCGGAGGTGACGGAGATGCAGGTGAGGGAGGCGGGGCTATCGGCGGAGGCAGAAACAGCGGCCCCCGGTAAGAGGGCCGCTGCCACGAGAAGGAGGAGCGCGGAAGACCTAAGCCTGCGACTGGGCAAACTGGTAGATCTTCCCTTCGGTCTTGATCGCGGGAGCGATGACCATTTCGGCCTGCTGGAATTCGCGGATGGTGCGGGCGCCGCACATGCCCATGGCGGTGCGAAGCGCGCCGACGAGGTTCTCGGTGCCGTCAGTCCGGCTGGTCGGGCCGTAGAGGGCCTTCTGGAGCGTGGTGTTGACGCCGACAGCGACGCGGGTGCCACGGGGAAGGTTGGCATGGGGGGTGGCCATGCCCCAGTGGTAGCCGCGGCCGGGGGCCTCGGTGGTGGCGGCGAAGGGCGAGCCCATCATGACGGCATCGGCGCCCGCGGCGAAGCACTTGCAGACATCCCCGCCGGTGCGGATGCCGCCATCGGTAATGATGGGGACATAGCGGCCGCTTTCCTTGAGGTAGAAATCGCGGGCGGCCGCGCAATCGATGGTTGCGGTGACCTGGGGCACCCCGATACCAAGCACCTCGCGGCTGGTGCAGGCGGCGCCGGGGCCCACGCCGACAAGCACGGCGGCGACGCCGGTGCGCATGATTTCGAGGGTGGCCTTGAAGCCCACGGTGTTGCCGACGACGACCGGGATGTGGATGTCCTTGAACAGCTTGTCGAAGCGGAGGCCTTCGATGCTGGTGGATTCGTGGCGGGCCGTGGTGACGGTGCTCTGGACCACGAGGATATCGGCGCCAGCTTCCTGGATGAGCGCGGCGTACTTCTTGGTGTTCATAGGAGTGACGGAGACCGCGGCGACGGCACCGCCGTCCTTGATCTCGCGGATGCGCCTGGCGATGAAGTCCTCGCGGATGGGCTGTTGATACGCCTCCTGGAGGATGGCGGTTGCCTCATCGCGGCTGGCGGCGGCGACCTGCTGGAGGATGGACGACGGGTCGTCGTACTTCGTCCAGACGCCTTCAAGGTTGAGGACGGCGAGGCCGCCGGCCCTGTGCATGGCGATGGCGAAGTTGGGGTCGACGACGGCATCCATCGCCGAGGCGAGGAAGGGGATGGCAAAATGGTGCGGGCCGATATCGAGGCCGAGTTGGGTGAGCTCGGGGTTGATGGTCACATCGCCGGGGACGATGGCGACCTCATCGAACCCGTAGGCGCGGCGAAGCTGCTTGAACGTTGGAGCGGCGACGTCATTCTCGGTAAACGGCGCGAGGCCGCTCTCCGGCGAATCGGAGGCGGCGGAGGAGAGGTTGGCAACAGTACTCAAGTCAGCGCATTCCCGTGGAAGGAGTCACGGCCCTGGAAGCCGGCCGCGGTGCTGGAACGAGTGTAGAAGCGGTGCTCCCAACGGGTCAACACAAATCCGTTTCCCGGATTCGGTTATGTGCAATACCGTGTATCGGCCTTCCCAATGACTCAGTGGCATGCGGGGCTGTATGTGGTCGCCACGCCGATCGGGAACATGGGAGACCTTTCGCCGCGGGCGGCCGAGGCGCTCCGCCAGGCATCGGTCGTGGCGGCCGAGGACACGCGGACCTCGGGTGTGGTGGCGCGCAAGGCGGGAAGCCGCGCCCGGCTCGTGAGCCTGACGGAACACAACGTGCAAGCACGCATCCCGGAGCTCTTGCCGGTGGCGCGCGCGGGCATCGTGGCGCTGGTGAGCGACGCCGGGACGCCGGCGATTGCCGACCCGGGCGCGAGGCTGGTGGCGGCGGCGCATCGCGAGGGAGTGGCGGTGTTCGCGGTGCCGGGACCCTCGGCGCTGGCGGCCGCGCTTTCGGTGAGCGGGTTCGATGGGCCGGACGCGCATTTCCTGGGGTTCCTTCCGCGGCAGCAGGGAGCGCGGACAGAGCTGTTGCGGCGCGCGGCAGCGGCGGCGAGCACGCTCGTGTTCTTCGAAAGCCCGGGAAGGCTGGCGAAGACGCTGGGGGAGCTGGGGGAACTTCATGGCGACCCCGAGACGGTGGTTTGCCGCGAACTGACGAAGCTGCACGAGGAAGTGGTGCGGGGCCGCGCGCGCGCCCTGGCGGGGCGGTTCGCCGGGGCGCGCGGGGAGTGCGTGGTGGTGGTGGAGGTACCACCGCGGGCCGGCGAGGCGGAGACGATGCGAAACCTGCTCGGGGCGATGAAGCGGGCGGGCGCCCGGCGAGCGACGGCGGCAGCCGAGGTGGCAAAGCTGGCGGGGTGCACGCGGGATGAAGCCTATGCCGCCTGGGAATCGGTCTGAGGGCCCGGAAGGGGGGCCTGTGCTAGACTCAATCGCATCCTCCAACCCAGGTGCCTGAGTGCCTGAACGCGTCCTCGTCTGCGTAGCATGGCCCTACGCGAACTACCTGTTGCACGTCGGCCAGGCCGCGGGGGCGTACCTGCCGGCCGATATCTTCGCGCGGTTCCAGCGGCTCCGGGGGAACGAGGTGCTGATGGTTTCGGGCTCGGATTGCCACGGCACGCCGATCACGGTGGCGGCGGACCGGGAGGGAGTCGACCCGCGGGTGATCGTGGACCGGTACCACCCGCGGATCCTGGAGGTGTGGGAGCGGTTTGGCATCTCGTTCGACCTGTTCACCACGACGTTGACCGAGAACCACTACGCCGTGACGCAGGACATGTTCCTGAAGTTGCTCGAACACGGGCTGCTGTACCCGCGGACGGCGGAGTACCTGTACGACCCCGAGGCGGAGCGCTTCCTGCCCGACCGGTACGTGGAGGGGACCTGCCCGCATTGCGGGTACACGGAGGCTCGGGGCGACCAGTGCGATAGCTGCGGCAAGACGCTCGACGCGGTCGAACTCATCAACCCCCGTAGCAAAATCAGCGGCGCGACGCCTGTGCTGCGACCCTCGGAGCACTTCTTTCTGCGGCTTTCGGCGCTGGAGGAGCGGTTGAAGGAGTGGGTGAGCGGGAAAACGCACTGGCGGAAGAACGTGCTGAACTTCACGCTCGGGATGCTGAACGAGGGCCTGAAGGACCGCGGGATCACGCGGGACATCAGCTGGGGCGTGCCGGTGCCGGTGCCGGGCTACGAGGACAAGCGCATCTACGTGTGGTTCGACGCGGTGATCGGATACCTGAGCGCATCGAAGGAGTGGGCGCAGCGGCGGGGGACACCGGACGCCTGGAGGCCGTTCTGGGAAGACCCCTCGACGCGTTCGTACTACTTCATTGGCAAGGACAACATCCCGTTCCACACGGTCATCTGGCCGGCGATGCTGATGGGCTACGAAGGGCTGAACCTGCCCTACGATGTGCCAGCGAACCAGTACGTGAACTTCGCGGCCGGCCAGAAGCAGAGCAAGTCGAAGGGCACCGGGACGTGGATGCTCGACCTGCTGGATGTGTATGCGCCGGACGTGGTGCGGTTCTACCTGACGACGGTGCTGCCGGAGACGAACGATACGGAGTTCCGCGAAGAGGAGCTCATCCGCGCGAACAACGACGTGCTGATAGCCACGTGGGGCAACCTGGCGAACCGTGTCATCTCGATGATTCATCGGAACTTCGAGGGGATCGTCCCGGTTACGGGCGCGCTCGCGCCGGAGAGCCAGGGGCTCCTGGACGAGGCGAAGGCGGCGTTCGCGGCGGCCGGGGAGGAATACGACCGGTGCCACTTCCGGGCCGCGTTGCAGGAAAGTCTGCGGTTGGCCCAATCGGCGAACAAGTATCTCGACGAGCGCGCGCCGTGGAAGGCGGTGAAGCAGGACCGCGAACACGCGGCCGAGACGCTCGCGGTCGCGCTGGACGTGATCAACGCGCTCAAGACACTGCTGCACCCGGTCCTGCCGTTTTCGACCGCGCAGCTGCACGGCGACCTGGGCCTCGAAGGCGACATTCTTCGAAGCGGCTGGGAGTTCCGGCCGGTGCCCCGCGGGACGAAGCTGGGCCCGGCGCGCCCCCTCTATGCGAAGATCGATACGGCCGCCGAGGGGGCCGCGGGCTGATGGCAGTCGCGTTTGATACCCACAGCCACCTGCAGGACCGGAAGATCCGGGGGGACTTTGACGGCATTCTCGCGCGGGCCGAGGCCGCCGGGGTCGCGGGCATCGCCCTGTGCGGCTACGACGCGCCCTCGAACGACGCGGCGATCGCGATGGCGGCGGGCAGGGAAGGGGTATTCCCGGCGGTTGGATTCCACCCGCACGAGGCCGATGAGGTGACACAGGCGATGCTCGCTGAGCTTGAAGCGCTGGCGGCGCTGCCGGAGGTGGTGGCCGTTGGGGAGATCGGGCTGGACTTCTACCGGGGCATCGCCGGGGAGATGAACCAGCGGAGGCTGATCGACACGCAACTGGAGATCGCGCTGCGGGTGCGAAAGCCGGTAAGCGTACACAGCCGGAGTGCCGAGGACGCCATCCACGAGCACCTGGCGCCATACGCGGCCCGCGCGCGCGAGGCGGGGATGGAGACGCCCGGCGTGATGCACTGTTTCGGCGGGACGCTGGAGCAGGCCATGCGTTATGTCGAGATTGGCTTCATGGTGTCCATCGCGGGGCCGATTACCTACCCAAAGAACGACGAGGCGCGGAGGCTGGCGGCGGGGTTGCCAGCGCGCTCACTTGTGATCGAGACGGACAGCCCGTACCTTCCGCCTCAGGCCATGCGGGGAAAGCGCAACGAACCGTCTCTGATCGTGCATACGGCGCGGGCCGTGGCGGCCGCGCGCGGCGAGCGCGTGGACGAGGTGCTGGGAGTCACGACGGCGAACGCCGAGCGGCTCTTTGGCGTCCGGGTGCCATCGCGGGCGGGTGTGGCATGACACAACTGCAGAACAAGTCGCTGTATGGGCCGGTTGCCGAGGACATGATCCTCGTCGAGGACCTGCTGGAATCGACCAAGGACGTCGACCTGCCGCCGCTCAAGCGAATGCTGGACCATGCGCTCGAGGCCAAGGGCAAGCGGATGCGCCCCGGGCTGGTCCTCCTGGCGGGGACCCTGGGGGACTACAACCTGAACAGGCTCGTGCCGCTGGGCGCTGCCATCGAGCTCCTCCACACGGCAAGCCTGGTGCACGACGACGTGGTGGATGGGGCGGCGAGCCGCCGTGGGCGCCCGACGGCCAATGCGGTGTTCGACAACGCATTGACGGTGCTGCTGGGCGACTACATGTTCGCGAATGCCGCGGAGATGGTGACCCGGACCGGCAGCCTCGCGGTGACGCGGTTGTTTGCCGTGGCCTTGATGAAGATGACCAGCGGGGAGCTGGACCAGGATGCGGCCGCATTCGACGTGGGCAAGGACGTGCAGCAGTACCTCTGGCGGATTGGCGGGAAGACTGCGGCACTCTTCGCGAACGCGACCGAGGGTGGCGCCATGCTTGGCAATTGCGATGAGCGCACCGTGGACGCGATGCGGACATACGGGTATAGCCTTGGCATGGCGTTCCAGATCGTCGATGACGTGCTGGACTTCAACGGCGACGAGGCGCTGATGGGGAAGCCGGTGGGCAGCGACCTGCTCGAAGGCACGATCACGCTCCCGGGCCTGCTCTTCCTGGAGCGCTATCCGCAGGACAACCCGATCAAGCGGTTCATCCTGGCGAAGCGGGACCGGGAGGCGCGCCTGCGGGAGGCGCTGGATGCGATCGTGAACTCCGAGGTGCTCGACGACTCGCTCGGATTCGCTCGTGATTATGTGAAGCGCGCGATTGAGGCGATCGACTTTCTGCCGGAGAGCGAGACGAAGCGCTGCCTGCGGGACCTCGGCGAATACGTGCTGACGCGGAAGAGCTAGGAGCGGCCCCTAGAGACCGCGCGGGGTGCCCTGCTTCAGGATTCGGCCTTCGTCGTAGAGCCTGGTGACTTCCGAGGGCTTCACCTGGTTGCCGTAGAGGTCGGTGAGCTCGTTGCGGCGGGCGGCCGCCCGCATGTCGCGGAGTTCCTGGAGTTCGCCCTTGCTGCGCTTGCGCTTTGGTTCGGGCTTGTTGACCTCGGGGTGTTCGTTGGGGCGAGCGCTGGTGACGAGCTTCGAAACCTTCTTGCCCAGGTGGTAGTAGGTGCCGTCGTCGGGGATGCGGCGGGGATAGCCTTCGCGGAAGGTAAAGGCGGCGAAGGAGGTGGGCATGATGCGCTTCGCGTCCTTGTAGCACTGGGGGCAGGGCACCGGGTCGGAAGCCTCGCGGATGGGCCGAAGCTCTTCGAAGATGCCGTTGCAGGGTTCGCAGTAGTACTCGTAGAGGGGCATTCAAAGCTCCGGTGAATCGTGGATAGGATTGCCTGATTGTACATGGTTGGCGGAAAGTGCCGGGGTGCGGCCGGCCCGGTCCAGCTCGTCCATGTAACGCGAGGTATTCAGTTCCCGATCGACGACCTGGTGGATGAGGCCGGCGAGCGCCATCCGGAGCTCGTGGGCCAGCTCGTCGCCGACGCGGAGGCTGTCGAACTGGGCGATGGGGGCGGTGCGGGCGTAGCGCAGGACCTTGATGGCGCGGACGCTCAGGATGCGGCCGGAGGTGGCGGAGGGCCGGCATGCCCGGCAGACCAATCCGCCCGCGGGCCCGGAGAAGAGTGTCTCTTCCTCGGGGAGCTTCTGGCGGCAGATCGCGCAGGCATCGACCTGGGGTTCGTAGCCGGTGATCGCGAGGAGGTGGACCTCGAAGTAGCGCGCGGCGAGGGCGGACGCACCGCTATCGAAGGCTTTCAGGACATCGACGAGGAGCTCGTAGATGGGGCGTTGTTCGGCCCGGTCGATGGTGAAGCGATCGGCGAGCTCGGCGCAGTAGAGGGCAAGGTTCAGACGGTCGAGGTCGGCTTTCAGCGCGCGGTGAGCGTCGATGGACTCGGCCTGGGTGAACACGTCGAGGGAACGGCCCCTGGCGACGTGGACCTGGACGCGGGTGAGCGGTTCGAGGTGGCCGCGCATGCGGCTCGTTGGCTTGCGCACGCCCCTGGCGACGGCATCGAACTTGCCGTGGTGGAGGCTGAAGATGGTGAGGATCGAGTCGGCTTCTCCGAGGTTGCGGCGCCGAATCACCACGCCCTCGGTGGTGTAGCTCCGGGGCCGGTCGGTCATCTCAGAGCTCCTGGCGGCCCTCGAGGGCGCGAGCAAGGGTCACGTCGTCGGTGTATTCGAGGTCGGCGCCGCTGGGGAGGCCGCGGGCGAGGCGGGTGACCTTCACGCCGGCGGGCCCGATAAGGCGCTGGATGTACATGGCGGTCGCCTCGCCTTCGAGGCTGGGGTTCGTGGCCATGATGACTTCCTGGATGTCGCCGGCCTGGAGCCGGAGGACGAGCTCGCGAACGTGGATGTGCTCGGGGCCGATGCCATCCATCGGGTTCAGGACGCCATGGAGGACGTGGTAGAGCCCGTGGTAGCCGCCGGAGCGTTCAATGGCGAGGACATCGAGCGGTTGCTCGACGACGCAGACAAGGGACCGGTCGCGCCGGGGATCCTGGCAGAAGGCGCAGGGGTCGGCCTCGGTGATGTTCATGCACCGGGAGCAGAGGCGGATGCGCTCCTTCACATCGAGGATGGCGCGCGCGAGGGCGGAGGCTTCCTGCTCGCTGGTCCTGAGGATGTGATAGGCGAGGCGCTGGGCGGACTTTGGCCCGATGCCGGGAAGGCGGTGAAACGCCTCGACCAGGCGCTGGATTGGCTCAGGGGTCGATGAGCCTTCGGCCACTGGTGCGCCTAACCGATGCCGAGACCGGGCAGGCCGAGGCCGCCCGTGATGGCGCCGAAGGATTGCTGCTGGAGCTCGTTCGCCCTATCGGCCGCATCGGAGATGGCGGCCATGATCAGGTCTTCGAGCATCTCGACGTCCTCGGGGTCGACGACATCGGGCGAGAGCTTGATGCCGGTGATTTTCTGTTCGCCGGACATGGTGACGCGGACGGCGCCGCCACCGGCGGAGCCTTCGACGGAGGAGGCGGCGAGCTCGGCCTGGGCCTTCGCGAGCATTTCCTGGGCCTGGGCGAGCGCGGTGGGATTGGCGCCGCCCATGGAACTGCGTGCGGGGAGGCCGCCGCCGCGCCGGAGGTATCGGTTGTTGCCGCTGCTTTTTGCCATGTCAGTCCTTCCCGATGGGAGTCGCGCCCAAGGCTTTCGCGGCCTCGGCGAGGTGGCCGCGGCGCGGCTCCCGGCGGGGCTGGGCACTCCCGTCGATCAACATCACTTTCAAGGTTACCGGGCGGCCGAGAATCACGGCAGCCTGCTCTTCGACCATCGCCCTGCAGACAGTGTTCACCTTGTCCATGGGCATCTGGCGCTGGAAGCCGAGCGTGAGTTCCTCGCCATCCATATCGAGGACTTCGAACGAGCCGTTGAGCCACATCGCGTGGGAGGGATTGACCATCTTGCAGTGCTCGTAGAGGTCGCGAGCGAACTTCTCCTCGCGGGAGAGCGGGGCGTTGCTCGCCACCGGGGCGGGCCCGGCCGCGGCCGGGCGGGCGGCAGCCGGCGTGGTCCCCGCCGGGGCACCTGCCATGATTGGCTGTGCCCGGGGCGCGGGCAGGCCGCCGGAAAGGATGACGGCCGCGCAGGCAACTTCGAGGGGGATAGGGCTCGCGGGGTCGAGCCGGAAGTCCGCTTTCGCCAGCTCGGCAATGGCGGCAGCCAGGAGGCGGACGCCGTCGGACCGGCCCCGGGCGTCCGCAATCAACCGGGCGAGCGGGTGCCCGGCGGGGCTTTCACGCTTGAGCGCTTCCGGGATGATCTCGCGCATGAGGTCGATGGCCGCGCGGGTAAAGCGTGCGATGTCGATTCCGTCGTCGGCGACTGAGCGGGCGATCTGGAGTGCGGCGCCGAGGTCGTCGGCGAGGAGGGCGCCAACGAGGCCAGCGACGCGGGTATCGCTCACCTGGCCCATGGCGGCGCGGACATCATCGGCCGTGGGCGAGGTGCCGTAGCGAGCCGTGACCTGTTCGAGCATGGTGATGGCATCGCGGAGGCCGCCGCGCGACTGGACGGCGATGGCGAGCAGCCCTTCGCGCGGGACGGCGAAACCTTCCTGTTCGCAGATGAACTGGAGGCGATGAATGATGGCCTCGTTGGGGACGCGGTGGAAGTCGTAGCGCTGGCAGCGCGAGATGATCGTGGCCGGGACCTTGTGGAGGTCGGTGGTGGCAAGGATGAAGACGGCGTGGGGCGGAGGCTCTTCGAGGGTCTTCAGCAGGGCGTTGAAGGCGCCGTCGGTGAGCATGTGGACCTCGTCGAGGAGGTAGACCTTCTTCGTGAGGTCGGAGGGGGCGAAGGCGATCTTCTCGCGGAGCTCGCGGATGTCCTCGATGCCGCGGTTGCTGGCGGCGTCCATCTCGATGAGGTCGAGGGCATTACCGGCGAGGATGGCCCGGCAGGAAGGGCAGGCGTTGCAGGGGTCGCCATCGACGAGGTTGGCGCAGTTGAGGGAGCGGGCGAGGATGCGGGCGGTGGTGGTTTTGCCGGTGCCGCGGGGGCCGCTGAAGAGATACGCGTGCGCGACCTGGCCGGAAGCCAGGGCGTTGCGCAAGGTGCGGACAATGTGGTCCTGCCCGACGACCTCATCAAAACCGCGTGGCCGCCACTTCCCGTAAAGCACATGCACCCCTGGGGAATGAGTACCCCGAGTATAGAACAGATGTGCCGCCGGGACAGCGGGAGCCGCCCGGCGGCCAGCGTTAGAGCAGCACGCCCTCGGCGAGGAGGTCGGCGATTTCGTCCATGGTCAGGCCGATGATGCGTTCGCAGACATCCATCGTATGCTGGCCCATGAGCGGGGCGGGGCCGGCGATGTAGCCGGGCGTTTCGCTGAGGTGGAACGCGGGGCCATCGTGGGCCTCGCGGCCGGCCTCGGGGTGTTCGACGTACTGGTAGTAATTGCGGCTGCGGATGTGCTCGTCTTTCTCGAGGAGGTCCTGGGAGGTCTGGACGACGCCAGCGGGCACGCCGGCGGCCTGGAGCATGGCGCAGGCGTCCTCGGCTTTGAGGTCCCGGGTCCATGAGCTGATGAGCGCCTCGAGTTCGTCTTCGTTTTGCTTGCGGGCAGCGAAGGCGGCGAACCTGGGGTCGCTGGCTGCTTCGGGGTGGCCGAGGGCAGCGGCGGCACGCTGCCACTCGGCGTCGTCGCGGCAGGCGAGCACGACCCAGCGGTCGAGCGACGCCACGGAGGATGGGTCATCGGCGCAGCGGAAGGCGCCGTGGGGGGCGGCGTTGGGATTGCGATTACCGGTCCGCGAGGGATTGGTGCCGTTGGCGAGATGCTCGACAACCGCCGTGCCAAGGGTGTTGACGACGGATTCAAGCTGGGGGAGCTCGATGCACTGGCCCTTGCCGGTGCGGTTGCGATAGCGGAGGGCGGCCATCAGCGCGGTAACGGTGTGGCCGGGGTTGATGACGTAGTCGGGGTAATTGGTGCCGACGCCGAAAGGTGGCCGGTGGGGGAAGCCGGACATTTCGCTGATGCCGGTCACGGGTGTGAGGACGGCGCCGAAGCCGAGGTAGTCGCGGTGGGGGCCAACCATGCCCTGCATGGGGGCGTAGGACGCGATGATGCGGGGGTTTACCTTCGAGATCTGGTGGTAGTGGAGGTTCCACTTGTCGATCACGCGTGGGGTGAAGTTGGTGAGGAAGATGTCGCACTTCTCGATGAGGCGGTAGGCGATTTCCTGGCCCTTTTCGGTGTTGAGGTTGAGCTGCATGGAAAGCTTGCCGGCGTTGACGTTGTTGAAGTAGCCGGAGACGTTGTAGCCGCCTTTGAAGGTGCCATCGGGGTTCATGGCGAAGGGGTGGGCGCGGCGGAGGGAGTCGATCTTTGTCTCGGATTCGACGCGGATAACCTCGGCGCCGAACGTGGAGAGCGTGTTGGCGGCGATGGGGCCGGCGCCGAACCAGGAGAAGTCGCCGACGCGAAGACCTTCGAGCGGTCGTTTGGGCATGGTGGATCTCCTAAGCAAGCGCGCCGAGGACGGCGGCGGTGTGTTCGCCCAGGCGGGGCGGACGGCTGATGACGGCTGGCGTTTCGGAGAGGCGGTACGGCGGTCCCGGGAATTCGACCGGGTTGCCCACGGGCGGCTCGGGGAAGTTGATGTACCACCCGCGCTCGCGCAGCTGGCGGTTCTGGGCGAGGTCCGCCGGTGTCGAGACGATGCCGATGAGGAGGCGGCGTCCCTGGCCTTCTTCGTAGGCCTCGCGGGCGGTCTTTTCGGCGAAGAAGGCGCCGATGAGCTCATTGACATGGGGAAGGAGGGGAACGTATTTCGCGGCCTCCTCCGGGGCGCCCATGAGCTGGGTGAGCCAACCCATGTTCAGGTTGGAGATGAGCGTCCTGTAGGGCTCATCGTCGAGGTCGCCGGCCTTGCCTTCCTCGCGCATCCAATCGACGAGGTCGGGAAGGTCGCCGCCCGCGGGAGCGATGATGTAGAGGACGATGTAGCCGTCCTTGACCTTGAGCGTGCCTGAACCAGGGATGGTGATGGGGAGGCCACCGGCGGCGCCCATGCGAGCGCGGTTCTTCTTCTGGAAGTCCCAGGTTTGCATGGCGGTTTCCTGGGACATGGAAATTGCTTCCTGGGCGGAGACATCGACGAGCTGGCCCTGGCCGGTTGCCTCGGCGTGGAGCAGGGCGATAAGCGTGCCCTGGGCAGCCTGGATGCTGGCCGAGACATCGGCCTGGTGGCCGTAAATCATGTTGGGCGGGTCGGCGGGGTCGCCGGCGAGGGTCATGATGCCGCCCATTGCCTGGCCGACGATGTCGCTGTAGGCCCAGCCCGCGTGGGGGCCGGTCTGGCCAAAGCCAGTGACCGAGGTGTAGACGAGGGAGGGCTTTGCGGCATGCAGATCGGCATAGCCGAGCCCGCGCGCGGCCAGGTAGCCGACGGGATTGTCTTCGATGAGGATGTCGGCGGAAAGGGCCAGCCTGCGGGCGGCCGCGCGGCCGTGGTCCGATTCGAGGTCGAGCACCACGGACTTCTTCGAGGTGTTGTGGACCCAGAAGGCAAGGCTGGCATCGGGGTTGCCTTCGTAGCCAGCGAGAAAGGGCGCGGAGTTGCGCTGGCGTCCGCCGCCGGGTGGTTCGACCTTGATGACTTCGGCGCCAAGGTCTGCCAGGAGCCGGCCGCAGTAGGAGCCGACTTCGTCGGTGAACTCGACGACGCGGACGCCCGCGAGTGCCTGTTCGGTCATAGGTGTTAGTCTCCGGGGACGGCGGTGACGCGGGCCTGGAGCTCCCCGCCAATGATGGCGGCGGCCTGGGCCACCATGTCGTGAAGGATATCAGCGGCGGGGCGGACGCGGGTGAGCATGCCCGAGATCTGGCCCGCGGCGTTCATGAGCAGGTCTTCCCGCCCGGCTTTGCGGGCGGAGTAGACGAGGTCCTGGATGAGCAGCCCCTGGAGGCCCATCGGGAGCGCCTGGATGCCCGAGGCTTCCCATGCCTCGATGAGCGGGTTGTTGATGTTGCGCATGGTTTTGCCGCTGTAAAGGCGGGTGATCTTGGTATCTTCGTCGCCCGCGGCAAGGATGCGCTGCTGCTGGGTCGCGGGCTGATTGGCTTCTTCGGCGACGAGGAAGGCGGTGCCGCACCACACGCCAACGGCGCCGAGGGCGAGAGCGGCGGCGATGCCACGGCCATCGGCGATGCCGCCGGCGGCGATCACGGGTGTGGGGGAGACCGCATCGACGACCTGTGGGATGAGGGCGAGGGTGGCAATCCGGCCGGTGTGGCCGCCGCCCTCGGTCCCCTGGGCGACGACGACATCGGCGCCGGCCGCGGCGACGCGTTTCGCGTTCTTTACGTTGCCGACCAGGCAGAGGACTTTCGTTCCGTTGGCCTTGAGGCGGTCCATCCACTGGGCGGGGCTGCCGAGGCCGCTGGCGAAGACAGGGACTTTTTCCTCGATGACGACTTCCATCTGTTCATCGGACATGCCGCCGGAGCGGGGGCGGGTGGCCACGGGGCGGGAATCGCGGGGGGCTTCTTCCCAGGGGATGCCGAGGCCCTCGGCGATCTTGCGGAGGCCGGCGCGGGTTTCGGCGGGGATGAGTTCGCGGGGATCAGGGGGCATCTCGCCGCTGGCGGCGCCACCCATGAAGTTCGATGGCAGGAGCAGGTCGACGCCGAAAGGCTTATCGGTCATCGAGCGGACCTTTTGAATTTCCTCGCGGAGGCGCTCGGCGCTGAAGCCGGCGCCGCCAATGACGCCGAGGCCGCCGGCATTGGAGACCGCCGCGACCAGCGGTGCCGTGGCGACGGGGCCACTGATGCCGCCCGCGACTGGTCCCATGCCCGCCAGGACGACGGGGTATTCGATTCCGAGCATGTCGCAGAGCGCGGTGCGCAACACAGGTCGAGCCATGTCGATACTCCAAGGGGTTGTCGGGGCCCGAGTATACGTGAGTCGGGCGAAGGCGACAGGGAGTAGCCCCGCTCCAAACCAAACCCGGCGCGATGGGCCCGGGGCGCGGCGGCCACCGGAGTAGACCCGCGGCGGCGCGCGGGCGAAACTGGAGACAATGAACACGCCGGTAACGCCCTATGTCCTCGCGGGGCGCATCTTTTCCATCATTGGCATGGCATTCACCGCCGCCTGTGCGATCCTGCTCTTCATCATCCCCGAATGGTGGTGGGGGCTGGCGGCAACGCTCGCGTTCTTCCCATTTTTCGGCTTGATCGTGCTGGTGGAGCGGTACCAGGCAAAGCACGGGATGATCGGGCCCGAAGTCCCCACCAACAGTGGCGAAGACTAAGCTTTTCCTTGCAGCGGGCATCGCCGGACTGGTGCTCGCCGGATGTTCCGATGCGAGCGAGGCGGGCGACGCCGCGCTCGACCGCTACCTCTGCGGACAGGATGACCTCGAGGGGGAGTTCCTGGAGCTGGTTTCCGGGGCCTTTTCGGGAGACGACCTCGGTGGGCTCGGGCTGGATCCCGAGGAGCGGAAGCGCGAGTACCGGGCGGCGGGCATGCAACGAGGGCGGTTCGTGTTCTGGAAGGAGAGCCTGCCGAAGCCCCCGTTCGACCCGCCGGTGAACGTCGTTTGCCAGGTGCTGGTCTTCGAGACGGCGGCGCTGGCGGACGCCTGGGTTGCCGGGCTCGACCCGGAAGCATCGGATGTGGCGGCATCGGGCATCATCTGGCTTCCCGGCGGGGAGCGCGAAGTAACGGAGATTGAGCCGATCGCCGGGGGCCGGGCGTTCCGGGTGACCGCCGAGGAGGGGCCAGCACGCGTGACGCTCATCGCCACCTACGAGGCAGAGGGCAACATCGTGCGGAGCGTGTTCGCCGGAGACCGGGATGGGACCGTGACCGAGGAGTACGTGCGGGCAATCCGTGAGCGGCAGGAACAGCGCCTCGCCGGAAAGTGAAACAGGCCGGCGCGGGCCGGCCTGCGGGGGCGCGCGGGCGCTGATCGAGCGCTACTTCGGCTCTTCCTTGATTTCGATGTCGGTGATGATGACTGGCTCGATAGGCTTATCGCCGGTGCCGGTGGGCACCTTTCCGATGGCATCGACGACTTCCTGCCCGCTGACCACCTTGCCAAATGGGTAGTACTTGTTCACGGTCGGGTTGTCGAAGTCGAGCGAGGGGTTGTCCTTCAGGTTGATGAAGAACTGGCTGCCGAAGACGGTCTGACCGCCAACCTTGGCCATGGATACGGTGTACTTGAGGTTGCGCTCCTCGTTCGGCTCGTCGGCGGTAGTGTAGCCCGGGCCGCCGCCGCCAGTGCCGGTGGGGTCGCCGGCCTGGATGACGAAGTTGTCGACGACCCGGTGGAAGGTGACGCCATCGAAGTAGTCCTGCTGGGCGAGGAAGACGAAGCTGTTGACGGTGTTGGGCGCCCTGTCGGCGTCCAGTTCGATCACGAAGTCTCCCTTGCTGGTCTTCACCGTGGCGGAGTACTTCGTGGTGGCGGCGTCGATGACGGTCTCGGCCTTCTGGAACGACTTCGTGGTTGTGGTGGGGCTGGCGGTCGCGGACCCGCCGGCGGTGGCCGAAGTGGTTGGGGTGTTCGTCGGCAGGGAGTCCGGGTCACCCTGGTCGAGGTTGCTGGTGGTGAGGAGGGCGCCGCCGACCATGATCACGGCGACCACAACGCCGACAATCGCGAAGAACCTCACGTTGCCGAGCAGGTTCATGGGGAAGCCAGGCCTGTAGATCTCGCTCGGGGCGGTGCTCCCGAGCTGGTAGTTCTTGCGGCGAGATGGCTCTTGCCGCAGGTGCTGCAGCTCGCGTCGTTTTCGCTTCGGCACGGGTGAAACCTCGTATGGGGGGAAGGGCGCTCGGATGGCCTACTGGCAAGCAGTATACGAACGGCCCGAATAGCGTCCAAACGCGGCGGGAAACGCGCGAGAAAGGAGGCCTACACGGGGCGGAAGCCGAGGCGGGCGAGCTCTTCGCGGGCGACATCGCGGTCGTCCCATGGCCGGGAGCCAGTGCCGTAGATGATGGACTTTTCGTGGCCCTTTCCGGCGACCACGACGATATCGCCGGGGGCGGCGCGGCGGAGGGCCTCGGCGATGGCCTCGCGGCGGTCTTCGATCTCGAGGAAGTCCGTGCCGCGCACGCGGCCCGCGCCCTCGGCGTGGCGGCCGATCTCCTGGACGATGGCGGCCGGGTCCTCGGAGCGTGGGTCCTCGCTCGTGAAGACGGCGAAGTCGGCGCCTTCGGCGGCGGCCCGGCCCACGCCGAAGCGGCGGCCGGGATCGCGTTCTCCGGCGGCACCGACGACGATGATGAGGCGGCCCGCGCAGACTTCGCGCAGGACATCGAGGACCTTGCGCACGGCATCGCCGGTGTGGGCGTAGTCGACGATGACCTCGAAAGGCTGCCCCTGGACGATGCGTTCCATGCGGCCGGGTACGCCGGGGCAGGAGGCAAGGCCCCGGGCGATGTCGCCGGGCCCGGCGCCGCACGCGAGCCCGGCCGAGGCCGCGGCGAGGGCGTTGAGCACGTTGAACACGGCGGGGAGCTGGATCGAGGTGGCGGCTGCTCCACGTGGGGTGACCAGCGTGAAGCTGGTGCCATCGGGCCGGAGGACGATGTCCTCGGCGGTGACCATGGCATCGCGCGATGCCAGGCCGAAGGAGAGCGGTTCGGCGCGCGAGCGCTCGAGCATGTAGTTGGCCGAAGGGTCGTCGGCGTTGACGACGGCAGTCTTGGCGATGCCCTTGTGGACGGCGGTATCGAGCGCTTCGAAGAGGAGTCCCTTGGCCTCGCGGTAGGCCTCGAAAGTCTTGTGGAAATCGAGGTGGTCGCCGGTGATGTTGGTGAAGGCGGCGATGTCGTACTCGACGTGGTCGAGCCGGTTGAGCGCGAGGCCGTGGCTCGTCGATTCGACGATGGCGAACTGGCAGCCGGCATCGGCCATGCGGCGGAGCAGGCGCTGGACCTCGTTGGCTTCGGGGGTAGTCATGCGGCCGGTGACCGTGCCGGTTTCGCCGGGGAAGTAGGTATCGACCGTGCCGAGGCGGCCCACCCTTCCACCGGCGGCTTCGAGGATGGAGGTGAGCAGGTGGGAGGTGGTCGTCTTGCCATCGGTGCCGGTGATGCCGGCGACCACCATTTCGCGGCCGGGGTGACCGTAGAACCAGGCAGAGGCGGCGGCGAGGGCCGGGCGGGTGCGCTGGACCTCGATGAGCGGGAGGCGCTCGCCCACGCCGGGGGGAATCGGGTGGCCGGCTTCGACGATTGCGGCGGCGGCGCCCGCCGAGGCAGCCTGGGGGACGAAGGCGTGCCCATCGACGGTGAAGCCGGGGATCGCGACGAACAGGGTACCGGGCTGCACGCGGCGGGAATCGTGTTCGATACCGGAAACCAAAGCGGTGGAATCGCCCCGCGACAGCCGGGCACCTGGCAATGCGTGGAGGAGCGATGCGAGGGTACGCGGTTCGGACCTGGTCATTCGCCCATCGTAGGGGGAAGGTGGCTCACTGTCCCTGTGGCGGCTGACGCCCGGCCTGCACGCGGCGTTTTCGGACCTTGCCGGTGGTCTTGAATCCTCGAAGTTCGTCACCCACGCCGCCAATGAAGAATTCCACGTGGCCGCATGAGCCACAGGCGAACAGGTCGAATTCGTCACGGTTCTGGAAGAGCTCGAAGAAGTCGCCGAAGACGCCCACGCGCGCCCCTTCGTGGAACTCGCGCACGCCGAGGAAGTAGAGGGGGCGGTGACACCGCAGACAGTCGATGGGGGAGGGATTGAGTTCGGCCATGTTCCGCTCCGGGCGGGGTTAGAGCGCCTGCATGATATCCAGAAAGTTACCCAACATGCGCGCCGTGGCGCCCCAGATGAGGTCGTCGCCGAACTGATAGGACTGGAAGACGTATTCGCGGCCGTTCATGACGCGGCGGTCGGGGATGTGGTTGCGCGGGTCGAGCAGGTGTTCGAGGGGGACTTCGAGGAGGTAGGCGACCTCGTGCGAACTGAATCGCCATTCGTAGGGGTAGCGGTCCAGCCAGCCGACGTAGGGGGTCACGAGAAAGTTGGAGATGGTCACCAGGTCGTCGAGCTGTCCGAGAACCTCAACGTGCGCGGGGTCGACACCGATTTCCTCGTGCGTCTCGCGGAGGGCGGTGTGGAGGACGTGCGGATCGCCGGGGTCCATGGCGCCGCCGGGAAAGCTGACCTGCCCCTTGTGGTCGCGGACGCTTTCGGTGCGCTTCTGGAAGATGACGTGCGGGCCGCCGGGGCGCTCGTGGAGCAGGAGGAGGACTCCGGCCTGCGGCGGCGGTGGGTCGGGCTGCTGCGTCTGGGGCACGTACGCCGCGAGCAGGCGGCGGAGGTCGTCTTTCATATCGTGCGGTCCGTGAATCTCCTCCGGCGGGTGGATTCGATGGGCCCGGCCAGGATGCGCCCATCGAGCGCGCGGGCCATGGGTGAGTGCTGTTGACCGGGGCGCGCCCGGAAACTGATCAAACCTTCCCGCAGCGGGCGGTTCTCCGCAAGGAGGCGGGCGACGCGGAAGCCGGGCGCGGGTGGCGCCCAACCACGTGAGCGCGGCAGCTCATTCGCGATGCGACGCGTGAATGGAAGCGGCCGCTACAGCGTGCCTTTCGTGCTGGGGATGTCGCCAGCGCGGCGCCGGTCGATGCGCACGGCGGCATCGAGCGCGCGGGCGAGGGCCTTGAAGGCGGCTTCGATCTTGTGGTGGTCGTTGACCCCGGCGAGCACGGAGAGGTGCAGGTTGATCCTTGCCGCGAAGGCGAATGATTCGAGGAAATGGTTGAAGAGGTCAGGCGGCATGCCCCCGACCTCGCGGCCGAGGAGGCGCAGGTCGAGCACGGCATAGGGGCGGCCGCTGAGGTCGACGGCGGCACGCGCGAGCGCCTCATCGAGGGGCATGTAGGCGAAGCCGGCGCGCACCAGGCCCGCCTTGTCGCCGACGGCCTTCGCAAAGGCCTCGCCGAGGGCGATGGCGATGTCCTCGACGGTGTGGTGCTGGTCGATCCAGAGGTCGCCGGTGCAGCGCACTTCGAGGTCGAAGACGCCGTGCTTGGCGATGTGGCTGAGCATGTGGTCGAGGAAGCCGACGCCCGTTTCGGTGCGGAACTTGCCGCTGCCATCGAGGTTGAGGGAGATATCGATGCTGGTCTCGGCGGTGCGGCGCGAAACGGTGGCGGTGCGAGCGGTCATGTGAGAGTTATCGCGTATAGGGGCGATTGGGTCGAATCGGGGAGGACATGGCGGGTAACGCGGCCCAAGCGGGAGAACCGCGACCGGCGAGGGAGCGGATCGTGACCGGGCGAATGGGCCCCACGGCAGCCAGCGCACGACCGCTCACTGACCGTTCAGCACGTACTCCACTGCCGCCGCCAACGCTTGGGCGTCCCAGAGCACACGACGGCTGCCCTCGCGCGACCAGATGGGCCGATGCTCCGCCACCATCCGCCCCGCGCGCAGCGCCGTGGTTGCCCTGGCCTTGAGGACGTTGAGCACCTTCGCGGGCTGTTCGTCTGCCCCGACCACGAGGTGGACGTGGTTTGTGCGGACATTAAGCGCGACGACTTTCCAGCCGCGAAACTCGCATGCCTCGCGAATTGCCAGGTCAACCGCAAGCCTTTGGTGGTCGTTGAACTCCAGCGGAACGGAGCCCATCTGGCCTCTTGCCGCACCTTCGAGCCGCACATCCGGCAGGTTCATTGGCTCCCCAAAACCGTTGCGCTGCGCGTCGACCCAGCCGCGTTCGTCTCCCGGGAGCCAGGAGCCGTAGGTGCGCCAGGTGAGGAACAGCGCCTGGTGCTGGGGGTGCGGCATACGGACGCAGAGTGTACCGGGTGCACGCGGCGGTGCGAACGGCCGACGTGCGCTCCTGACCGTTTCGCAACATCACGATCCGCTCCCTTGCCGGTCGCGGTTCCAGGCCGGGGAGCGGGCGGGATGCCAGCGGGGGGCGTGGCGGGTCCTGACCCCTACAGGGCCTGGAGGGCCGCGACGAGGGCGTCCGTATCCTCCGGCCGGCCGGCGCTGATGCGGATGTAGTTCGCCAGGTCGGGGCGGTCGTAGTAGCGGACGAGCACGCCCTTCCGCCGGAGGGCGGTTGCGACGTCCCTGGCGGAGCGGCCTTCGACGGCGAAGAGGACGAAGTTCGCCTGCGACGGGAACGGCTTGAGCCAGCCGAGCGCGGCGCAGAGACGGGCCATGCGGTCGCGTTCGGAGACGATGCTGGCGATGGTTTCGGAGATCTCGGGCCAGTGCGCGATGGCGGCGCGAGCCCCGGCATCGGCCGCCACGTTGACGTTGTAGGGCTGCTTGAGCGACATCATGTGACGCGCGAGCTCGGGGTGGCTCACGGCGTAACCGACCCGGAGACCCGCGAGGCCCGCCCACTTGCTGAAGGTGCGCAGGACGACCAGGTTCGGGTGGCCCGCGATGAGCGGAACGACGGACTGGCCGCCGAATTCGACGTATGCCTCATCGACGACGATGAGGGCATCGAGCGAACAGAGCGCTTCGAGCTCGGAGAGGTTCACCGGGTTGCCGGTCGGATTGTTGGGCGAGGTGAGGAAGACGATGCCGGCGCCAGCGTGGACCGCGTGGCGGAGGGCGACGACATCGAGGTCGAAATTTGGTCGCCGGGGCACCTCGATGGGGACGGCGCGGGAGATCTTCGCGAGGAACCGGTACATCCCGAAGGTCGGGGTGGCGATCGCGACGGACTTCGGCATCACCAGGCGGATGAGGATGTCGATGAGGTCATCGGCGCCGGTGCCAGCGACGACATTTTCGGTGGCCATGCCCACGAACCGGGCAATGGCCTCGCGAAGCGCCTCCTGTCCCGGGTCGGGGTAGATGTGAAACGGGGCCTCGCGAATGGCGGCGAGGACGGCTGGGTGGGGGCCGTAAAGGTTCTCGTTGGCGTCGAGCTTGACCAGGCATTCGGCGGGCAGGCCGATCTCGGCGGCGAGGACATCGAGCGGCTTGACGGGGACGTACTCCTCGAGGCCGTCGAGGTCATCGCGAAGGAGACTGCGGAGGTCCACGCTCAGCGCCCCTGGAGCCGCCGCTCGACCGCGTGGGCGTGACCGGTGAGGCCCTCGGCGCGGGCGATGATGGCGGCGTAGTGGTTCAGGTCTTCCATGTCGTCCTCGGGCAGGTTGACGACGGCCATGCGCTTCAGGAAGTCGCCAACCCCGAGGGGGCCACTCCAGCGGGCGCTGCCGCCGGTGGGCATGGTATGGCTGGGGCCGGCGGTGTAGTCGCCGACTGCCTCGGGGGAGGCCTCGCCGAGGAAGAGCCCGCCGGCGTTGCGGACCTTCATGGCGTAGGCGGTCGGGTTTTCGACGCAGAGGCAGAGGTGCTCGGGCGCGTAGTAGTTGGCGAGTTCGATGGCGTGGTCGATGTCGTTGACGAGAATGCAGCCGCCGCGGTTGTCGAGGGCGGCGCGGGCGATTTTCGCGCGTTCGAGGTCGCGCAACTGGCGTTCGATGCAGCGGGCCACTTCGTCTGCGAGGTAGTGGGAGGGGGTGAGGAGGATGGGGCTGGCGAGGGCATCGTGCTCGGCCTGGGCGATGAGGTCGGCGGCGACGAATTCAGGGTTGGCGGACTCGTCGGCGATGATAACGGTCTCGGTGGGGCCGTAGATGCTGTCGATGCCAACGTCGCCGAAGACCTGCTTCTTGGCGATGGTGACGAAGAGGCCGCCGGGGCCAGCGATCTTGTCGACGCGGGGGATGGTCTCGGTGCCGTAGGCGAAGGCGGCCACGCCCTGGGCGCCACCCGCCTTGAAGACGCCATCGACGCCGGCGATATCGGCGGCGACGAGCTTGACGGGCGGCACGGTGCCGTCGGGGAGGACGGGGCTGGCGAGGTAGACCTCGTCGACGCCGGCGACGCGTGCGGGGATGGCGCACATGAGGACGGTGCTGGGCAGCGGCGCGCGCGTACCGGGGACGTAGATGGCGGCCTTCTGAAGGGGCCGGGTCATCTGTCCGAGGCCGTTGTTCTGGAAGTCGAGCATGGCGCCGCGGAGCTGCTGCTCGTGGTAGCGGCGGACGCGTCCGGCGGCGAATTTCAGCGCTTCGATGAGTTCCGCATCGAGGCCGTGGTAGGCGGCGGCGATTTCGTCGCGGCTGACGCGGAGGTCGCCGACGGTGGCGCCATCGAGCCTGGAGTTGTAGTAGCGGACGGCGTTGTCGCCATCCTCGCGGACGTCGCGGATGATGCGGCGGACGACTTCCTCGGGGGTGAGCTCCTGGCCAAAGGTGCGGAAGGTGGTCTCCCGGATTTCCATGGGGAGTTCTTCGAGATCGAGCGGGCGGCGGGACAGCAGGAGCTGCCTGCCCTCTTCGGCGTTGCGGATTATCCGCATCCCAGGTACCTCTCTACGGCTTCGCGCGCGGCAGCGGTGGAGCGCTGGACGAACGCGTCGACCTCGGCGCTCGTGATGTGGGCGATTGTCTCATCCAGCAGTTCGGGAAGCGAATCGAGGAAGGAGGAAAGGGTCTCGCCCTCTTCGAGCCCGGCATAGCGCAGGTGGTTGGCGATCATGCCGCGGGCTCGGTCCCAATCCATGTTGCGGGCCGCCATATCGATGGAGACCTGGCGCCATCGCTCGAGGGTTTCGGTATCGAGGAAGCCCGCCTCGATGTCTGACACGGTGCAGCCGAGGGCGGCGCAGATGGATTCCTTGAGTGCGGGGTCGCTGCCGTACCGGCGGTCGAGGTCGAACTGGAGGAGGCGATCCATGACGTTGGCGCGCATGGCGCCGCCGAGCTCTTCGTGGCGGGCGAAGTGGCGGCGGTAGATGCTGGTGATGTACTGCTCGTCCATCACGAGGTGACTGATGTAACCAGCCGCCCAGGCGCGGGTTTCGGGGTTCAGGTTCTCGGGCCGGGCGAGCCTGCCATAGACACGGAGGAAGCCCTCGACGGAGTCCTGGTGGTTGTGCTCGTTGAGGTCGAAAAAGTGCGTGCTGAACCGGTCCTGGCGGGTGATGACGCGGATATCGGGGCTGGTGGCGCCGAGCAGGTAGTGGCCGGAGCCGGGGGGGACATCGGCGTGGCCCAGGTCGAGGGCGATCTGGCGGGCGAGCACCATGTGGAGGGTGATCGGGGGCATGCCCCGATCCTACGACAGGAGGCGGGATCGGTGGGGCTACGGTCCGATCGCGCGGATGCTCCTCCCGGCGAGCTGGGGGCAGGGGGAGGGCTACCGGGGCAGGCGGTCGCAGCGCGCGCCGTGCCTCCACCGGACCGGCTACTCGCTCAAACTTCCGGGGGAGGGGGGGAGGTCCCGGGCGCTGGTTAGATCCGG
>DAOKYT010000022.1:0-10780 GCA_035326025.1 Tepidiformaceae bacterium
CATCCAGCGGGTACCCCTGGGCCCGGGAGGACCCGACTGGAGCATGGCGCACTGGTGGTGCGTATCGCTTCGACACGGGGGTTCACGCGAATGATTGGGAGCGCAGGACTGCGCAGATTGCACCGGCCGCTCGGCATCCTGGGCGGCTTCCTCCTCGCCATGGCAGCGTTCTCCGCTGCCTCGGCCCAGGAACCGACCACGGAAGAGACGGTGGCCGATCTCGTCTCGGCACTCGATACCGCCTGGCTCCTTATCGCCGGGTCGCTGGTGTTCTTCATGCAGGCTGGCTTTGCCATGCTGACCGGTGGCTTTGTCCGGGCGAAGAACACCGCCAACATCCTCATGAAGAACATCATCGACGCCTGCGTAGGCGGGATTCTGTTCTGGGCCGTCGGCTATGGCCTTGCCTACGGCACATCGGATTCATCCAACGGGTTCATCGGCTGGGGCGACTTCTTCTTCGACGATTACGCTGGCTATGCCGGCTGGTTCTTCCAGTACGCCTTCGCCGCGGCGGCGGCGACGATCGTGGCCGGCTCGCTCGCTGAGCGCCTGAAGTTCAGCGCCTACCTCATCTACACGGTGGTCATCAGCGGGTTCATCTATCCGGTGGTGGTGCACTGGGCGTGGGATGTCAATGGCTGGATGAGCGCCTTCAACGAAGACCCGTTCATGGCCAATGGCTACGTGGACTTCGCCGGCTCGGGCGTGGTGCACATGGTGGGCGGCTGGGCAGGCCTCGTTGGGGCGGCCATTCTCGGGGCGCGCATGGGCAAGTACGGCCCGGGCGGGCGTGTCAACGCAATCCCCGGCCACAACTTCAGCATCGCCACCGTCGGCATGTTCATCCTCTGGTTCGGGTGGTATGGATTCAATCCCGGTTCCACGCTCGTATTGAGCGGTGGCGGGGCCGCGCTCGCCGCCAAGGTGGCGGTCAACACGACGCTGGCGGCCTGCGCCGGGGGTGCCGCGGCCGTGATCTACTCGAAGATCATCACCGCCCGCTACGACCCCGGTCTCCTCATCAACGGCATTCTCGCGGGCCTGGTGGCGGTCACGGCGCCGTGCGCGACGATCGACCCGTGGGCCGCGATCGTCATCGGCGTGATCGGCTCGATCCTGATGTACGCCGCCGTGGTGGGCCTCGATGCCATCAAGATCGATGACCCGGTTGGCGCGTTCCCGGTGCATGGCATTGGCGGGCTGTGGGGCGTGCTGGCCGTCGGCCTCTTTTCGAGCGAGACCGGCATGGAACAGGCCGGGTACTCCGATCCTTCATCGTATGGCCTGCTGCTGGGCGGTGGAGTTGAGCAGCTGGGCGCCCAGCTGCTGGGCGCCGCATCGATCATCGCCTGGGTGGTGGCAACGGCCTTCATCCTCTTCATGGCCATCAAGCTCACGATCGGCATGCGCGTGCCAGCCGAGGAGGAGGAAAAGGGCCTCGACCTCCTGGAACACGGCCTCGACGCCTACCCCGACTTTGGCCCCACGGGGCCGGGCATCTTCAGCGCGGCCAATGGCGGCTAGCTTTCGCGATTCCCGCGGCGGGCGCCCTGCTCGTGGCGCCCGCCCTGGAGCCTACAATCCTAACCGGGCTCGAGGGTGCGCCCCGGCGCACCGCAGGACAGTGCGAGCAGAGAGGACGAGTTAACTCGAATGAAGCGCATCGACGCAATCATCCGGCCCTCCCGGCTGACGTTTGTCCGGGAAGCACTGGAAGAGCTGGGCTACGGCGGCATCACCGTCGCCGAGGTGAAGGGCCACGGCAAACAGCGCGGCGTTACGGAGCAGTGGCGCGGGCGCGCCTATAAGGTCGAATACCTCTCCAAGGCGTGGATCACGATCGTGGTGAACGATGCCGACGCCGGAAAGGTCGTCGACGCCATCGCCGAAAACGCCCGCACCGGCGAGATCGGCGACGGCAAGATTTTCGTCTCCGAGGTGATCGACGTGGTCCGCGTGCGGACGAACGAACGGGGCCCTGCCGCGGTCTAGCTCCATGGCCTGGAAGACCCGGCGGCAGGGGGCGTGCGATGCGGGTACGCCCCCTGCCCGGTCTTCGGCATGGACCGACGAGAGCCGGTGGCCCCGGCCGGGTGAGCCAGCAGAAGGGGGTGGAAGGGTGCCGACGGGCCACGAGAACTTCCGGCGCCGGGTCGCTCAGCTCCGGGATTCGTGGGAGGAGCGGCGCGCCCTCAAGGGCTTTGCGGGCGCCTCGGATTTCAATTCCCAGTACACCCTCCTCACGACCATCTACCGCTGGGTGGAAGAGGCCGTGGCCGACATTCGTGACGTCTATGGGGACGTACTTGCGGTGAACCTTGGCCCGGAGCCCACCCCGGGCGGCCCGCCGCCGGCCTTCGCGCTGACGCTCGGCGATGCCACGACCCTCACATTTGCCATGGTTGAGCGGACGCGGACCGATTCGCCGCGCTGGGCCATCGCCGTGACGATCGGCACCGGCGGCCCGGCCGGGGCGGTGGTGGCGGCCGGGCCCGAGCGGCGCAGCGCGCAGTGGACGCGCGCCAGGGTCGAAGACATCCTGCTCTCGGTGCTGGGCGCGCACGAGCGGGCCGCTTCCGAAGGTGGCGGCGGGTGGCCGCCCGCCTCGCCGCGCCTGCGCCGCGGCTGAATCAGGGCGCGGGGCGGTTCATCATCCGCCTTGCGATTCGTTCGGCGCCCTCCCGGTCGCCCGGCGCGAGGTCGCCATCGAGCACGAGCGCGCTCAGGCGATCCTTGATGACCCGGATCCACGGCCCCGGCTCCCGGTCGAAGATGCGCACCAGGTCGTCGCCGGTGAGCGGGCTTTCGGCCCGCAGCGCTTCCTGCTCCTCGGCCTCGGCCCGCAAGCAGGCGGCCTCGAGGCGGTCGTGGTACTCCGTGTCGTCGTACGTGTGGCTGGCGTTGTCGGCCCGCTTCAGGGCCAGGAGGTCGCGCCAGTGCCCCGGCACTTTCGCCATGAACCGGCGCACCGACCGCCGGTCACCCGGTTCCGGCCGGTCCATATGGCGGCGGATGAGCAAGACGATGGCGTGCGACTCGGCCCGCCCCAGCCGGAGGCGATCGAGCATCGCGGCGGCGATCTCGGCCCCGGCCGTCTCATGCCGGTAGAAGCCCCATTCGCCGTTCGCCTTGACGTGGCGGACCGCGGGCTTGCCCACGTCGTGCAGGACCGCGGCCCAGCGGCGCAACCGGACCGTCTCGGGCGTGACCGCGATGGCCCGCACGGTCGCCACGCTGTGCCCCCAGACATCGAGCTGGTGGAAGCGGTTCTGTTCGCAGCCCACCATGCTGGCGAGCTCGGGCAGCACGAAGCCGAGCGCGCCCGATTCGCGCAGGATCTCGAGCCCTCGCGCCGGGTTCGCGCCGCACAGGAGCTTGTCGAGTTCGCCCGTCACCCGCTCCTGGGAAAGCGCCGGGAGAAGGTCGACCGTCTGTTGCATGCCGGCCAGGGTGGCGGGTTCCACGCCGAAATCCAGCTGGCTGGCGAAGCGGATGCCACGCAGAATGCGAAGCGGGTCCTCCCGGAAGCGCGCCGCCGGGTCGCCAACTGCGCGGATGACGCGCTTGGCGAGGTCTTGCTGGCCACCGTAGAGGTCGAGGAAGCGGTGTGTGTAGGCGTCCTCCGCGAAGGCATTGACCGTGAAGTCGCGGCGGGCGAGGTCCTCCTCGATGGAGGCGCCGAAGGTCACATCGGGCCAGCGCGTGCCCCCCGCATACGAGTCTCCCCGGAAGGTCGTGATCTCGCTCCAGTGGCCCTGGATCCGGACGCCGATGGTGCCGAAGCGCTTGCCAACCGTCGTCACCGTGGCGCCGAGGCCCCGCACGAGCGCCTCCACCGCGCCGGGGTCGGCATCGGTCGCGTAGTCCTGGTCGTGGGAATCGATACCCAGCAACCGGTCGCGCAGTGCCCCGCCGACCAGCCACAGCTGGTAGCCACGTTCCTGGAACGCGGCCGCGAGGTCCTGGTGGCTGATGCCCATCAGCCGATTGTCCATCCCGCGGCAGGGAGGGAGAAGGACACGGGCCCCGCCGGCACGGGCGAATGGTGGCGCCCGCGCGCGGGCCTCCCCGCTGGAGGGCGCATCCGGTATCGTGCGGGGTGTGGAACGATTCGAACTCGGGGCATCCGTGGTCCTGTGGCGCGGCGAGGAAATCCTCGTGATGAAGCGCGGCCTCGATGGCTTCGGCGGGGGCGGGTGGTTCATCCCCGGTGGACACGTGGAGCAGGGCGAGCGGCCGGATGAGTCGGCGGCACGCGAAGTGTTCGAAGAGACCGGGATCGCCATCGACCCGGCCAGCCTCCGGCTTGTGGACGTGATGACGTACCACGGGGGCGCGGGCACCGCGCATGTGCTCATCTACAATGGGGTCTCCCCGGCCGGCGCCGAGCCCGTGATCAACGACGAGCACCTGGTCTGGCGGTGGATGACCCCGGAGGCCTACATCGCCCGCTTCCTTGATGGCGCCATGCTGCGCGGACGGGGCGTGCCCGAGGGCGCGATCGGCGTGGCGGCCGAGGTGGAGCGGGTCGTGCGCCGCGCGGCCGCTGCCCGGTAGCAGCGCCCGCTATCGGCGTCCCGGAGCCGCTCCATCGCGGAAGCGCGCCGCCTGGTATGCGCGTACCAGGTGGAGCTCCTCGTACGTCACCCGGTCGCCCAGCCGCTCCTTCACGGGGCCGAGTTCCTTGAACGGCCGGTCGCCGGTCGCCTCGCGGATGAGCGCCACCTTCTCCACCGCGACGAGGCCGTCGAGGTGTTCAATGGCGCCGCTCAGCAGCAGGTCGGCAAGGTGGCCCGCGATGGTGCTCCGCGCCATCGCCCGTGCGCGCGCCATCTCGCCGATGTCGCGCAGGCCATCCTTGTAGAGCGAAAGCGTCTCGCGAAGCGTGGGCGAAACCACACCCGACTTCCGGGCCTCGGCCCGCGCGTACAGCGACGGCCCTGCCGCCGCGGGGCGGCCGCCGGCCGCGGCCTTCGTCACCGCGAGGAATGGCTGGCCGTACTTCTCGAACTTCACGTGCCCCATGCCGCTGACGCGCAGCATTTCCACCTGGTTCCGCGGGCGCTTCCGGGCCATGTCTCGCAGCGTCGCGTCGCTGAAGACGACGAACGGGGGGACACCATCGCGGTTGGCCAGGTCCCGGCGCAGGGCGCGGAGCTGCTGGAAGAGTTCCTCCTCCGCGGCGGGGTGCGCCTCCCCAGGTGTGGGCGTGCCCGCCGCGCAGGGCCCGCAGTTGCCACAGGCCGGCTCGTGCCCTGTATCGCCGAAGTAGTCCAGGATGCGCGCCCGCAGACACGTCCGCGAACGCGCGTAATCCTCCATCGCATCGAGCTTCGCGAACGAGTGCTCGCGGTGCGCGTCGAGCCCGGCCGTGTCGATAGCGGATTCGCCATCGAGGCGGACGGCGCTCACCTGCCAGCCGCGGCGAGCCGCCAGCCCGGAATCGGCCAGCGCCTGGATGGCGGCGTTGATGCCGGGCTCGTCGTCCTCGCGCATCAGCTCCCGGACGTGGAGGCGCTCGCCCCGGGCCGCCACCAGGGCCCGGTAGACTTCCACCACCCGTTGCGCCTCCGGGTGGGCCATCTCGATGAAGAACTCCCGGAGGGAACGGTCGCGCGGCGAGTAGTAGAGGATGCACCGGGCTGGTTCCCCATCGCGGCCGGCCCGGCCCGCTTCCTGGTAGTACGACTCCAGCGAATCCGGCATGTCGTGGTGGATCACGAGCCGCACATCCGGCTTATCGATGCCCATGCCGAACGCGTTCGTCGCCACAATCACGCGCAGGGTGTCGCGGGCGAACGCGTCCTGGATGCGCTTGCGGTCGTTGTCTTCCATGCCCGCGTGGTAACGGGCGCACTTGACGCCGGACCGCTGGAGGAAGTCCGTCAGTTCCTCCACGCGCTTTCGTGTGCCGCAGTAGACAATGGCGGACTCCTGCCCCAGGGCGCGCAACTCCCTGGCAATGGCCTCCGACTTTTCCTTCAGCGAACCCGGCCGGTGGACTTCGAAGCGGAGGTTTGGCCGATCGAACCCCGCGACATGCACGATTGGCTCGCGCAGGCGGAGGCGGAGCAGGATGTCTTCCCGGACGCGTGGGTCGGCCGTGGCCGTGAGGGCCACGATGGGGGGCCCGCCGAGCAAGCGCCGCACGCCTCCGAGCTCGCGGTAGCTGGGGCGGAAGTCGTGGCCCCACTGCGAGATGCAGTGCGCCTCGTCGATAGCGAGGAGGGCGACCCGGATGCCGCGCAACGCGGCGACGAATCCCGCGTTCCCGAAGCGCTCCGGGGCGACGTAGAGCAGCTGGAGCTTGCCGGCCGCGGCATCCGCGAGCGTGCGGCGTTGTTCTTCGAGCGGGATCGATGAGTTGATGGCCGCGCCGGCCACGCCCATCGCGCGCAGTCCATCCACCTGGTCCTTCATCAGCGCGAGCAACGGCGAGACCACCAGCGTGATGCCCTCCCGTTGCAGGAGCGCTGGCACCTGGTAGCAGATGCTTTTGCCGCCCCCGGTGGGCATCACGGCCAGGGTGTCGCGTCCTTCCAGCACGGCGGCGATGACCTCAGCCTGCCCGGGCCGGAATTCGCCATAGCCAAACACGTCGCGCAGCACGCTCCGCGCGGCGGCGAGTGCTGGTGGTTCGGCGAGGGCAGGCGTCCGGCCAAGGGTCACCGGCGGAGTTTAGAACATGCGTGCGACCACCGGCAAGGCGGAGTGGGATTTGGGGCCTGCCTCTTGCACTCCCCCCGCCGATCGGCCACGATGCGATTAGCACTCATTGACAGGGAGTGCTAACATACGCTCCGCACAGCACAACACCCCCTCACCGAGGTACCAATGGCAAAGCAGCTGCTCTTCGATGAAGAAGCACGGCATTCCCTCAAGCGCGGCATCGATGCGCTCGCGGACGCCGTCAAGATCACCCTTGGCCCCAAGGGCCGGAACGTCGTCCTCGATAAGAAGTTCGGCGCACCCACCATCACCAACGACGGTGTGACCATCGCCAAGGACATCGAGCTCGAAGATCCCTTCGAGAACATCGGTGCCCAGCTGGCCAAGGAAATCGCTTCGAAGACCAACGATATCGCGGGCGATGGGACCACCACCGCCACCGTCCTGGGGCAGGCGATCGTGCAGGAAGGCCTGAAGAACGTCGCCGCCGGCGCCAACCCGATGGGCCTCAAGCGCGGCCTCGAAGCCGGCGCCGCCGCCCTCGTCGAAGCCATCAAGAAGAACAGCATCAAGGTCACCGAGCGCAACCAGATGGCCCAGGTGGCCACCATCTCCGCGAACAACGACCCGTCGATCGGCAACCTCATCGGCGAGTGCATGGAGAAGGTTGGCAAGGACGGGGTCATCACGGTCGAGGAGTCCAAGGGCATCCAGACCGAAGTCGAATACGTCGACGGCATGGCCTTCGATCGCGGCTACATCAGCCCCTACTTCGTGACCAACCCCGACCGCATGGAAGCGGTCATCGAGGACCCGTACATCCTCATCACCGATAAGAAGCTCAGCTCGGTCCAGGAAATCCTGCCGATGCTCGAGAAGATCCTCCAGGTCACGAAGAACGTGGTCATCATTTGCGGCGACCTCGAAGGCGAAGCCCTCGCCACGCTCGCCGTGAACAAGCTCCGCGGCACCATCAACATCCTGGCGGTCAAGGCCCCCGGCTTCGGCGACCGGCAGAAGGACAACCTCGGCGACCTCGCCGTCCTCACGGGTGGCTCGGTCATCTCGGAGGAGATCGGCCGGACTCTCGAAAGCGTCGAAGTTGCCGACCTCGGGCGCGCGCGCCGCGTGGTCTCCACCAAGGAAGAGACCACCATCATCGAAGGCAAGGGCAAGAAGAAGGACATCGATGCCCGTGTCTCGCAGATCCGCGCCATCCTCGAGGAGGCGAAGAGTGACTGGGACCGGGAAAAGGCCCAGGAGCGCCTCGGCAAGCTGGCCGGCAGCGTGGCCGTCATCAAGGTCGGCGCCGCCACGGAAGTCGAGCTGAAGGAGAAGAAGCACCGCGTCGAAGATGCCCTCAGCGCCACCCGCGCGGCCGTGGAGGAAGGCATCGTCTCCGGCGGTGGGGTGGCCCTGATCAACGCCCTCCCCGCCCTCGATAAGGTGAAGCTCGAAGGCGATGAGGCCACCGGCGTGAAGATCCTGCGCCGCGCCCTCGAAGAGCCCCTCCGCCGCATCGCGATCAACGCCGGCAAGGACGGCTCCGTCGTGGTCGAGGAAGTCAAGAAGCTCGCCAGGGGCCAGGGCTATGACGCCCAGAGGGACGAATACGGCGACATGGTCGCCAAGGGCATCATCGACCCGGCCAAGGTGACCCGCTCGGCCGTCGAGAACGCGGTCTCGATCGCGGCAATGGTCCTCACCACCAACTGCCTGGTCACGGAGAAGCCCGAACAGCAGGCTCCCGTCCAGGCGCCGCCGATGTATTAATCGGCCTTCACCCCCTCCCGGACACCCGGGATACGGCGGACCAGTACCCGAGGGGGTGGCGCGCAAGCCCACCCCCTCGCGCATTCCTACCAGTACACCCGGAGGCGGAACCAAGACATGCGTACGGAAAACGGAATTACTATCGATACGGCAGCCCTCGAACAGTTGCTCTCCCAGGCGGACCTGGTCACCATCGGCTTCACCCTCTTCCCGCAGCGCCTCCTCGCCGATACCCGCTCAAACGCCACTGACGGCCAATGGGCCGGTATCGTCGATCCCGTGGCGTCGATGCAGGAGCGCTACCTCTGGCTTGGCCGCAACCGCGGCAGCTTCGGCCCGCCCCAGGCCTTCTCCTTCTTCACGTGGCCCCATACGGTCCGCGGCATGGTCGAGCGCGATGTCCTCCGCCCGCTGCGCCGGCGCCTGGGCCCCGAGGCCGATGCGGACCTCGAGCGGGCCCTGGAACAGGCACTCGAGCTCGAACGGCGCGCCATCGCCGATGCCGTCCGCGGCACCGAGGCCTGGCCCACCCTCTGGGCCGCCGCGTCCTGACCTGGCGCCCGTGATGGCATCGCCCGGCACGAACTCGCCCGGGAGATGCCGATGACCACCCGCGAACACCCCAGCGCACGCAGCACCGCGTGCCGTGAGACTCCACCGGGCAGCCGTCCTCCAGCCACGGGCCGCCAACATCGTGGTTTTGTCCCGGATTGCGAACGGCACGCCAGGCCTGCTTCAGGCGGAAGCCCGCCAGGATGCCCGGCATCCCCGCGCCGATGATTGCCGCCGGGAACGGTACCCGCGGTCCTTGCGCCATCCCGTGGCGCGGGGAGCCTCGTCTTGCGGGCCGGGCGCTTCCAGGAGCAGCGGCAGGCAGGCATTCGAAGCAGGGGAGCCCGTCATCCACGCCGTGATCAGCGTGATCGCCTGGCCGGGCGGCGGCGCGCGACGGGTGGCCCGCACCGATCACGAGCGAGCTTCGATGAGCCTCACCATGCCGCGCATGTGGCTGGACGCCGCCACGCCGGCGAATTCGGCGGCACGCACGTTGTCCACGGTGCGACGGTTGATGTTGGCGCCAGCCACGCGGACGACGAGGGGGTTGAGGATGTCCATGAGTTTGCCAACGGCGACGTTCTCGCTGCGGACGTGCTCGAGGAGCAAGAGGGTTCCCCCGGGCTTAAGGACGCGACGGGCCTCCCTCAGCCCGGCAACCGGGTCGGGGACCGAGCAGAAGACGAAGGAGGCCACCACGTAGTCGAAGTGGCTATCAGGGAAATCCAGGTGCTCCACGTCCATCTGGCGCAGATCCACATCCACTCCGAGCTTCGCGGCGCGCTCTTTGGCCCTTGCGAGCATGTTCTCCGCGATGTCGATGGCGGTGACCCGGGCCCCGGCCGGATGGTACGGCATGTTGGCGCCCGTGCCGACGCCCAATTCCAGGACCTCGCCGCCGGGCACGCGACTCCAGAGGTCGCGGCGCCAGCGACTCGCGACTCGCTCCATCATGGCTTGCTCGCGATCGTAGAACCGCGCGCTACGGTTGTAGCGCCGGCGGACGGTCTCGCTGGCCCGGGTTGGAGTAGTCATCCTGGTCTCTCCCGTGATGGGGCAATCGACCCCACCACTACTACTGTACGTCGTAGGTACATTCTCGGGGTTCACGGCCCCGGGGAGATGCCCGGAAGGGCCAGGTTTCGAGACCATTCGACCGTGCGATCCCCGCGACGCGGGTGGGAACCGGCTCGCGAAGACGGCCGCCGGAAGGACGGTCCGGCCGGCAAGGGCCACAGTTCGTGAACTCCCGCCTGCCGGGCAGCCAACCACGTTCACGCTCAAGAATCGGAAAAGGCGGGAACCCGCCGCAGCTCGCGCGAGCGGGCCTTGCGGCCCAACCCCGGGCTATCCCACCAGTGTCACCCGAAAGGCGACCTCTCCGCGGCCGATGTCCCGCTTTTCCGCCACCGCCATCCCCACCGCGGCCACGGCGGCGCGCAACTCCTCGCCGCGCGGCGATTCCTCCTCGGCTGGATCGATGACGAGCCACGCGACGGCGCCGCCGGATTCGACCATCCAGGCCAGCCGCCGCAACGTGCCCGCGTCCATATGGCGCTTTTCGGGCCACCAGACGATCCGCGAGGCCGGCTCGGCGGTCAGCAATGTGCTCGCGAACGACGGCCGCGGCTTCATGGCCCCTGCTTCCGCGAGGACGGAATCCGGGGCGGAGATCACCATGATCGACCCGTCACCGGTGGTCAGCCCCAGGTCCGTGAGCGCACCCATCCCGCAAACAGTACCAGCAGAGGGCCGCCGCCGTCGCGGCGCTTCACGTGCG
>DAOKYT010000022.1:10880-30705 GCA_035326025.1 Tepidiformaceae bacterium
CGATCCTCGGTCCCAGTCCCCCTACCGGATCAGCTTGCGGCGCTTCGCCGAATTCGAGCCCTTGCCCGCCGGTGCCCGCTGGCCGCTGCTCCCCAGCGTCCGGATCTGTTCGTCCGATGGCCCGCTGGGCTTCGCGAGCACCGGGGCCGCGGGCTTCGACGGCTTCGGGCCAGCGCCATCGGGCGAGGCCGGCGGGGCCGCCTCGGGAGCGGGCTGCGCACCCTGCTGCACCACCCGGACCTTGAACACCGTCCGCGCTACCTGCTTGCGGATGTTGGCCACCAGCTGCTGGTACATGTCGTGGCCTTCGCGTTTGAAAGCCACCAGCGGGTCGACCTGCGCATAGGCCTGGAGCCCGATGCTCTGGCGGAGTTCCTCGATGGCCGTGAGGTGTTCGCGCCAGTGGGTGTCGATGGCTTCCAGGAGGAGCCAGTGCTCCACCTTCCGCATGTTCTCTTCACCGACCATCTCCTCGATCTGCTCGTAGCGGTCCTCCGCCCGGTCGAGCATTTCGTCGGTCAGTTCGTCGCCGAGTTCCTGCATCTCCTCGATCGACGGCACATCTTCCGGCGGGAAGATCTCGCGTAGCTCGGCTTCCGCCAGCTCGAGCGACACGACATCGCTTGGGTTCGCGGCCGCGAGCACGCGCTCGATCTCGGGCAGCAGCATGGCATCGACCACATTGTCCCGGGTGTCAACGCCCTTCAGGATCATGTCCCGCTGGGTGTAAATCTGCTTGCGGTGCTCGTTGATGACGTCGTCGAATTCGACAAGCCGCTTCCGGATGTCGAAGTTGTGGCCTTCCACCTTCGTCTGCGCCTGCTCGATCGCCCGCGTGACCATCCGCGATTCGAGCGGCATGTCCTCGGTCATCCCGAGCTTCTGCATCATGCCCGGCATCCAGTCCGGAGCGAACCGCTTCATGATGTCGTCGCCAAACGAGACGAAGAACCGGCTCGAACCCGGGTCGCCCTGGCGGCCGGCGCGGCCGCGCAGCTGATTGTCGATGCGCCGGGATTCGTGCCGCTCCGTGCCGATCACGTGCAGACCGCCAAGGCCGGCAACGCCGGCGCCGAGCTTGATGTCGGTGCCGCGGCCGGCCATGTTCGTCGCGATCGTCACGGCGCCTTCCTGGCCCGCGTCCTTCACGATCAGGGCTTCACGCTCATGCTGCTTCGCGTTCAGCACCTCGTGCGGGATGCCCTTGCGCGTCAGCAGCGTGGAAAGGTACTCGGACTTTTCGATGGAAGTCGTGCCGACGAGCACTGGCCGCCCCGCCGTGTGCATCTCCTCGATTTCGTTCACGACGGCGTTGAACTTCGCGCGCTCGTTGATATAGACGACGTCGGGGTGATCCTTGCGGACCATCGGCCGGTGCGTCGGGACCACCACCACGTCGAGCGAGTAGATCTTGGAGAACTCTTCCGCTTCGGTCTCAGCCGTACCGGTCATGCCGGCCAGCTTCTCGTAGAGCCGGAAGAGGTTCTGGAAGGTGATAGTCGCGTAGGTGATCGACTCCCGCTGGACCTGCAACCCTTCCTTGGCCTCCACCGCCTGGTGGATGCCGTGGCTCCAGCGCCGCCCGGGCATCAGCCGCCCCGTGAACTCATCGACGATGATGACCTCGCCGTCCTTGACGACATAGTCCCGGTCGATTCGCTTCAAGTACTCGGCATCGAGCGCGGCTTCCAGGTGCCGCGCGAGCCGCGGGTCGCCTTCGAACAGGTTCGGCACGCCAAGCGCCCGCTCGATCCGGTTGATCCCCTCTTCGGTCAGGGCGATGTGCTTTGCCTTGTGGTCGATCTGGTAGTCGGTCTCCTCGCGCAGTCCCTTGACGGCGCGGGCGAACTTCAGGTACGTGCCGCTGGCTTCCTCGGCGCTTCCGCTGATGATGAGCGGCGTCCGGGCCTCGTCGATGAGGATGTTATCGACCTCATCGATGATGGCGTAGTAGAGCGGCCGCTGCGCCTTCTCGTCCCACTCGCGCACCATGTTGTCGCGCAGGTAGTCGAAGCCGAACTCGTTGTTCGTTCCATAGGTGATGTCGGCGCGGTACACATCGCGGCGCGCGCACGGGCGGAGGTCTTCGAGCCCACCCGTGCCCCCTTCCTCGCCGGGCAGGTAGCCCGGCTCGTACATGTAGGAGACGCCGTTGTTCTGTACCACGCCCACGCTCATGCCGAGGGCGTGGTACACCGGCCCATACCAGGCGGCGTCGCGCCGGGCGAGGTAGTCGTTGACCGTGATGACGTGGACGCCCCTGCCGGCGAGCGCGTTCAGGTAGACGGGAGAGACAGCGGTGAGCGTCTTGCCCTCGCCGGTCCGCATCTCGGCGATCTTCCCTTCGTGCAGCACTATCCCGCCGATCATCTGCACGTCATATGGCCGCTCGCCCACCTTCCGGAAGGCCGTCTCGCGTGCCACCGCGAAGGCCTCGGGAAGGATGTCGTCGAGGTCCTCGCCGTCGGCGAGCCGCTCCTTGAACTCGGCCGTCTTCGCGAACAGCTCTTCATCGGGAAGGCCCGCGAACTCCTCCGAGTACTCGTTGATCTCGTCGACAATGGCCGAAAGCCGCTTGAGCTCCCGCTCGTTCGAATCTCCGAGAATGCGGCTGATGAATCCAAGCTTGGGCATAACACTCCCAGTGTAGCGGATAGCCCTGTACAGGGATGGGCAATGCGGCCGGCGGCTGTGCGATTGCCCGCGCGGGCGCCATCACCACCGCGGATGCACCGGGGCCCGCAACCCAAACGCGAAGCCGCCGGGGGATTGCCGGGGGTTGCCGGCGTTCGCTCGCGCGCCATCCCGCCCGAGTATTCCACGGGCCGGGCGCATCGGCCACGCCTACGCCGTCGAGATCGCCCGCTCCCGGTCGAAGCCTTGGGCCGCGCCCCGCCAGAGCAGCAGGTCGACCGCCGCGACGAGCGCGGCGAACACGAGCCACGTGACCACCGTCGCGGGGATCGTGCGCGTCACGACCAGCAGGATCGGCAGCATGCCGGGCAGCAACACCAGGCCGCTGAGGTGTTCCGCCACGCGGACATCCTTCGCTCGCGCCGAAAACGTCATGCCGATAAGCGTCGAGAAGAGCGCCAGGAGGGGTGTCATCAGCACGAGCCCGAATGTCCAGGTCCAGTCGAGCGCCGGATCGCGCACTTCGCTATGCACGGCGGCCACGACCACCCCCATGTACGCCGTGTAGATCCCGAACGTCATGGCGATGGTTGGTGCAACGATGGCCAGGGCCTTCCCCGCCACAAACTGGCGGTCCGTCATGGGGAGCGTCAGCAGGGGCTCGAGTGTCCCCTGGTCGCGTTCTCCCACGACGCCATAGGCCGCCATCGTCGCCGGGACGATCACCGGGGTCAGGAAGAAGCAGAACATCGCCTGGCCAACCGCGAGGTTGACTCCGCCGGGCGCCCGGTCCAGATCGAAGAAGACCAGGTTCAGGATCGGCAGCACCAGGAAGGCGATCGGGAGGATCGTCGCTGTCATCAGGATCATCCGGTGGTGACGGAACTCCCGCCACTCCTTGCGGACCAGCGCCCGCACCGGCGGAGCAACCGCGACCAGGCTCATGCTGCCTCCCCCATCTCCTGGCCCGTTCCGCGGGCCATCAGCTCCAGGTACACCCGCTCCAGGTCTCCTGCCTGCTTCACCGAGACCACTTTCGCCCCGGCGTGGACGAGCCGCGCGACCAGCTCGGGCGTGTCGCGGCCGGCATCGGGCAAGCGGCAGCTCACCCCGCCTCGCACCCACTTCACTTCCGCGACACCCGGCACCGACTCGACGGCCCGGCGCACGGGCTGGTCGATGGCACCCGCGATCTCCACCTCCACGACGTTCCCCAGCAAGCGCGAGCGCAACTGCCGGGGCGTCCCCACCTCGAGCAACTCCCCCTCCCGGAGGATTGCCACGCGGTCGCAGAGCCGTTCGGCCTCCGCCAGCCGGTGCGTGTTCATGAGTACGGTCGCCCCGTTCCGCACGAGGTCGCGGATCATCCCTTCCATCGCCACCGCCGCCGAGGGGTCCAGCCCCGACGATGGCTCATCGAGCAACAAGACCGCGGGCCGGTGCACGATCGCCCGCGCGAGCGCGACGCGCTGCTTGAGTCCCTTCGAAAGCTGGCCCGCCCGGTCCTCGCGGCGGGCTGCCAGGCCGACGAACTCCAGCGCCGCAAGCACCGCGGCGCCGGGATCGGCAAGTTCGTGCGCCTCGGCCCAGAACCGCAGGTTGTCGTCGATGGTCAGCCGCTCGTAGAGGCTGGGCTTCTCGGGCATCACGCCGATGTTCCGCCGCACGGCCAGCGGGTCCACCGTCACATCGTGGGAAAGCACCGAGGCGCCGCCGGCCGTGGGTCGAATCAGCGTCGCGAGGATGCGCAGCGTCGTCGTCTTGCCCGACCCATTCGGCCCGAGCAGCCCGAACACCTCGCCTCGCTCGACGGCCAGGTCGAGCGGCCGCAAGGCGACACGCTCACCGAATGTCCGTCCCGCGCCCCGCAGTTCAATCGCCGGCCCAGTACCCGTCACATCCCCAGAATCGGCAGAGCCGGGGCCGGTGACCAGCGGTCACGCCGCGGGGTTTACCACGGATCCCATGTCGGGGCCGCCTACTTCGGCCCCGCCTCCAGCTCGGCCCTCACCTCGTCCAGGGTTTTCTCGGCGGCATCGAGTGCGTCGGCCGACTGCTGGCCGATGGCCGGGTCGAGCTTCGTGATCGCTTCCTTCAGGAGGTTGGCGCCGTTGGTAAGCCCGGCGGCGGCGGCGTTGATCTTCGTGGTGAGCGATCCTGGCGCGCCTGCCCGGGCAGCCACGCCCTGCAGGGCCACCGCCTTCGCGATCACGACGTCCGCATCCGTGGTGAGCCGCCCCGGCACCGCGGGGTCGGCCTGGTTTTGCTCCGCGGCAAGCATGTCGGCATTGAGCAGGTTGACCGCGTCCGCCAACTCGTTGGCCGCGTCCAGTGCAGCGGCATACCACGCGACGAGCGGGTCGACCGTTGGCGTTGCCACTGGCGACGGAGTCAGCAGGGCCGCGGCGGTGGCGGTCTTTCGGATGTCCTCGAACTCGTCCCCGGAATCGTCGCCACAGCCGGCCACCAGCAGCGTTGCGGCGGCGATCCCGGCCGCCAGCGGGCCCGTCAGCAGGATCGGTCGAAGTCGACTATGCATGCCGCCCAATCTACAAACCCCGCGCAACCCCAATCACGGCCGGTTGTCGGCGAATCCCCGGCCCAACCGGCCGCGAGATGGGTGCCCGGTGCCTATCGCGCCATCCGTCCGCCATCGACGGGGATGATGGCGCCGTTCATATAGCTCGCGTCGGCGCTGCAGAGGTAGGCCACGAGCGCGGCCACCTCTTCGGGCTCGCCATACCGTCCCATCGGGTTGGCCGCCGCCATCCGCTCCTTGGCCTCCTCCGGCGCGTCCGGGTTCATCCCGCGTTCCAGCGCGCGCATCATCCGCGTCTCGATGGGCGCGGGGCAGACGGCGTTCACGCGGATCTTCGCGGGCGCGAGCTCGAGCGCCGCGGTCTTCGTCATCCCGATGACCGCGTGCTTGCTCGCTCCGTAGGCGATCATCCCGGGGGTGCCGCCGAGCCCCGCAACGGAGGCCGTGTTCACGATCACGCCGCCACCGCCGGCCGCCATCACCGGCGCGACGAATTTCATCCCGAGCCATACGCCCTTGACGTTGACCGCGAGCACGCGGTCGAACTGGTCCTGTGGATAGGCAAGCAAGGGGCCAACCCACCCCTCTACCCCGGCGTTGTTGAAGAACGCGTCAATCCGCCCGAACCGCTCCTTCGCCGCCTGCACGTACCGTTCCACATCGGCCGCCTTCGTCACATCGGCTGGCGCGGCCAGCGCGCTGTTGCCCTCGGCCGCGATGGCGGCCACCACCTCGCCGAGCCCGCTCCCGGGCAGGTCGACCGCGACGATGCTGGCCCCTTCGCGGGCGAACCGGAGCGCGGTTGCCCGCCCGATACCACCGGCCGCGCCCGTGATGACCGCCACCTTGCCCGAAAAACGCTGATCCATTGCCCTGTTTCCTTCCTGCGTGTGTTATCGCTAATCCTGGCCGGCCGCCGGTGCCACTCCGGTCCCCGGGACGGCCACCGCGCGGGCAGCGCGCCGCCGGAATGATGACGCCAGGATGGCTGTCGCCGAGGCGATGGCCGCCACGAGGAAGGCCATCCTGATGCCATCCACCAGCGCCCCCTCCGGCAGGTCTGCCAGGCGGTTCGCGCTGAAGCCCGCCGAGGCGGTCGCGACGGCCACCAGGATGGCGCTCGCCATCGCCAGCCCCGCCGCGTTGCCGATATTCCGCGCCGTCCCGACCGCCGCCGAGGCCGTCCCCAGCCGGTCCTTCGAGACGCTGCCCATGATCGCCGAGCTGTTGGGCGAGGTGAAGATCGACGTCCCAATGCCGATCAGCGCCAGTCGCGCCATGAGCAGGGGCACAGGCGTGGCCTCGTCGATCGTGGCCATCAAGAGCAGCCCGAACGACACGAGCGCTATCCCCACCGTCGCCTGGTGGCGGAACCCGTACCGGTCGGAGACTCGCCCGCTCACCGGAGAGAGCAGCAGCATCATGCTGGGCATTGTCGCCATCACCAGCCCCATCCGCGCGGTGCTGAAGCCCTTGACCTCCTGCAGGTAGAACGGCAGGAGAAACGTCACGGCTGATTGCCCGGCGAAGTTCAGCGCCAGGCTTGAGATACCGGCACTGAAGGCGCGCACCCTGAAGAGCGCGAGCGCCACCACCGGGCTCGCCGCCCGGGCCTCGATCCGCAGGAAGGCGACCAGCGCGCAGGCGGCGAACAGCAGCAAGCCCAGGATCACGGGCGACCCCCACCCCCACGACTGCCCACGGTTCACCGCCAGCAGCGCCGAGGAGAGCGCCGCGAACAACGCCACCGCCCCGGGGATGTCCAGTTTTCGCGGCACTCCGCCTGGCAACGGCTCCGAGGGGCGAATGAACAGGAACGCCAGCACCATCGCGATCATCCCGATCGGCACTCGCAGGTAGAAGATCGACTGCCAGCCGAGCAGCCCCAGCAACAGCCCGCCGATGACCGGGCCCGACATCAGCCCGGCGCCCACGACCGAGCCCACCATCCCCAGCGCCTGTCCGCGCTCCTCCGGGGGGAAGGCCTCCGTGACAATGGCATTGCCGTTGGCCACCGCAAGCGAGACGCCGATCGCCTGGACGAACCGGTACGCGACCAGTTGCTCGATCGTCTGGGCGAAGCCGGCAACCGCCATCCCGATCGTGAAAATCACCCACCCGGTGATGTACACGCGCTTTCTGCCATAGAGGTCGCCGACCCGCCCGGCGGTCAGCGTCAGGCCCGTGACCACCAGGCTCGAAATCAGCGTGGCCCAGACCACCGTGTCCGGCGAGCGATCGAACTCCCGCGAGAGCGTGGGCAAGGCCACGTTCACGATGCTGAAGTCCATGGTCGCCATGAAGGTGCCGAAGGCCACCGCGACCAGGCATCGCCACTTGTACGCCATCGGCCACGGATTATGCGGCGGCGCCCCGATCCTGTCAGGTTGCCGTGATCGCCCAGCGGAGCTCCCAGACGCGGACCGGCTCATCCAGTCCCGGCAATGCCGCCTCGCCGCGGTCGGCGAACGCGAACCCCTTGCCCGCCACCAACTCCTTGACCACGTTGGCCACAAGGACCTGTCCCCCCTCCGCCATTGCCGCGATCCGCTCGGCGTTCACCACCGCGGCCCCGAAGAGCTCATCGCCCTCGGCGATCGGCTCGCCCGCATTGATACCGACTCGGACGCGGAGCTCCACGGGCAGGCCGGCGCTCGCATCGGCGAGCTCGCGCTGCAGCTCCGCAGCGCACGTGAGGGCGGCCTGGGCGGTCGCGAATCGTGCCAGGAACCCATCGCCGGTGGATCGCACCTCGGTGCCGTCGTGGGCCGCCAGCGCCTGCCGCGTGATCCGCTCATGCTCGCGAAGCACGACGCGGCCCCGCTCATCCCCCAGCCTGCGAATAATGCTCGTGTGGCCCTCGATATCCGTGTACAGCAGGGTGCAAAAGCCCGAGGCTGGCACCGGCCGCCGGGCCGGCTCCTGCTCCACATCCAGGAACTCTGAAACGGCCCGCGCGATTGCCGCCGTCTCCTGTGGCAGGAAGAGCATCGAGCTGCCGGGGAACGGGGCCAGGCTGGCGTCGCGCATCGAGGCCGCAAGCCGCCGCGCCGTGGAGGGCGGGGGCACGGACCCCTCCATCCGGTGCGCCACCATCACGGGGCAACGCACCCCTGGCAACAGGTCCGAGATATCGGCTTCGAGGTAATCGCGCAACAGTGCCTCGTGGATCGCCGCGCTCGATGACTCCCGCATGATGCGCGCGATGCGGTGGGCAGTAGCCGCGTTCTCCCACCCGGCGACGATGGCGTGCGCCGCGGCCTCGCAGAACAACCCCCAATCCGTCACGCTCAGCTGTCGCAGGGCCTCGAAGCGGGGCGTGCGCATGTCGGAACCGTGCCGTACCGCCATCCACAGGACGAGCCGGCTCACGCGCCCGGGGTGCCGGGCGGCGAAGGCGATGGCCGCCGGGTCGGCCTGCACTGGCGCGAGCAGCCCGAATCGCGGCACTCCAGCCCGGCCGGCCACGGCGCGCAGGTCTTCGACCATGGTCTCCAGCGAGTAGGTCTGCCCTTCGGCCGATGAGAGCCCGCAGCCCCGCGTGTCGTACCGGATCAGCCGGAACCGCTGCAGCAGCGCCGTGTACCAGGCGTTGAAATCCGGGTCCTCCCACTCGAGCTGGATGTGGGTGAACGGCATCAACGGCATCTGGATGACCGGCGGCCCAATCCCCAGCGACCAGAACGCCACGCTTGCGCCATCGGCGGTCAATGCGTACTGGATGCGGGGGTTCATTGGGCGTCGATTGTACGCACCGACCGCATGGCATCGCGCGCCGGCACCCCGGCCAGGCGGGGCCCGCTGGCCTTACCCGGGCTTATGGACCAGCACCGGCCGGCCGCTGTTTCGGATGACCGCCTCGGCCACGCTACCGGCCAGCATGTGCGACAGGCCCGATCGCCCGTGGGTGGCCATCACGATGAGGTCGGCATCCAGCTCGTTGGCGAGCTCCGTGATTGCCTGGGCCGCATTGCCGGACCACTTCACGTGGGCCGTCGTGGCGGCTTCCGCCAGTTCCTTCGCCGCGATCGCCTGGAGCTGCTCGCGCAACTCGATGCCCTTCCGCGTCATCGCCTCGCCATGGCTTTCCACGATCCTCGGCTGCACACCCTGGACCGCCGTTGATCCGATTGAGGAGGCCGAGGGCTCATCAACCACGTGCTCCAGCCGCCCGCGCACATCCTTGGGATCCACCACGCACAAGAGGTGAATCTCGATCCCCGGCGACATCTCCACCAACCGCCGCACGACCGGCATGATGCCCATCGCGGTGTCGCTTCCATCCAGCGGAACTACGGCTTTCATCTGTGGTCCTCCTCGCCTTCGTCGGCGCTACTCTGGCGCCGGACTTTACTCGCTTGTAGCGCCAAACGGGACCGGCCCGGCGGGCCGTTAGTCTATCGTGGGCCACACATCGTGATGAAGATCCTTGACGAAACCCCTTGCAGACCCGTTTAGCAGGTGCTAAAAATGTGTTGGGCCGCGCTGGATGCTGTGTCCGCTCCACACATCCACCGGCCCTTTTTTGTTGCCCGCCCCGGCCGGTGGTTCACACGCACGGTTCTCGCTACACTCCAGTCCGGTATGAAGACGCTCATCCTCCGCCTGGCCCTCCTTTCCGCCATCGCGTTCGCGGCGCTCGCGCTGGTCGCCCCCGCCGCCGCGGATGATGAGGGTGGCGACGCCACCGCCGCCGAGGAAACCGGCAGCGATGTCGTGCCGGCGGCCCTCTGGTCGCTCGCCGGCGTCGCCATCGGCGCCGTGGTCATGGGCACGCTCTACCTCTTCAAGCGCCGGGTCGGCGGGTTCCCCGAGAACCCCTCCTGGGTAGCCCCCATCACCATCATGCGGTCGCGCGACCTCCCCTCCGATTCGGCGGGCGGCCAGGGCGATGCCCACGACAGCCACGGCGCAACTCACGCGCCGGCGCACTAGCGTCCCCTCCACCCTCCACGCGGGAGGCCTCGTGCCCAATCGGCTTCGCGTTGTCGAGTACGACCCCGGCTGGCCAGGCCGCTTCGCCGCCGAAGCCGGCCGCATCCGCGCCGCGCTCCACGATGGCGCGCCGCGCATCGAGCATATCGGCAGCACCGCGGTCCCGGGCCTGGCCGCCAAGCCGATCATCGACATGATGCTCGTGGTCGAAGACTTCGATGCCACCCGCCCGCTCGTCCGCCAGATGGAGGAGCTCGGTTACCGGTACCACGGCGAAAACGGCATCCCCCGCAGGCACTACTTCACCAGGGAAGACACGGCGGGTACCGTCACCCACCATCTGCACGCCCTCGAAGAGGGCAGCCTCGAAGCGCGCAAACACAGGCTCTTCCGCGATCATCTGCGCGCCAACCGTGCCGCCCGCGACGCCTATGGCAGCCTGAAGCTGAGGCTCGCCGCGATGCACGCCAGCGACCGCCAGGCGTACCAGGAAGGGAAGACCGGCCTCATCGAACGCATCCTCCGGGACGCGGGCTGGCAGGGCGACGTCCCATCGGCCGAACGCTCCCGCTAGCTACGTATCCCGCCCGGCATCCACGTCCGCCGGCATCGTCGCGGCATTCGCGCCGATGAGCGCGTCACGCATCTGCGCCGCGAGGTCGGCCATCCCGCCCGGCGAATAGGGCACGAAGATCGTGTTCGCCCGCGATGAGGCGCCAATCTCCTTCACCGTGTCGTAGTGCTGCGTCATCAGTACGAGCTGCATGATACTCTCTGGGGTCGTCCCGGAGATGCTCTGGGCGAACTGGTCCACCGATTCCCGCAGGCCATCGATGATGGCCCGGCGCTGGTTCGCGATGCCCTGGCCCTGGAGCGCCTTGCTCTCCGCCTCGGCCTCGGCCGCCTTCACTTTCAGGATCTTGTCCGCCTCGCCGCGCTCCTGCGCGGCCTCGCGCAGCCGCTTCGCGGCGTTGATCTCGTTCATCGACTCCTTGACCTTCTTGTCCGGGTCGATGTCGGTCACGAGCGCCTGCACGATCTGGTAGCCGAACTCGCCCATCTCTCCCGAAAGCTCCTGCTTCACCGCGATCGCGACCTCATCCTTCCGCTCGAAGACATCGTCCAGTTCCATCTTCGGCACGCGCGCCCGGACGGTATCGAACACATACGCCGTGATCTGCACGGTCGGCTGGTCCAGCCGGTAGAAGGCGTCGTACACCTTGTCGGGGATCACCATGTACTGCACCGCGACGATCGTGTGCACGAACACGTTATCCAGCGTCTTGGTCTCCACGTTCACGTCCAGCTGTTGAACCCGGAGGTTCACCCGCCCGGCGACACGATCGATGATCGGCACCTTCACGTTCAGGCCCGGGTGCGCCACGCGGTTGAACTTTCCAAACCGCTCGACCAGTGCCGCCGTCTGCTGCTCCACAGTGAAGAGCGCCGAGAACAGCAGGATCAATCCCAACACCACGACCACGCCAAGAAGGATCAAACCAGCCATGGGTCGCCCCTTTCCGCCCGGTCATCCCGGGGCCCGGACCGCCAGTATAGCCCTCCCGAATGCGCCCGGGACCGCCATGCACTGGCCGGATGGGGCGAGGCCGGCCTCGCCGGGGGCCATGCCGCCCCCTCATCCGTTCGGGCGATGACAACCCACGTACGAGCGGATATGCTGAGAGTTCCGGATGCCCGGGAGGGGTATCGGACCCCCGGGCCAGAGGTCACCAGTGAGCGAATTCATCGACGCCTTCCGGCTCAATACGCCCGGCAACGCGTTCGAGGCCGTGCTGCTCGCCGCCTCCCTCGCCGTCGTCCTGGTCACGTTCCGCCGCGCCACCACCACGGCGACGGCACTCCTGGTGGCCGCCGCCGGGCTTGCTGGCTTCATCCAGACCGGACACACCGCGATCCCCATCGCGCTGGCCGTTCCAGGCATGCTGCTGCTTCTCCAGCGCCCCGTTCATCCCGGCGGCGCCGCCGCCTTCGCCCGCCAGCTGGCCACCGTGATGGCGGGGTTCCTCGCCTACGAAATCGCGCGCTTCGAGGTTGTGTCCGAACCCGGCCCCGCCATGCGCAATGCTGCCCGCGTCGTGGATTTCGAACGTGCTCTCGGGACCTTCTTCGAACGCGACCTCCAATCGCTCCTCACCCGCGCCGACTGGCTGACGCACGCCTACAACACCTTCTACTCGCATGGTTTTCTGGCGGTTATCGCGGGCACCCTGGTCTGGCTCTAATTCGCCAGTCCGGAGCGCTACCGCCTCTACCGCAACGCCCTGGGCCTCTCCACCGTGTTCGCCATCGTGCTGATCATGGCATTCCCCACGGCGCCACCGCGGCTCGTGCCCGGCCTTGGCATCGACGATACCGTCGTCTCGCTCGGCCGCGAGCACACCTTCGCCAACGAGTACGCCGCCATCGCGAGCCTCCACGTCGGCTGGCTTTCGCTCACCGGTTACGTCCTCGCATTGCCCTACCGCGGCCGCCGCTTCTGGCTCGTGGCCCTCCTGCCGGGCATCGCCATGGAAACCACCGTCATCGCCACCGGCAACCACTACTGGGTCGATGGCGTGATTGGGACCACCATCAGCGTGCTGCCGGCGCTCGCCCTGCGGCACTGGAGTCTCCTCCGGGCGGCGCCCGGGCGCGCTCGCGCCTGGCTCGGAGCGCATCGCCCCGGCCCCGCCCGCGCCCGCCGGGTCCGTTTCACCGTCCTCTCTCTCGGGGGCCTGTTCCTCTACCTCGGCGCCGCCCAGATCCTCGACCCGGGCTTCACGGACTTCTGGGGATACCTTTTCTTCCAGGTCGGTGCCTCCGTCGTCCTGCTCGCCGCCGGCGAGCTCGTCTTCTCCCGCGAGGGTGGCCTCTCCGGCCTGACGCACGGCATCGCCATCGTCTGCAGCTATGCCGATGTGCTCGGCACCGATGGCAACCTCTACGCCCGGATCGACGAGTACGACAAGCTCACCCACTTCATGGGCACGGCGGCCATCACTGCCGCCGCCTACGATGTCCTCCGCGCCCTCGCCACCCGCCGGGGCTCGACCCGCGCCCCCGCCGAGCGCCTGTACCTGGCGGTCGCGATCGGCATCGCCGCCGGCATGGCCTGGGAGGTCTACGAATACCTCGGCGACCGCGTGTTCCACACCACGCGCACCCAGGGCCGCTGGGATACGTTCAACGACCTGGTCTCCGATTCGCTCGGGGCCTTCACGCTCGGGATGCTGCTCTGGTGGCAGGAGCACACGGGGGCCGCCGCCTCCCAGGCCGAGGATGGCTACCTCCCCCCTCCCGGCGGCCCCTGAAGGGCCTCCCGGTACCGCCCGCCTCTCTCATCGGTCCCCGTGACTCATGACCCGATCGCCGATTTTGGCTGGCGACGGCCGCCCGCGGGCCCGGCGCGTGCACGCGCCCGCCTGGTTCCGCGACCCCGAAGCCGAGCTCCAGCGCATCCTCGAGCGCTACCGCGCCACCGTCTCGTGAGGGCCGTCCATCGCGGCTCCGCCCGCCACGCCGGAGCGCACCGGCACTCATCGGGCAGCCCCGGCTGCCACCGTTCGAACAGCGCGCGAGCCTGAGGGACGAGGGCGCCTGCGCACAGCCCGGGGTTTCGTCTATCGCGGCCGCCTTCGCTACAGTGGGCGGATGACACGTACCGTGCTCGCGGCCGATTTCGGGGGCACTCACCTCCGCGCCGCCATCGTCACCGGGGAGGGCACCATCCTCCACCGCGACGACCACCCCACCCCGGCCGCGGCGACTCCCCAGGCCATCGTGGCCCGCGTGATCGAGCTCCTGGCCGGCACGGTCGCGGCGTCGGGCGAATCCCCGGCTGCCGCCTGCATCGCCACCGCCGGGCTGGTCAATGCCGAAGAGGGAAAGGTGATCGTGTCGCCCAACATCCCGGGCTTCCGCAACCTGGTGCTCACCACGCCGGTCGCCGAACACCTGGGCATCCCGGCCTACATCGAAAACGACGCGAGCGCGGCCGGCCTCGGCGAGTTCCGCTTTGGCGCCGGCCGGGGCAGCCGCCACCTGCTCCACGCAACCCTCGGGACCGGGATCGGCGGCGGCATCGTGATCGACCGGCGCCTCTACCGCGGCGCGAAAGGGTTCGCGGGCGAGATCGGCCACATCATCCTCAACCCCGCCGGCCCCCGTTGTAACTGCGGCTCTCGTGGCTGTCTCGAGGCCATGGTGAGCGGGGTCGCCTTCGCCGAACGCGCGCGCAAACTCATCCAGCAGGGGAAGTCGCCCATGCTCGCGGAGATTGCAGCCGGAGGCCCCCCAACCGCGGCCCACCTCGCGGCGGCGGCGGCGCGGGGCGATACCCTCTGCGAGGCCGAGATCCGCCACGGCGGCCACCTCCTCGGCCTCGGCCTGGGCAGCCTGGTCAACGTCCTCAACCCCGACCTGGTCACCCTCAGTGGGGGCCTCCTCGCCATGGGCGAGATGTTGCTCGGCCCCGCCCGCGAGGCCATGTACTCGCTGGCCTATGGCCCCGCGGCCGGCACCCTCATCCGCCTGAGCGAGCTGGGCGACGATGCCGGCCTCCTCGGCGCTGCCGCCGTCGCGTTCGAGTACCTCGACACGTAGACCACCACCCGGCACCGCCCACCCCATTTTCCGATTGACGATTTGCGCTTTCCGATTCCGCAGGCCCGGCAGGCACCTCGCCCCTCGCCCCTCGCCCTTTTTTGCACACCGTTTACATCAAATAGGGGATATCCCGGTCGTTTGAACAGGATTCCTTTCCTAGGGTCATTTCGGTGGCCCCCGGGAGGATGCAGTGTTGCGGAAACTCTCATGGGCGCTCATCGCCCTTGTCGCGCTGAGCGCCGTCTCGTGGACCGTGGATCGGCCCGCCACAGCCCATGCACTTTCGAACTGCGATGTCGCAGACCTGTCCGTCGACGACGAGGAGCAGGCCTTTATCCGCCTCCTCAACGACTATCGTGCCCGGAATAACGCCCCCGCCCTCACGGCGTCTCCAGCGCTCAATCGGGCGGCCACGTGGATGGCGAATGACCTGGCGAAGCGCCCCGGCCTCGCCCATACCGATACACTTGGCCGATCCCCCTGGCAGCGCATGCCCGATTGCGGCTACTCGGTCCCCGGGGGAGAGAACCTGGCGGCCGGCACCAGCCGTTCCAACGCGCAGTGGGCCCTGGATGCCTGGATCGCCTCACCCTCGCACCGCGAGGTGATGCTCACCCGCGAATTCACCACCATTGGCATTGCCCGGGTGTATGCCGAAGGCTCGCGCTATGGCTGGTACTGGGTCGCCGATTTCGGTTACCCCGGCGGCGACACGGCCGCGGCGCCGACGCCGGTGCCGCCCACGCCCACGCCGGCCGCTCCGCCCCCACCCCCGCCCACGCCGGTGGCGCGGACAGCGGCGCCGCCGATCCCGGCCGCCCCGCCGCCCCCATCGGTCTCGAGCGCGAGCCTCGCGGTCTCGACGGGCCCGAACCTGGTGACCTGGAATGGCCCGGCGACGAGCCCCGCCGCCGCCTTCCGGGGCGTCTCGAACTGGATCGCGGTCGTCTACGCCTGGGACGAAGCCACGGACACGTGGCTCCGCTGGAGCCCCCGCATCGACCCGAAACTGCAGACGCTCTTCGAGCTTCGGGCGGGCCAGCGCTACTGGATCATCGCCACACGGGGCGTCACCGTCCCCCTCCCGTAGCGCGCTGCCTCGAAAACGGGCGGGCCGGCCAGCGGCGGGGGTCGCCGGGCCTACCCGTTGCGTTTGCCCCGCCGCGAGTCGGCGGCCTGCTTGAGCTTCTTCATCCGCTTTTGGATGGCGAGCGGTTCAGTGGTGATCAGCCCGCGGCCGGTGACCCGCATGCGCTGGCGCCTGGCATCCAGCTTCCGGGCCCTGCGCTCCCACCGTTCCATCGTGGGCCCTCAGTCGGCCCGAGCCTGGGACGGTTCGGCGTGGTGGTCCGAATGCAGCCCGGCGATGTGCTCCTCCAGGTGTTCCACCAGTTCGTGCAACTCCCGCATGCGCCGATCGAGGTCGTTCAGCCGCTCCCATTCGGGGTCCGGCAGCCGCTGGATTGCCCCGTTCGAATCGTCGTGAAAGGCCACGATATGGCCGGGCACCCCCACGACCGTGGCGTTTGCCGGGACATTGGTCACCACCACGCTCCCCGCGCCGATGCGCGCGTTCTCGCCCACTTCGATGGCGCCGATCACCTTGGCGCCGGCGCCGACAACCACGCGATCCCGCAGGGTGGGGTGGCGCTTCACGCGCCGGGTGCTCGTGCCGCCCAGCGTGACGCCCTGGTAGAGCATCACATCGTCGCCGATCTCGGCCGTCTCGCCGATGACGACGCCCATCCCGTGGTCGATGAAGAAGCGGCGGCCGATGGTCGCGCCGGGATGAATCTCGATCCCGGTGAAAAAGCGCGCCGCGTGCATGATCCCCCGCGGCAGGAGGGGCACCCTCCCCCGGTGCAGCGCGTGCGCCAGGCGGTGCGCCAGGCGGGCGTGAAACCCGGGGTAGAACAGCGCAACCTCGAGCGCGCTTCGCGCGGCTGGATCGCGATCCATGGCCGCCCGAATGTCCGCGCGGATCTCCTGGAGCACTCCCATGCGCTCCACCTTACGCGATGCTCCACCGCTCTACTAGCGAGCGCGACCGGGCCGGTGGCGCCCAATGCGTTACGATCGGTTCGTGCCGCGAACGGCCTCTGGCCCCGTATGACCCGCAACCAGCGACTGCTCTTTCTCGCCTCACTTCCCGAGCGGGCAATCCGCGCGCTTTCCGCCGGCATCTTCGGCACCGTGCACGAGACGGCCCACCTCCTTCTGCCGCGCCTGGTCCGCCGCTCCCGCCTCTACGAGGTGACCGCGAGGAACCTCCTCCGCATCGCCATCGAACTCGTCGGCGGCGTCGAAGCACAACAACCCGCCGGTAGCGCGCCCGAGCCAACCGCGGGCCGTCTTGCCGTCAAGAAAGCCGCGGGCAATGCGGTCGAATTCGGCTCCATCGCTGCGTTCGGATTCTCACCGCTCTGGCTCCTTGCCGCGGCAAGCGACATCCTCAACGGGTCGAAGACCTACCTGCGGGCGCTCGAAACCGAGCTGGTCCGCGCCGGTGTCCTCGCCGAGGGCGCCCGCTTCCAGTCGGTCGATGACCTCCTCGGCGCCCTCGAAGGGACCACGGGGACGACCGCCAACCTGATCGACCTCCCGCCGCTCGAGCTCCGGGAGCTTCGCACGTCCCTCGCCGAGCTGCGGGACGGGGCGGCCAGCCTGCCCACTCCGGGGGAACTGGCGCAACTCTTCGAGGGGCTGGTGCGCACTGCCCGCCTCGAGAACCGCTCCCTTCTCCAGGTCTCCAGCGGCGTTGGCCTCGCCTTCCTCGCCTCCGCGCGGAACATCACCCGCACGCACCTTGCCGCCCCCTATGGCGAAGACTGGCAACCGCTCCGGAACGAGGGTTTTGGCGCCTATGCCGTCCGCATCGCCGGTCCTTACCGCGCCGCCATCACGGGCCACTTCGATTCCAGGCGCGCGACGTGGACGGAGCGCGTCGCCCGGCGCCTCGCGAACCTCCGCCGCCGGCTCCCGCGCCGGCGCAGCGGCCGCGGCGGATGACGGCTTCGGCCATGGCCCTCTGTCCACCCCGGGTACGAGGCTTCCGCGAGATGGGACTCCCGCATCCCCGGCCGGCCGGGCAGCGGCTGCCGGCCGCGGACATACGCGGACATGGGGGATGGAGTGTGCCGCCCTGATTCCGGCCGGCGCGTCGCCGGCTGTGTCTACGGGCGCCCTGCCCGGTGCAGGCTCTCCGCGGCAACCAGTTCCGGCTCCCGCGTGCGCGACGCCTCGATCCGGTCCATCTGCATTTGCACATTGAGCGGATAGATGCCGGTGAAGCAGGCGTTGCAGAGGTCCTGCGGCGCCTGCCCCGTCGAAGCGTTCAGGCCGTCCAGGCTGAGGAACCCGAGCGAGTCGGCGCCGATGTGCGCCCGGATCTCCTCGATGCTCTGGTTCGCCGCGATCAGCTCCGCCTTGGTCGCCATGTCGACGCCGAGGAAGCACGGCGAGACGATCGGCGGCGTCGTGATGCGCATGTGCACCTCGGCCGCGCCCGCGTTCCGCACCAGGCTCACCACCCGGGGGGTGGTCGTCCCGCGGACGATGCTGTCGTCCACCAGGACCACGCGCTTCCCCCGCAGCACGTCGGAAAGGGCGTTGAACTTGAGGCTCACACCCGCCTCGCGAATACGCTGGTCCGGCTGGATGAACGTGCGGCCCACGTACCGGTTCTTCACGAGGCCCTCGCGATAGGGGATGCCCGCTGCCCGCGCGTACCCGATCGCGGCCGGGATGGCCGAGTCCGGCACGCCGATCACCAGGTCCGCATCGACGGGGTGCTCCATGGCCAGGTGCGCGCCCATCGCTTCGCGCGCGGGGTAAACGAGTTGCCCGCCGAGACGGCTGTCGGGGCGGGCAAAATAGGTGTACTCAAACGTGCAGAACGCCCGCTTCCGGGCGGGCGCAACCGGGTAGAAGCTCGCCATCCCGTGCTCATCGATCCGCACAACCTCGCCGGGCTGCACTTCGCGCTCCATCGGCACGCCCAGGTGCTCGAGCGCGCAGGACTCCGAGGCCACAACCCAGCCGCCATCGAGCCGGCCAATGCACAGCGGCCGCACACCCATGGGGTCGCGCATCGCGAAGAGCCGGTCCCTGGTCATGATCACCACGCTGTAGGCGCCCTCGATCCGGCGCATCACGTAGTGGAAGCGTTCTTCCCACGTCCCCGCCGGGGCGATCGCCAGCAGGTGCGCGATGACCTCGCTATCCGCGGTCGATTCGAACTGGATGCCCTGCGCCTCCAGGTCCTCCCGGAGGACCTCGACGTTGGTCAGGTTCCCGTTGTGCGCGAGCGCAATTGGTTCGCCATTGTGGCTATCGTTCACCACGATCGGTTGGGCATTGCACGCGATCGATCCGCCCGCGGTGCTGTAGCGCGTGTGGCCAATCGAAATGTGACCGCGGAGGTAGGCCAGGTCTTCCTCATCGAAGACCTGCGCGACCAGTCCCATGCCCGTGCGGAGGCTGAAGTCGCTCCCGTTGCTGGTGGCTATCCCGGCGCTTTCCTGGCCCCGGTGCTGGAGGGCATACAGCCCGTAAAACGTCAGCCTTGCGACATCGTCTCCGGGGCTGTAGACCCCAAAGACGCCACAGGCCTCGCGCGGGTTATCGCTTTCCGGGATCAAACCCTGGTCGCCCTCCTGCTAGGAGACGTTAACGGCACAACCAGTATAGGTGGCCCATCATCCCCCCCGCAAAGCGCTACGACAGAACGTGGTGCAATCAACACCCATCAACCGTCTCTCCGCCTCAGGGCTCGGTCCCCGGGCGGCGCCGCGCCACAAGGAAAGACAGGGCGCCAGCCGTCCCTGCCAGCACTGCGCCGGCGAGGGAAACGGCTCCCCACGCCATGCCGTCGCTCCCGGGCGCAATCGGACCATCACCGGTATTTGGCGGCTCCGGCGCAAATGGCTCGAGCAATGCCGCGGCCTCCTCCAGGGTAAGCGGTGTCTTCCGAGGGTCGATGATGAGGTGATAACTGCCGGCAGCCTCATGCCACGCCGCGACGCGCAGGACCGGATCGTCGCGGAGGGCGATGCCCGGAGCAGGCAAGAAGTCGGCGGCACTCGCAACGCTCGCGTCTCGAAGGAGGACCGG
>DAOKYT010000022.1:30805-36081 GCA_035326025.1 Tepidiformaceae bacterium
CAGGAGGCCCGCCCTCGGGATCCGCCAGTGACTTGTAGAGGACGTAAACGAGCCCGCGAGAATCATCCCGTATCACGCCCTCGAAGCGCATTCCATCCGGGACCGTTCGCAGACGATACAGGCGCTCGGGCGCGGTGCTCGTCACGGGCTGGAGGCACGTTGCCTGCGGACCGGGCGGCGGCTCCTGGACGACGAGGAAGTCGTTGATGAGCGTCCCCACGCCGCACGGACGGCCCTTGTAGATGGGGCCAGCCGGCGGCGTTGCTGTGGCTGTTGGCGCGGGCGACGGACTGGGGGCTTGAGCAGCGGCGGCAGCGACGCTGAACAGCGAGCTCCCAACCACAATCGAAACCACCAACGGGTGCAATCGCGATGTCGTCTTCATGCTGAACCTCCTGTGGGCCAAAGGCCCGACGACCCTCCCCCTTCCCCGCGCATCGGAGGCTGGCGACCTTACGTCCGGGCGACCCGGCAAAGCGCCAGCACCAACGAGCATGCCTCTGGCCCGCTATCCCTTCTAGGGCTCGATCGTCAGACGGCTTCGCTTCCGCTGGTAGAGAACCACGCTGCAAGCTATCCCAGTCAGTGCGGCACCCACCAGCAAGACAGCTCGCCAGGGCATTCCGTCGCTGCCGACTGCACTCACGGTGTTTCCCGTGTCGGGGGGCCCGGGGGGCGTAAACGGTTCGAGCAGCGCCGCGACCCCTTCCAGCGTAAGCGTGGTCTTGGTTCCGTCGATGATGAGCATGTAGCCGCGTCCGCCTTCGTGCCACACCGCGGTCAGGTTGGTGAGTTCACGGATGGCAATTCCCGGAACCGGCAGGAAGTCCGCCGCCGCCGCAGCGCTTGCATCCCGGAGGATGATCGGGTCGGGATCGCGATGCCCCTCGGTGACGATGATCTGGACAGTCGACGATCCGTCCGGGTCACCAACGGACTTGTAGACAATGAACGTGTGGCCCCGGTCGTCGCCCTCAACGCCGACGAACGCCAGCCCGGCCGGCACGCTCCGCAGGCGGTACAGGCGTTGTGAACCTGAGGGGTTCACCTGTTCGAGGCACGTTGCCACCGGGCCGGGCGGCGGCTCCTGGACGACGAGGAAGTCGTTGATGAGCGTCCCCACGCCGCACGGGCGACCCTTGTAAATGGGGCCAGCCGGGGGCGTCGCGGTGGCGGTGGCGCCGGGGGTAGGGGATGGGCCAGGCGATTGAGCGGAGGCCACACCGATGGTGAGCACGGAGGTTGCGATCACGGCGAATAGCAGACACTTGCGCACAGGGGCAGTCCTCCTTCAGGACCCTCGTCCAGGAGCCGGAATCCCGTCCGGCGCGTACCGCAACGGGACGCCATGGCCGGGAAGCACAACACTCCGCTGCCCAGGGAAACGATCTACCTTCCATTCAGCGGCGTCAACGGATCGTAAGCAGTTCTCGAATCAGACTCTCTCCTCTTTCCTCTTTCCTCTAGACTCCAGCCATGACCGATCTCGAAGCCGCCCGCGCCGCCGCCGAAAAGCGCGGCATCGGCCACTACGACCGCCACATCTTTCTCTGCATCGGCCCCGATTGCTGCACGCCCGAAGAGGGCGACCGCGCCTGGGGCCAGCTCAAGAAGGCCGCCGCCCGGATCAACGGCTCCCCCGACCGCGGCCGGCTCTACCGCACCAAGGTTGGCTGCCTCCGCATCTGCGAAGCTGGCCCAACGGCCGTCGTCTACCCCGAGGGCACCTGGTATGGCTGCCTGACCCCCGAAAACCTCGGCCGCGTCATCACCGAACACCTGGCCAACGGCCGGGAAGTCGAAGACCTCGTCATCGGCCGCAACCCCCTCCCCTGATCGACAATCGGCAATCGTGAATCGTGAATGGGGAGGGGTCCGGTTGGGGAGGACTCCTCCCTCCTCGCTCCCGCTCCGGGTGCGCCACGAATAGGGCGGACAGGATCGTAGGCGGCCCATGGCGGCGGCGCATGCCGCATTGCCGGTGCCGCGCCCGCGATTCAGGGGGCGAGGCGGCCCAGGACGAAGGCCGCCCGCTCCACGCTGGGGTAGACGGCGATCCCCCGGGCGGTGAACTGATCGCGCACTTCGTCGACAAGCTGGCGGTGGGCGCGGTTGTTCGTCTCGGTGGGCCCGAGGACGACGGCGACGGGCTTCGGCGACCTGGCACAGATGCCCGCCAGGCGGTCGCAGGCGTGCCTGAGGCGGTCACCGGCATCGGGGCGGCCAAAGAACCAATCCTCGCCGACATTGGCGATGGCGAGGTCGTAGGCGGGGCTTTCGAGCATGAGCTCGAGGAGGCCGTTCGAGGAGAGCCCACTGCCGGCGAGGATCGACTGGTCGACCGGGTTGCCGACCCAATCGGCCAGCCGTGGCGCGCGTTCGCGGACCTTTTCGCGCACGGCGGCGGGCAGCGGGACGACGGTGAGGCCGTTCTCCTCGCAGGCATCGGCCGATTGGACGCCGCGGCCGCCACCACCGCCAGCAACGGCGATGTTCCGCCCGGCGGGGCGTGGGAGGAGGGCGGCGCCGAGCATGAGATCGAGCAGCTGCTCCTGGTTGCGGGCCTCGTGGGCGCCAGCCTGGCGGAGGACCGTGCTCCAGATCCCGGCGGAGCCGGCGAGGGCGGCGGTGTGGGAGGCGGCGGAGCGGGCTCCCGCGGCGGTGCGCCCGGCCTTCTGGATCACGACGGGCTTTTTTGCGGCCGCGGCCGAGAGCCCTTCGAACAAGCCGCGGCCGTCCGGGACACCCTCGATGTAGGCGCCGATGACGGCGGTCTCCGGGTCGCCGGCGAGGTAACGGAGCATCTCGCCGGGGGTGACATCGAGGCCGTTGCCATAGTTGGCGACCTTGCCGAAGGCGAGCCCGCGGGCGTTGCCCCGGGTGATGACCTCGACCGCGTTGTTGCCGCTCTGGCTGAGGAAGGCGACATTGCCGTGGGCGGTGGGGAGGTCGGGGCGGAAGGAGAGGCCGCCGGCGGGGTGGTAGAGGCCCATGCCGTTCGGGCCGAGGATGCGGATGCCTTTTGCGGCGGCGCTGGCAGCGATCTCGCGTTCGAGGTTGGCCGCCTCTTCGTCGCCGGTCTCGCTCAAGCGGCCGGTGAAGAGGTGGAGGAAGCGGACGCCGCGCTGGCCGCAGTGTTCGACGAGTTCGAGCACGGCAGGGGCGGGCACGCACGAGATGACGAGGTCGACCTGCCCGGGCACGTCGGCAAGGCGGGGGTAGGCCTTGAGCCCGGCGACCTCGCCGGCGCGCGGGTTTATGGGGTAGATGGGCCCTGGGAAGCCCTGGGCCTTGAGCGACACGAGGTAGTCGTGGCCGGGACTATCGATATTGGTGGAAGCACCGGCGACTGCGACGGAACGCGGGCGAAAGAGCAGGTCGAGGTCGGGTGTGGTGGGGAAGCGCGGCACGGGGGGATTGTAGAGGAAGGGCGATGGGCGAAGGGCGAAGGGCGAAGGGCGAAGGGCGAAGGGCGAAGGGCGGTGGAATTGTCGATTGCCGGTTGCCGATTGACGCCCGGGACGAGCTGGCGGACCTGGCGAGCCGAATTGGAAATCGGCAATCGGCAATGCTCAGATGCCGCGCCTGTCGCCCCAGATGAGGATGTGGAGGCGGGTGGAGAAGCGGTAGCCGCCCTGCACGCAGGTCTCGGCGAGCCACGGGCCGCGGGCTGTCAGTTCGGCGGCGGTGCGGCCTTCGGGCATGAGGACGACCCGGCCGGGCGGGATGGCGAACCGGCGGCGGAGGTCCTCGACCTCGGCGAGGTCGGCCTCGTGTTGGACGACGAACTTGAAGCTGGCGTGTTCGCGGGCGGCGAACTCGCGGAGCACGGGCGGATCGATGCGGATGAGGCCCTGGTTGCCGGAGTGCGCGAGCTTTGGTGACACGTTGAACTGGTCGGTGAGTTCGGCGAGCTCGCCCGGGGAGACGGTGCCGTTGGTCTCGACCTCGATGCGGTAGCCGCGCGCCTTCAGTTCCCGGGCAAGCGGAACGAGCTGGCGGCGCTGGATGAGCGGTTCGCCACCGGTGATGACCACGTTGCGCGGGGGGAAGGCGGCGATGGCCCGCACCGCATCGGCGATGCCGAGCGGCATGGTCTGCGCGGCGCGGTCATAGCGTTCCCAGTCCCATGTGTAGGCCGTATCGCACCAGGCACAGCGCAGGTTGCAGGTGGCGAGGCGGATGAAGGTGCTGGGGAGGCCGGCGGAGACGCCCTCGCCCTGAATGGAGGCGAAGATTTCGGGCCGGCCATCGGCCATGCGCGAGACGAGCAGGTCTTCCATCAGGGCGGCGCCAGGGCGGGGTCGGGGATGCCGGCGGCCGCGAACCCGGCAGCGCGGAGCTGGCAGGAATCGCAGGCCCCGCAGGGAGTATCGCCGCCGGCGTAGCAGCTCCAGGTGAGCTCGAGCGGGGCGCCCAGCGCGGCGGCATGGCGGACGATATCGGCCTTGGACATGGCGATGATCGGCGCTTCGATACGGATGGGGACGTTGTAGGCGGTGCCCACCTTGCTGCCCAGGCGGATAACCTGGGCGACGGCCTGGTAGAACTCCGGGCGGCAATCGGGGTAGCCGGAGTAGTCGATGGCGTTGGCGCCGACATAGATGGAGCCTGCGAGAGCAGCCGGGTCGGCGCCCCCGTGTTCGATGTCATCGAGGAGCCAGCTTTCGAGCGCGGCGGCCGCGAGGGTGACGAGGAAGGTGTTCCGGAGCGGCACGTAGGTGATTGGGATACCGGCGGCGAGCTGCGCCGGGTCGCGGTGCTCGGGGATGGCGTGGGCGGCACTGGTGAGGGCGGAATGAGACGCAAGCCCGGCATAGAAGCCGGCATCGACTTCGAGCAGGGGGATGCCCAGGCGCCTGGCGACCGCCCGCGCCGAGCGGAGCTCGCGGAGGTGGCGCTGGCCATAGCCGATGGTCAGGGCGCGAAGCTGGTGTCCCTCCCGCAGGGCGTGGGTAGCGACCGTGGTGGAATCGAGGCCGCCGGAGAGGAGGACGATCGCGTGCATGGGCTGGCTCGTGCTGGCGAATTGCCGGTAGAGTCATCAGGCTACCGCGCGGGGCGAGGGTGCGATAGACGGGGAGTTGGGCGAATGGCAGACCGGCGCACGCGATTCAATTTCGGCCGTTACGACTGGGACGCGATCGCGGGCATCGTTGCCGCGGGTGCTGCCATGGTGTTGCATCTCCTGCACATCATCGAGACCGATGTGCTCTTGACGATTGCCCTGGTGGTGCTGGCGTTGCTGCTCTTCCGCGACCTGCGCCGGGAAGCGC
>DAOKYT010000023.1:0-35914 GCA_035326025.1 Tepidiformaceae bacterium
CCCCGTCGGCGGTGTCGCGCCGTTTGGCTGGCCGAAGCCGGTCGACGTCATCGTCGATGACTCGCTCAAGCGCTTCGACGAGGTGTGGGCGGCGGCGGGCGCGCCCAACGCCGTCTTCCCCGCCCGCACCGAAGACCTGGTCCGCGCCATCAACGGGCAGTGGGCCACCGTGGTCCGGTCGCCCGAATGACCGAGGCGACGACGGTCGCGGCCGGGGGGCGCCCGGTGTTGCCGGCGCTGGTGGTAGCGATGCGGCCCTACCAGTGGCCGAAGAACCTGATCGTGTTCGCGGCCCTCATCTTCAGCGCGGGCGACGCCTGGGTCCCGCGCGAGGCGGACACCTGGTGGCCGTTGCTCTGGCGCAGCGGCGCGCTCTTCGGGCTCTGGTGCCTGGTCGCCAGCGCCACCTACCTGGTGAACGACATCCAGGACCGCGAGGCCGACCGCCTCCACCCGCGCAAGCGCAACCGGCCCATCGCCAGCGGCGACCTGCCCGTGCCGACGGCGGCGCTCGTGGCCGGCGCCCTCGTGCTGGTGGCCCTGCCGCCGGCATTCGCGCTCGACCCGATGGCGGGTGGCGTGCTGGCTGGCTACGCGGCGATCATGACCGCCTATTCGTTCGGGCTGAAGCGCGCGCCGGTGTTCGACATCCTCATCCTGTGTACCGGCGTGGTGGGCCGGGCGGTAGGCGGCGCGGCGGCGATCGAAGTCGACATCAGCCCGTGGTTGTACGTGTGTTCGAGCTTCGGCGCGTTCTTTTTCGCGTGCAGCAAGCGCTGGGCGGAGTACCGGCAGCTTGGCGCCGAGGCGGCTCGCCACCGGCCCTCGCTGGCGCACTACAACGGCGAGATCCTGGGGCAGATGCTGAACATCAGCGCGGCCTCGGTGTTGCTGAGCTACGCGCTCTACACGATCGAGTCGGCCCGGGTGCCCGCCGATGGATCGATGGCGCTCACACTCCCGTTCGCGGGGTTCGCGCTGTTCCGTTACCTGCTGCTGCTCAACGGCGAACGGGCCACCGACGCGCCCGACCGCATCCTGTTCACCGACCCGCAGATCGTGCTCGCGGGTGCCGGTTTCACGATTACGGCGCTGGCGGTGCTCATCGGCCACCGCTGAACGCCGGTGCGGCTCAGTGGACCGCGCCGCCGGGGTTGGTCTTGCTCACGCCCATCCGCATCCCGAAGAGCGTCCGCGGCCCGGCACGACCAGCTGGAGGCGGTCAACACAGCTCAGCATGACGGTCCTCCGGCCGCTGGTGGCGGTTGGTCGGTATGGGCCGAAGGCGCGCCGGGGCGCCCGCAAGAGGGTTCTACCGGCTTTTTACACAACGTCCGCACGATCTGGCGGTTCATGGGTCCCGCGCGACCGTATCTTTCAGTGCAGGGGTGTCGTCACGCCGCACGCAGGAGGTGGCCACCATGATGATGCTGTTGCGGAAACACGCGGTGCTCTGGGCGGGAGCCGGAGTACTTGGACTCGCCGGGGCGGCTACATCGCTCGCCGCGGCCGGGCTCGGCCCGTCCTCCGCGGAGGACTCTCCACCCGGCCCGAGCGAAGGCCAGGAACCGGCACAGGCGGCCGAATCCCGCCCCGAAGGCGAACCGGGCGCCGGTGGCGCCACACCAGCGGCTGCTTCGCACGAGCCAGCCACCGGGACGGAAGCGGCGCCCGGCGTGCCCGTAGACTCGCCGGCCTGCGAGAACGTTGGCTGTGGGGAAGTGACCAACGCGGGCGGGGTTACGCTCCACCTGCCGCAGCCCGCGGTCGATGGGATTACCCGGGCCGCCGATCATTCCCTGGACGGCCAAGCGCACGCGGGCAAGAAGACCGGGGGTACCGGCGAGCCAGTCGATGAGGATACAGCCACCGTTGAAGAGGACGGGGGCGGCGAAGAACCCGCCACGGAGGAGGTCCGCGGCGTGCCCGGGGACTCACCCGCCTGCGAGAACGTTGGCTGTGGAGAAGTGACCAACGCGGGCGGGGTTACGCTCCACCTGCCGCAGCCAGCGGTCGACGGGATCAACCGCGCACGCGAACACCGCGAAGCCGCGCAGGATCAGGGGCAGGACACCGCCACGAGCGAAGAGCCCGGCGCCGTCTCGGGATCGAAACCGGGCGGGCGCCCGGACCATGCGGGCCCCCCGGATCGGGCAGGAAAGCCGTAGGGCCGGGCCGGCAGACGAACGAAGGCCCCGCTGCTTGCGGGGCCTTCGCCTGCTATTCGCGTTCGGCGTAAGCCTGGATCAGGCGGTTTCGCCGTGCAGTTCCTGGCCGATGACCGGGATATCGACTTCCTGGCCGCCGCGAGTGAGGAGCAATGGGCGGGTTTTGTTGAGCACGGAATCGGCGTTCACGACGCATTTCTTCACGTCGCCACGGCCGGGGATCTCGTACATGACGTCCATAAGCGTCTCTTCGAGCACGGTGCGAAGCCCGCGGGCGCCGGTCTTGTGCTTGATCGCGGATTCGGCGATGGCGCGGAGGGCGTCGTCGGTGAACGCGAGCTCGACGCCGTCCATCTGGAAGTAGCGCTGGTACTGTTTGACCAGGGCGTTCTTCGGCTCGGTCAGGATGCGCACGAGCGAGTCTTCATCAAGCGACTGCAGACCGACGACCATGGGCAGACGGCCGACGAACTCGGGGATGAGCCCGAATTCGAGGAGGTCATCGTGGGTGACGTGCGTCATCAGCTCGTCCTTGCGCTTCGTACCGCGGAACCCGCGCTGCGCCTGGAAGCCGAGCCGGACGTGGTCGCGCGTGAGACGCTTCTCGATGTGGTTCTCAAGCCCCTCGAAGGCGCCTCCACAGATGAACAGGATGTTCGCCGTGTTGATCTGGAGGAAATCCTGGTGAGGGTGCTTGCGGCCTCCCTGGGGGGGAACGTTCGCCACACAGCCTTCGATGATCTTCAAGAGCGCCTGCTGCACGCCTTCGCCGGAAACGTCGCGGGTGATGCTCGGGTTGTCGCTCTTGCGCGCGATCTTGTCGATCTCGTCGATATAGATGATGCCGCGCTCGGCCTTCTGGATATCGAAGTCAGCCGCCTGGATGAGGTGGAGGAGGATGTTCTCGACATCTTCGCCAACGTAGCCCGCCTCCGTGAGCGCGGTCGCGTCGGCGATCGAGAAGGGCACGTCGAGCATCCTTGCAAGTGTCTTGGCGAGGTACGTCTTGCCGACACCCGTCGGGCCGACGAGGAGGATGTTCGACTTTTCGAGCTCGATATCCTGGTCCAGGCCGGCGCCGATGCGCTTGTAGTGGTTGTAGACGGCGACGGAGAGGACCTTCTTGGCCTGCTCCTGGCCGACGACGTATTCCTGCAGGTGGTCGTAGATGGCTTTCGGCGCGGGGACGCGCTGGCCGGGGCCGGCTGCCGCCTTCCCTGCCGGGGCCGCCGCCGCGGTACCACTTTCCTCATCGATGATTTCGCGGCAGAGGTCGACACACTCGTCGCAGATGTAGACTGCGCCGGGTCCCGCGATGAGCCTCCGGACCTGGTCCTGGTTCTTGCCGCAGAACGAGCAGTGGTACTGGACGCGGTTGGTGCGGTTGGTTGCCAAGGCGATGGTCCCCCCTCTGCCTGCCTAACGAGTCTCGGCGGGCCGCGCAAGCAGCTCGTCGACGAACCCGTACTCCTTCGCGCCCTGCGCGTCGAGGTAGAAGTCGCGGTCGAAATCCCGCGTCACCCGCTCGACGGGCTGGCCCGTGTGGCGGGCGATGATGTTACGGATGATTTCGTTGTTGCGAAGGATCTCCTTCGCCGCAATTTCAATATCGGTCGCCTGGCCGCGCGCGCCACCGAGCGCCTGGTGCATGTGCACGGTTGCGTTGGGGAGGGCGAAGCGCTTTCCCTTGGCGCCCGCGCACAGGAGCACCGTGGCCATCGAGGCGGTCTGGCCAACGGCGATGGTCGAGACATCGGGCTCGATGAGCTGCATGGTGTCGTAGATCGCCAGGCCGGCGGTGATCACGCCACCGGGGGAGTGGATGTACATGCTGATGTCGCGTTCCGGGTCCTCGCGCTGAAGGTAGAGGAGCTGGGCGACGATGAGGTTGGCGATCTGGTCGTCGATCGGCGTACCGAGGAACACGATCCGCTCCTTGAGGAGGAGCGAGAAGATGTCGAAGGCGCGCTCCGATCGTGGGCCAGACTCGATGACGGTAGGGATCACGTCGTGAATGAGCGGGTGGATGCGCGCGGACTGGTCGGTCATGCCTGTTCCTCCTGCAGTTCGCCCCTGGCGATGGCCGCGAGACGGTCGAGCGTCTTTCGCGAAAGGAGGTTCCGGCGAATCGTCGAAACCCCCTCTTCGGTGGCGAACATCTGGCGGAACCGTGCAGCGTCATCTCCCAGGGGAGCCACGAGCGTGTCCAGTTCCTCTTCTATCTCTTCGGCCGAAACGTCCAGACCTTCAGCTTCGGCGAGCTCGCTCAGGACGAGAGAGCGGCGCAGGCGCATCTCGGCCGCCTCGCGCCAGGTCTCCCGGAACTCGGCCTCGGACTTGCCCATGGATTGCAAGTAGAGCTGGTACTGCTGCTGGTTACTGTTGCCCATTGCCTCGCGGATGAGGTGGTCGATCTCGTGCTCCACCAGGACGCGCGGATACTCCAGGGTCGCCCCCTCGACGAGCCTGTCGACGGCGGCGCTGCGGAACTTCTGTTCGGCCTGCTCTTCGAGGGATGCCTTGATGTCGGACTCGATTCGCGCGCGAAGTGTGGCGAAGTCGGGGAACTCGTCGGGGTTCACCATGTTGGCAAATTCGTCGTCGGCCTCGGGAAGCTGTTCTTCCTTCACCTCGTGGACGTTCAGTGTGAAGGTAACCTTCTTGCCCTGGAGCTGCTCGATGTTGAAGTCGGCGGGGATCTCGAGGTCGAGTGTCTTCTCGTCGCCCTTCGTCATGCCGAGGAACGCTTCGGCGAGCCCGGGGGCGAAGAGGACACGGCCTTCGCGAAGCGGGAACTCGGCATTCTCGTCATCGAGGAACTGGTTGCCGTCCTCCTCGGAGGCCTTCACATCGGCGATGATCACGTCTTCCCACTGGATGGGACGGTCGACCGGGACCTGGGTGGCATGGCGGCGCCGGAGGAGCAGGATCTGCTCTTCGACCATTTCGCCGGTCACTTCCACGGCTTCGCGGTCGACGCGAATGGCGCGGTAGTCGTTGAGCTGCACCGTGGGGCGGATGGGCACGGTTGCGGTGAACTTCACCGGCTCGAGCTGGTCGATCTGCAGGTCGGGCTGGCCGATGGCGTCGACGTTCTCGGTTTCGATGGCCTCGTTGTAGGCGGCGGGCACGAGCTTATCGAGGGCCTCGCGAATAAGGCCTTCGCGGCCAACAGCGCGTTCCACGATCGGGCGCGGGGCCTTGCCGGGCCGGAAACCGGGAAAACGGTTTCGCTGGGCAATCCGCTTATACGCCGAATCGAGCGACTTTTCGAGGCGCTCATCGTCGATTTCGATTTGAAGCTGAACGCGGCTCTCGGGGAGCCGTTCGAGGGTTACCTTCACAGGGCGATCACTGCCTCCTTTCCGAGTATAACAGACTCGATCCGGGGTGCCCGGGTGCCTGTGTGAGCCGCATGACGCCCGGCATTAGCGCAGCCCGTGCGTACGGGGCGAAAGCAGGTCGACCAGGGCATCGCCGAGCAAGTTCCAGGCGAAGAAGAATAGGGCGACAGGGATGGCTGGAGCCAGCAAGAGGTGGGGAAAGCGCTCCAGCGTCTGGGGGCCGGCTCCATCGGCGATCAGGCTACCAAAACTTGCCGTGGGCGGGTCGATGCCCAGGCCGAGGAAGCTGAGGGTAACCTCGGCGCCAGCGGTGCCGGCCATGCCGGCGGAGACGCCCACGATGAAGAGCGGCATCACCCCCGGGAGCACGTGCCGCGTGATGACGCGCCAGGTGGAGGCGCCCATGGCCTCGGCCGCGGCCACATAGGTCTCCTCGCGGATGGCGAGCGCCTGGCTGCGCACGATGCGGGTGCTGCCGATCCATGCGAACGGCACCGTCGCGAAGACAATGATGCCGAACTTCGTGACGGTCCGGGCGTCGTCGCCGAGCCAGGTGTGGTCTTCGAGCCAGAAGGAAACGTCGTTGATGCGGGTGCGAAAGGCCGCGGTGATGGCAAGCATGAGCAGGAGGGTGGGCAGGCCGCCCATGACTTCGCCCACCCGCATGATGAGGGCATCGACCCACCCGCCACGGTAGCCGGCGAGCAGACCCAGGCCCAGGCCCAGGAAGAGGCTCCCGCTGATCAGCACGACCACGGTGAACGCCACGGTGGTGCGGGTGGCATAGACGACGCGGCTGGCGATGTCCCGCCCGAGCCGGTCGGTCCCGAGCCAGTGCTCGGAGGAGGGGCCCTGCAGGCGTGCCTCGGCGGTCAGGTCCTGGGCGTACGGGTCTTGCGGCGCGACCCAGGGCGCGAAGATGCCGCAGAGGTAGAACAGGGTGAGGTAGACGATCGCAAGCATGGCGATCTTCTTGCGCAGGAGCGCCCTGACCATGCGCCGCCGGGGCGAAGGCGAGATGCTCTCGATGGGGACCGGCTCCTCCGCAACCGCCACGCTCATGGTGTCACCCTCGTGCCGCCCCCAGGCGGACTCGCGGGTCGATGACCGCGTAGAGCAGGTCGATGAGGATGTTGGCGATCACGAACAGGAACGAGCCGAATAGCACTAGCGCGAGGATTACGTCGAAATCGGGGGCCAGCACGGCATCGAACCCCTCGCGGCCGATACCCGGGATACCGAAGAGCTGCTCGACGATGAGCGAGCCGCCCGCCACGCCCGGCAGCGAGAGCCCGATGACGGTGATCAGGGGGAGGAGCGCATTCCGGGCCACGTGCGTGAGGATCACGGTCCGCTCTTTCAGTCCCTTCGCGCGGGCGGTACGGACGTAATCCTCCTGGAGTACGCCCAGCACCGATGCGCGGACAAACCGGGCGACTCCCGCGGTACCCGGGAGCGAGAGGACGATAATCGGGAGGATGATGTTGGGACTGGCGAAGCCGCGCCAGCCCAGCCCGACGAGGTCGAGCTTGAGCGCGAACAGCCACATCAGCGCCGGGGCGGCAACGAACACGGGGATCGCGTCGATTGCGAGCCAGAACGAGATGGTCAGCGGGTCGAGGAAGGTGCCCCTGGCCACTGCCGCGTAGGTCCCGGCGATGATGCCGAGGGTGAATGAGATGAGGAGCGCGATGAGCCCCAGCCGCGTCGAGACCCAGATCTTGGGGATGACCACTTCGCTGACGGTGAACTGCTGATGGCGGGTTGAAACGCCGAGGTCACCCTTTGCGAGGTTCTCCATGTACTTGAGGTACTGGATATGGATGGGCTCATCGTAGCCGTACTTTTGGCGCAGGAGCTCGGCCTGCTCCTCCTGGTAGCGCTGCCCCAGGATGGCGTCGACCGGGTCGCCGGGGGCGAGCCGGAGCATGTAGAAAACGACAACGGAGATGACGAAGAGGACAATGATGCCCCAGAACAGCCGGCGAATCGTGTAGCCAAGCAGCCCGGGGGCCATCGGCGTCTATTCTGCCTTGATTTCCACGTAACGGAACTTGGGTACGATCATCGAGACGTCCGGGTAGCCCACGACGCACGGTTTCACGACGATATGGTCGACGGGCCAGAACGTGGGAATCACGATGGCATCGTCAAGGATCTTCTGCTCGGCCTCGGCGTAGAGCTGGTAGCGCTTCGCGCGGTCCTGCTCGGTGCGGGCCGCCATGAGCAGCCGGTCGACCTCGTCGTTCTGATACTTCGTGTAGTTAAGCGTGCTATCGCTGGCGAAAAGCTTGCCGAGGAAGTCCTCGGGGTCCGGGTAGTCGGCCGACCAGCCGTCGGAGTGCATCTGGAACGTACCGCGCCGCTGCTCCCTCAGGAAGGCGGAGGTATCGATGGCCTGGAGCTCGATGTTCACGCCGAGAGCTTCCTGCCAGCCTTCCTGGATGGCCACGAGCAGGTCGCCTGGGGCGGCGCCGGTCCCGCTGAAGCTCAAGACGATGCGCGGCATATTGCCCGCGTATTTCGATTCCGCGAGCAGTTGTTTCGCACGGTCCACATTGTATTCATAGCTCTTCACCGATTCGGAGTAGCCTGGCATTTCCGGCGGCAGGAACCCATCGGCCACCCGGTAGGCGTCGTAGAGCAACACCGAGTTGATGGTCTCGCGGTCGATCGTCATGGCGAACGCCTGGCGGACCTTCGGGTCATCGAACGGCGGCTGGCTCGGGTTCAGGGTGAAGTAGAAGACGGCCATGTTCGGCACCGAGCGGTACTCCTTCGCGAGCTTGTTCGACCCGTCCTTGACGGAATCGAGCAGGCTTGCCGGGAAGAAGCTCAGGTGGAGCTCGTCGTTCTCATAGCGCGTGAGCAGCGAACCGCCGCCAAGTTCGAAGACGATCTCGTCGACCTTCGGGGCGCCCAGGTGGTAGCGGTCGTTCTTCACGAGGCGGATGCGCTCGGCGGGCTTGAATTCGGCCAGGCGGAAGGGGCCGGTACCGTTCGGCTTCTGTGTCCAGTTCCGTGGATTCGACTCGATCTGCTGGCGGTCGACGACGTACGCCACGGGGTAGGTCAGTTCGGAGAGGAAAAAGTCCGAGGGCTCGATGAGGTCGATCTGGATGGTGCGCTCATCAATGACCTTCACACCGCTGACGCTGGAGGCCTTGTTCTCGAAGCGGTCGCGCAGACCGACGATGTTGCCGAGGTAGGCGCGAACGGTGGGCGAGGCATTCACCGGGTCGGCCGCGCGCTCGATGCTGTACTTCACGTCCTCCGCGGTGACCCGGCGCGTGTTGCCAGTGTGGAAGACGACGTCGTCGCGCAGTGTGAAGGTGTAGGTCTTGCCACCGTTCGAGACTTCCCAGCTCTGGGCGATGTCGGGCTGGACTTCAAGATTCGTGTCGAGCGTGACGAGGCCGCCAAAGATCTCAACGACGTACTCGCTGGTCGAAACATCGCCGACCTGGATCGGGTCGAGCACGGTGGCGGGTTCACTACCCGGGACGATGAGCGAGTTGCCACTGCAGATGCCGTTGCCCGTGCTGCGGGGGCTGTCGCCGTCGTTGTTGGATGGACTGGCGGGCGAGCCGCCGTCGTCATCATCGCCGCCGGCAAGCGCAACCACGAATACCACACCCACGGCGAGAATCAGGATGGCGACGACCCCCATCAAGAGGGTCAACATGCGGTTGGACATCGGCTTTCAATCCCGGAGGGTCTTACTGCAATACGCCGGCGAGGCCGTGGAACGATCCGTCCCCAGCCGGACCGGTGGTTGCAAGGGTACACGGTATCTCGCGCGGTGGGCACGGGACGCCAGCCACCCGGCGAAAACGCGGCTTTACACGCCGCCCGCGTGGGGTGCGGGTGAGCGGTCGCGTGCCGGGTCCTCGATGAGCCGCAATCCAAGCTCTTCGAGCTGCGCCTTGTCCACGGGCGAGGGAGCGCCCATGAGCGGATCGCTACCCGACGATGCTTTCGGGAACGCGATCACGTCGCGGATGTTCTCGCTGCCGATGAGCGACATCACCAGGCGGTCGATGCCCATGCCCACGCCGCCCTCGGGAGGCGCGCCGTATTCGAGAGCATCGAGCACGACGCCAAAGCGGTCCTGCATCTGCTCTTCGGTGTAGCCCATCAAGCGGAGGACCTTTTCCTGCGCGGCCCGCGTGTTGATACGGATGGAGCCGCCGCCGACCTCGGTGCCGTTGAGGGTCAGGTCGTACTGGCGGGCGATGACCTTGCCCGGGTCCTTATCGAGGAGGGCTTCGTGCTCGGGCAGATACCCGCTGAATGGGTTGTGCGTCGCATCCCAGCGCCCCTCATCCGGCCGCCATTCCAGGAGCGGGAAGCCTGTCACCCAGGCGAACGAGAGGACTGATTCGTCCTTGAGCTTGAGCCGCTCCCCGAGTTCTCTACGAACCTCGTGGAGCGAGCGCGCCACGATTGCGGGCTGATCGGCGACGATGAAGACCATGTCGCCCGGCTCCACTCCCGTCAGCCGTTTTATGGCCGCGAGTTCGGCCTCGGACAGGAACTTCGCAATCGGCGACCGCAATTCGTCGCCCGCGAAACCGATGTAGGCCAGGCCGCGCGCCCCGCCGGACTTCGCGATGCCGGTGAGTTCGTCGATCTCGCGGCGCGTCATGCCGGCCTTGCCGGGGGCGCGGATCGCCTTGATTTCGCCGCCGCCCTGTAGCGCGGCGGCAAACACCTGGAAGCTCGAACCGCGGAGCGCCTCGCTGATGTCGGCAAACTCAAGGCCAAAGCGCAGATCGGGCCGGTCGATGCCATAGCGCGCCATGCAGTCGTGGTAATCGAGCCGGGGGAACGGCGTTGCCGCGATCGGTCCGCGCCCGAACGTGCGGGCGATGCCGGTGTAGAGCTCCTCGATGAGGCCCATCACGTCCGACTCATCGACGAACGCCATCTCCAGGTCGAGCTGGGTGTGCTCGGCGACACGATTCGCGCGGAAGTCCTCGTCGCGGTAACAGCGCGCGATCTGGAAATACTTTTCGAACCCGGCGACCATCAGGAGCTGCTTCAGGATCTGGGGCGACTGGGGAAGCGCGAAGAAATGCCCGGGTTTGATGCGGGAAGGTACCAGGAAGTCGCGCGCGCCTTCCGGGGTCGACTTGATGAGCGTGGGCGTCTCGATTTCGTGGAAACCGCGCTCCACCAGGAAGTTGCGGATGTACCAGACCACCTCGTGGCGAAGCTTGATGACCTCCGCAACTTCCGGGCGGCGCAGATCGAGGTAGCGGAATTTCAGCCGGAGGTGCTCGTCGACGTCGGCCGGCTCGTTGATGTAGAACGGGGGAGTGGCGGCCTCGTTGAGCACGGCGCAGCGCGTGGGGATCACTTCCACGTCGCCGGTGGCCATGTTCGGGTTCACCGTGGCGGCATCGCGGGCGGCAACCTGTCCCTCCACCTGGAGCACCCACTCGCTCCGGGCGCGGTGGGCAACGGCATGCGAAGCGGCGTTCTCAGGGTTGAAGACGAGCTGCACCAGCCCGCTCGAATCGCGCAGGTCGATGAAGATGAGGCCACCATGGTCGCGGCGTCGATGGACCCACCCGGCGAGCCGGACCGTGCGGCCCGCGTCGTCGATTCGAAGTTCCCCGCAGTTCGTATCCTTGAGCATCGGCCCATGGTAGCCGACCGCCGGATTAGGTTCCGTGGATCGATGGGCCCCGCGCTACACGAGGGTTTGCGCGAGCATCAGTGAGTTCCCGTCCGGGTCGCGGAACGAGGCGAGCTTGACCATCCCGGGGATCTCGTTCGTCGGGCCGTCGAATGCGACGCCGCGCCGTTCGAGCTCGGCGCGGGCGGCGTCGATATCCTGGACGCCGAAGGTGATGGTCGCCGAATCCGTCCCCGGATGGGCGCCCTCGAGCCGGTTGAGCCCAATCGTCGCGCCGCCCAGCGGGGTCTGGAACTCGGCCCAGCCCACTTCCTCGACGGCGTACATCTCCTCGAAGCCGAGCTTCTCGGTGTACCACCGGCGGGCTGCATCAAAGTCGGTGACGGGCAGCGACAGCGTGAGTTCTGGTTTGAATCCAAGGTCAGTCATCCTGGGCACCTCCCGGTTCGCGACGCACAGCCCCCGGCCGGGTAGAGTCTTGGCCGGGCGTGCTTCCGGCGCGACGATCGCAGGGAAAGTATACTAGCTCTATTCACTCGTCAAGAGGTTTCGTACGGCATCCCTCGCCCCGGCTATCCGGTTCTTCCACTACCGCTGGTCAGTGCCGATCGTCGCCACGCTGCACCGCGACGGGCCGTTGCGCTTCGCCGACCTGGCGCGCCGGCTCCCGGCGAGCCGCGACACGCTCACCGAAACCATCGCCAGGCTCGAGGCCGCCGGAGTGGTGATGCACAAAAGTGGCGTGCCGCGCCCTCAATACCGCCTCACGCCCGTGGGGGAACAGCTGGGCGATGCCGCGCTGGCCACGGTTGCCGCCATCCGGGGAACCGATCTGCTGTCCATCGCCCTGAAGAAGTGGCCGATGCTGGTGGCAGTCGCCATCGGCCGCGGCGCAACGCGCTACAACGAGATGAAGGCGATGCTGCCGGGGATCACCGCCCGGGCGCTGGCGCTGGCGCTTAAGGACCTGCAGGCGGCAGGCATGGTGGACCGGGAAGTGAGCCACGGGTACCCGCCGGCCGCGCGGTATTCGCTTACGCCTAAAGGGCTGGAGATCCTTCCGGTGCTGGATCGCCTGTGCCAGGCATCGGAGGACGCCAGCGAGGCGGGATGACATCGACATAGGGGATTCGTGATCGTACAGGTTGGCTTTCGATCACCCACCTGCGCATTTCTTCGTGTGATACTGGTGTGACCACAGACGGGGAAATCGCCATGGCCATCCAGGTCACCCTCCTTTCCCACTCCGCAGACCCCATGCGGTCGCTCTACATGGCGTACCGCACGTGCTACAGCCAGCTCACTCCGCAGCAGGTGGCGGAGCGCATCGAGGACGATCGCATCACCGGGGCCCAGATGCGCCAGTTCATCGAGGAGCGGCTGAAGACCGGCCACGCCAGCCCGCTTGAGCAGGTCTGGTTCGAATTCGGAATTTCCGGTGTCAGCCGCGCGTTCAGCCACCAGTTCGTCCGCCACCGGGTCGGCATCTCGTTCGAACAGCAAAGCCAGCGTTACGTCACCTACAAAGGGGGCGAGTTCCCGTACACGGTCCCCGAGACGGTCCGCAGGGCGGGGATGCAGGACAAAATGGACGAGCTCTTCGACCGCGTGGGCGATCTCTACGAGGAGATGGTCGCCGCGGGCGTGCCCGCCGAGGACGCGCGCTTCCTGCTGCCGAACGCCACGAACACGAATTTCAAGATCACGGTCAACTTTCAGAGCCTGCTGCACATCTGTGACCTGCGCCTTTGCACGCGCGCCCAGTGGGAATTCCGCAAGGTTGCGGCGCTGATGCGGAGAGAGGTGAACACGGCCGTCCCGGAGCTCGGGCGCTACCTCCAGCCGAAGTGCGGCGAGTACCGCCTGGGCTACTGCGACGAAAGCGAGAAGGATTGGGCCGCCTGCCCGATTGGCCGGGTGCGCCCGCATAAGGATGTGTTGTTTCGCATCTACGAGTCGTACCGCAAGGGCGAGTTGCAGCCACTCCGCGAGGAGGACTGGGACGCCATCGAGGAGCGGGAACAGGCACCCGCGGGCGGCGACTGATGGCACGCCCGGCGCTCCCACTCGGCCGCTGGCTCCCGTGGGCCCTCGCCGGGGTGGGTGCCGCGCTCATCATCCAGGGTGCGTTCACCGGGGACGGGGAGACGGTGCTCGCCGGTGTGGCCGGGCTGGCGGGCGTGATCGTCGCCTTCCCTCTGGCATCGCTCGTCACACGTCACCACGGTCCCGAGCAGTAAGCGGCGCGGCCGCTCAGGGCGCGACCGACGGCGGGGGCGATTGTGGCCCGGCCTCGGCGGTAACGGAGGGAGCCCGCGGCTCAGCGAGCGGGCCCCGTGACGGGAGGGTTGACGCCCAGAGCAGCACGAACCCAAGCACCAGCAGCACGGCCAGTGTGGCGACGATGCCCAGGCCGAAGTCATTCGGGGGCCAGGCATGCCCGGTTCGCGGCCGTGGGAGGGATGTCATGGGTCGAGACTAGCGCGGCCGCGTAAACCCGGCGGCAACCGCGCGCAAGAAGTTCGGCACGTTCGGCAGGTCTGTTCAGGCGAACAGACATCTTGTCCTGCCATTTCATTCATCGGGTAGTGACGGGCCCGGCGGTCAGTGGGATCATCGCTGGCATGACGAGCGCGCAAGTCGAACACTTCGCGGCGGCGCGAGCACACGAGCACGAACTAAACGAACGCCAGCGCCGCGTCCTCGACCTCCTGGTCCAGGGCAAGACCAACGGTGAGATCGCCGCCACCCTCGGGATCACGCTCGACGGCGCCAAGTGGAACGTCAGCGAAATCCTCGGGAAACTCGGCCTGGCCACCCGCGAGGAAGCGGCGGACTACTGGCGCTGGCGCAACCGGCACGGCCGTGGAACGATGCGGGCGCTCCGTGGGCTGTTGGCGCCCGCGGCCCTGAAGTGGGGCGCAGGTGGCGTGGCCGCGGCGGCGGTCGCGGCCATCGCCGTGGGGTTCCTGGCAGCCAGTGATGACCAGGCCGCGGCATCCGGCGCGTTCTACCTCGAAGCGCGCATCGAAGTCGCCGACCGCTCACGGACCGTGGGGACCAACATCGCCGGCGCCACGCCCGCCGCGGACGACGCCGAGATAACCGTCTCCACGCTCCGCTGGTGGTCCAGGGACCGCGACCACGCCCGCTGGGAGATAGCGAGCGACAGCGATGGCACCCGGACAGACACGACCGTCGTGGTCGATGGCACCTGGCAGTGGGTCTACTCCAGCGCGACCAACACCTACAGCAAGTCGGCCATCCCGGAACTCCCGGAGGGCGTCGAGACCAGGCCACTGGCGCTCAGTCTGTTCGTCGGGCCCGTCGGCGTCCCGTCGAAAGAGGCGTTTATCGAGGGGCTCCGCGAATCGGCGAGCATCGATTTCGTGAGGGAGGCGGGCACCGCCACCGTCCTCGGGCGCGAAACCACCATCATCGAGTTCGGCCCCGCGTCGCGCAGCACCGCCAGCCAGGGGAGCGCGTCTCCCGGCGGGTCGCCGCCCGCCGGGGCCACGCCGCCGGCCACCGTGACATCGAGCGGCGTAGTCCGCATGTGGCTCGACGAGGAGCGGATGGTCGCGATGCGTTATGTAGTGGAAGACTCCCCTGCGGAAGTGCGCGCGGAGGTCGTCCGGCTCGACTGGAATGCGCCCGTTGCCGCCCAGAAGCTGGTATTCGAACCGCCGCAGGGCGCGACGCTGGCCGACGCCGATACCGGGCTGGCTCCCGCCGGGCACTCGGAGGCAGGCTCCATTTCCGGAAGTGGCACGCTCTGGTACACCACCCCGCCCGGGTTCTTCACGGTCAGCTACCTCCCGGCGGATCTCGAGGCCCATGAGTACGAGCGGCAGTTCGACGCGAACAACCAGCCGATTGGCCTGACCGTGAAGTTCGCCGGGGGCGCGCCCGGCACGGACCTTGCCGTCGCCCAGTCGCGGGGTACTGGAGCACTCCCGCTTCGCGACGAGCCGATGGAGTACCTCCTGGCCGGCGGAGCGGAGGCCTTCCTCGCCGAACGTGACGGCGACACGGGTTCGGGGCCTGAACTCGTGCTCACCACCCGGCGCGATGGGATCAACATCACGATCACGGCGCGCGGCCTCTCCCGCGAGGAGGTCATCGCGGTCGCGGAAGGACTGGAGCTTGTGCCGTAGGCCCTTCCGGAGCGGCGCGAAGCTGCCGAACCTCTGGGTAGCAAACCGCCAGATTCGGAGGCAACGCCGTGGACCTTCCTATCTCCGTGCCCTGCCTCGGGCCCGAAATGGCGGGTGGGGTCGTCGCCGAGTGGTACGTGCCCGATGGCGCGGCCGTCGATACCGGCGACCTTATCTGCCGGGTTGAATGCGAGTTCGTGGCGGTGGAGATCGAAGCCCAGGCACCGGGCGTGCTGCGGCAGCGGGTGGCCGCGGGGAACATCGAGCGGGTGGATGCGGTCATCGGGGTCATCGCGGCTCCGGGCGAGGCAGGCCCGAACGCTGAACCGGCAACGGCCCGCGCAAGCCCGGCAGCGGGCACGACGGCAGCAACCGAAGGCCGCCAGGACGCCGGTGCGGTGCCGGTACCGGGCGAGCCCATCGTCGTCCCCTTCCGCCGCGGTCCGCGCGAGGCCACCGGTGTTGATCTCCTCCGAAGTGAGACGGTTGAACCGCTGGCGGAAGCGGGGACGGCCATCCCCGGTCTGCCCCTTTGGGAACCGGACGAGGACCCGCCTTTCGCCGAGGCCTTCCCGGTGCCAACCGGGCAGGTGGACCGGTTCACCGCCGCGGCCGCGGAGGCGACCGCGCGGGCACAGGCGCTGACCGTGGAAGTGCGCCTTAACGCCACGGAAGCGCTGCGCGCTATCGGCGTACTGGCGAGGGAGTGGCGCGACGCACAGCCGCCGATCGTCGAGGACCTGGTGGTGCGGGCCTTCGCGCGGGCGCTTTCTGAAAGCGGAATGGAGTCGAGCCCCGCCGGGCTGACCCGGGTCACGCTGGAAGCAGACCACGCCCTCGCCATTCGGGACGCCAGCGAACGGGGCTTCCGAGAGGCCGTCCGGACACGCGCCGCCGGGGGCGACACCGCGGCCGAACGGGCGGCATGGTGGTTGCTCTCGCTCCGCGAGACGGGCATCCTGACGGGCCAGCCGCCGCTGGACGCGGGGCACGCCATGGCCGCGACGATGGGCGCAATCGACGAGCCGGGCTGGATCAGCGTTACGATGGCGTATGACAGCTCTCGTCTCGGTCCGGGTGAAGCAGCGCGCATCCTCACGCGCGTGCGCGGCCTGGTCGAGGAACCGTACGGGCTGCTGTCATCGTGAATGCCACGGGAGAGCCGCAGGTGCCGGACAGGCCGCGCCACGTTTCCATTTATGAGCTGGGTACCACGAGCTATGGCGAGGTACACCGGCTGCAACAGCGCCTGCAGGCGCAGCGCCGCGCGGGCGCTGGCACGGACACACTCCTGCTGACCGAACACCGGCCCGTGTTCACGCTCGGGCGGAGCCACCCGGTGCCCAACCTGCGGGCGAGCCAAGACCTGGTGCACCAGTACGGCATCGAGATCGTCCAGACCGAGCGCGGCGGGGACATTACGTATCACGGCCCCGGGCAACTGGTCGCCTACGGGATCATCGACCTCCGCGGGTGGGGAATGGGCGTTCTGGATTACCTGACGGGACTCGAGGACACGGTCATCGGCGTCCTTGCCGATTGGGGCCTCCGGGGGGAGCGGTCGGCCCTGGGCAGGGGGATCTGGGTGGGCGAAGGCAAGGTCGCCTCGGCTGGCCTGAACGTGCGCCGGGGCGTGACGATGCATGGCATCGCACTCAACATCGACCCCGACATGAGCCACTTCGCGCTCATCAACCCATGCGGAATGGAAAACGTGGAGATGACCAGCATGGCCGCCGAGCTCGGCAAGCAGGTGGGCTTCGAAGAGGTGAGCGAGGCGTTTGTTTTCCACTTCGGCCGGGTGTTCGAGTGCGAGGCGAGGCCGGTGCCCGTGCCGGGAGCCGCCGGGACGAGCCTCCATTCCTCATGAGCGTGAACGAAGTAACAGATCGGCGCGCCGGCTGCCGTGCATGCTGGTGGTGAACGGCCGGGGCAGCGGCGGTGGTCACCGGTTCTCTCCCCTCAGGAACTTTTGCCCGGCCCCGGCCGTTGGACTGAGTACACCCCGATGGAGTATTCACCGTGACGCAGCTCATCAGCACCGCTGCCCTCTTCACGACGCTTTACGCGGCCGTCCTGCTGATGAAGCTGGCCTGAGGAGGGGGGTGCTACCCCGCGTAGCTTTCCAGGACCTCGTCGCTGAAATCGGCGTTTGAATAGACCCGTTGTACGTCTTCCAGGTCTTCGAGCGCCTCGATGAGCCGCAGGGCCTGGTGGGCGGCCTTCTCATCCAGCTCGACGGTCACTTTGGGGACCATGGCGAAGTCGGCGTTCTCGACTTCAAGGCCGGCGGCTTCGAGAGCCCTGCGCACCGCTTCGAGGTTCGATGGGTCGGTCCGCACTTCGACGACATCTCCCTGGAGCTCGACATCCTCCGCGCCGGCATCGATCGCCTGGAGCGCAAGCTCCTCGGGGTCGCTGGAATTGACCGGGACCGTGATGAGGCCCTTGGCCTCGAACTGCCAGCCCACGGAGCCGGTTTCGCCGAGGCTCCCCCCCGCGCGGCTGAACTGGTGGCGAATTTCGGAGACGGTCCGGTTCCGGTTGTCGGTCAGCGCCGAAACGAGGATGGCGGTGCCGCCGGGGCCGTAACCTTCGTAGGTGATTTCGTCGAGGTTATCCTCGCTGCCAGCGCCCGTGGCCTTTGCGATAGCCCGGTCGATATTGTCGTGAGGCATGTTGGCGGCCCTGGCGCGCTGCACGGCCAGGCGCAGCTTGAAATTCATCGACGGGTCGCCACCACCCTGCCGCGCAGCCTGGATGATCTCGCGCGAGAGCTTGGTGAAGAGCGCGCCGCGCTTCGCGTCGTTTGCTCCCTTCGCGCGTTTGATGGTCGACCACTTGGAATGGCCGGACATAGGTTCGTCTCCGGTCGAATCAGGATGTCGGGTGTAGCCCGAGTGTAAACCGCGGGTCCGCGGGTGTCAGGATCTTCCCCTGCTGGCACCGCACGACGGATGGACCGCCGGCCGGTAGCCCGCCCGGAAAGCTTCCACGACAGAGGGCGGTGTAAGCAACGTGCCCTGGGCGCTTGCGACGATATCGCCCGGTGCCAGCGGCTCCCCGTAGCCGGTGAAGCTCCACGGCCATAGGGCGCCTTCCCACGCGAGCAGCGGCGCACCAGGGGCGGAGTCGAGCGTGATCATGGCGCCCTCGGCCAGGCCGCGCACGGCGACGGCATGGATCGCGCCGAAGGGGTCGACCCGGTTCTGCAACGCCAAAGCTCACACCGCCCGGACGCCGTCCACGATCAGCGCGCCCGCGAAGGCGATGAGCAGGGCGCCGCTCACGCGGGCGATCCCGTCGGCGGCCGCCCGGAATCTGCCCAGCCGGGCCACCACGGCGAGGGCGGCCAGCGCGACCGCCACAGCGGCGGCACCCATCGCCAGGCCGGTGTCGCCATCGGCGGAGTGACTGAGGACCGCCGCGAGTCCGGCGGGCGATACGAGGATCGGCAGCGCGAGCGGGAACAGCGCACTCCATCGTGAGTCGAGTTCGCCACCGTACCCGGCGGTCCCGGACCAGATCGCGAATACGCCCCCGACGGCCATCACGAGTCCGGCCGAAACGCGGAAGGTCTCGGGTTCGATGTCGATGGCGTCGAGCAGCGAGCTGGCCCCGAGGCCGGCACCGGCATAGACCGCCATCGCGGCAACCGCGGCGATCACCATTGTCCGCGCCATGAGGCGCGAGCCGGGCCTTTCCACCGCTACCGCGACCGCCGCCGGGCTGATCGCAACGAACATGGTGGCCGCGATGCGGAGAAAGTCGCTCACTCGGGCTTCACCCCCTCGATGATCGGTGCCGCATAGAGCAGCCCGGAGAGTGCGTGCTGCTGGTCGTCCATGCGTGTGACTCCTTCGGTAAACCAGGCACCCTCGACACGGGGCGGCTCCGCGTAGACCGCGGCGTCGGCAGAGGAGTACTGCCGGCCGGCCAGCATGCCCGCGCCACAGGCGATGCGTTCGGCTATCTTCGGTTCGAGGTCGCTCATGCGAGGGTCGATCACGGCCAGCCGGTGAAGCGACGTGAGACCTTCGACCCAGGTGCCCATCCCGGCGGCGCGGGCCTGGCGGCCGTGAATCAGCTTCGAGAGCCGGTTGTCGCGCCGTTGAGATTCCACGCGCACGAGCAGTCCGAATCGTTCGGCCAGGCTCCGGGCATAGGCGATGTGATGGTCTTCCAGGGGCCAGGTTGCCATCTCTCCCAGGCCGTAGGCGGCCCACTGGTCGGCCCAGGGCGGGTACTTCTGTTGCTCCACCTCGTCGCGGTGGAGCGCCAGGTAGTCCGCGGTGAGCCATGCTGGCTGGTCCCAGCCTTCGCCGGGGAACACGCGATGCATGAGGGTGAGCGCCCAGAAGGCCTCGCCGGTAGCGTACTTCGAGCGCTCGCCGGGGACCGGCGCGTTCGCCGCCGGGTTCCAGCGGTTCAGGAAGGCACCGTCGGGGAGTTGGAGCGCGAGCAACCCGCGCGCCAGGCTCCGCGCGAGCTCGTCGTAGCGATAGTCGCCCGTGGCCAACCGCCGCTGCATCACACCGGCGAGCATGAGCGCGCTCGCACCGAGCCGGATGCCGCCATCGGCCGGGTCCTGGAGCGCGACCCAGCCGTTGTTCCGGTAGAGATTCCGATTCATCCACGCGAGCCCCCGGTCGGCCGCGGCGAGGATTTGCATGTCGCCCGCGGCGGCGAGCTGGTAGAGCGACATGGTGACACCGGCATGCCGGACGACGTTGTAGCCACCGAGGTTGGCGTTGTCGTCCTTGCGGTATTCGTAGACGTAGGTGCCATCGGGAAGCTGATTTCGTTCGATCCAGGAAGCCGCGGCGCGGGCGCTGGCCCGCGCGCCGTCAGCGTCGATGGCAGGGCAATACTGGGGCGCGAGGAAGGTCCCCCGGAGCAACACCGCCCCCAGGAGCCATGCGGCGATGGTGAACAACAGGGGACGTCGCACGGGCGGAAGGATAGCGGAAACGCTGGTTTCGCGATTTACCGCGAGTTACCGCCACCCCCGGCACCATGGCGGAATTCCGAGCCCGGGAGAATTGCGTGAAGTTCCTGTTCGGCGGGCTGGCTGGCCGCCTGCTCTCGCTTGCCGTCGTGGCCGTGATCGCGGCCGGTGCCGGCTGGTATTTCTTCATTCGGGAAGAGAACAAGCCGCAGGAAGCGGCCGCCGACATCACCGAGGAAGTCCGGCAGGCCGCCGGGCAGCCGGCGACCACCCCGGCGAGCAACCAGGCGTCGCCTTCGGCGCAGGCCACGGCAGCCGATGGCGCCTCGACCTACGCTGGCACGAGCTACCGGATCATCGAGGGCCAGTCCGAGGCCTGGTACCTTGCCGATGAGAAACTCGCCCGGCTTCCCACGGGTTCTACCGCGAAAGGGACCACGAACAAGATCAGCGGTGCGTTCCACCTCACAAGCGATGGACTGGACCCTTCGAAGCCGACGACCTTCACGGTCGATCTCGCCAGCATCACGAGTGACAACTCGCGACGTGACGAACGGATGCGAGGGGCACTGGAAACGTCGAAGTACCCGACGACCACCTTCACAGCCACCAGCATCAGCGGCCTGCCGGCGGCGTTCGGGGCGACCGACACGGTCCTGCAGCTGACCGGGACGCTGGACCTGCATGGCGTTCAGAAGGACGTCACCTGGGAGCTGAAGGTAAAGCGCGACGGCGACATCCTGAGCGTGCTCGGGACCACCGCGTTCACGTACGCGGATTTCGGGATCAAGAAGCCCGACATCGCGGGGGTGGTGTCGGTGGAGGAAGACGTCACGCTCCAGGTGCAGCTCTTCATCCAGGAGGCCTGACTGGCCTCGTTTCAGGCGGCCGGGGGCCATCTTCTCTTGCGCAGGAGATGGCCCGATTCACGTCGTAGAGACCTGGCAGTTCAGTCCCGGGCCTCGAGGGGGCCAGTTACCGAAGGCGAAGAGCCGGTCCGTCGTGCCCTGGGTGGCGTAGAGCGCCCGAACGTCCGGCCCGCCGAAGCACGCGTTGGTGGTGAGCAGATCGGGGCAGGGATGATGCGTTACCGGTTGGCCGCCGGGGGAGAATGAATCCAGGCCGCCGAGCGCCAGCTTCGCCATCCTCGCCTCGCCGCACCCACGGGCGGGGGACGGCGGAGCGCGCCCGGGGGTGAAACAGCGAACAAACCGAGGTGGGACGCTTGACGCGCCATCATCGTATTTCTACGATGGCATCGTAAATCTTCGATGAGGAGACCCCCGTGACAACCCGCACCGACGACGAGATCCGGACCGAGGTCGCGAAGGCCTATGGCAGCCGCGTGCAGCGCATTCTCTCGGAGGCGGAGTCCGTGCCCGTCGTCCAGGCGAACGACTGTTGCGGCAGCGCCGAGCCCGCCGCGAGCAGCTGTTGCGGCGACACGAGCCCCGGCGAGGTCCAGATCACCAACATCGCTCGGTTGTACGCCGGCGCCGACGTCTCGGACCTGCCATCGACCGTCACCGGCGTGGCGTTCGGCTGCGGCAATCCGACTGCGATCGCGGCGCTGCGACCCGGCCAGGTCGTGCTCGACCTGGGCTCGGGCGGAGGCATCGACTGCTTCCTGGCAGCCAGGATGGTGGGCGAAAGCGGCAAGGTGTACGGCGTGGATATGACGCCGGAGATGATCGCCCTGGCGCGCACGAACGCCGGGAAGGTGGGCGCTACGAATGTCGAGTTCCGGCTCGGCGAAATCGAGCACCTGCCGATCGCCGGCGAGTCGATTGACGTGATCATCTCGAACTGCGTCATCAACCTTTCGCCGGACAAGGACCAGGTGTTCCGGGAGGCTTTCCGGGTGCTGAAGCCCGGCGGCCATCTCCAGGTATCCGACATCGTCTGGACGCAGGCAGTGCCGGAGGACGTGAAGGGCGACATGGAGAAGTGGGCCGGGTGCATCGCCGGCGCGCTCCAGGAGAGTGAGTATCTCGACAAGATCCGCGGGGCGGGATTCGTAAACGTCAGCTCGAAGGCCTCGGAATACCCGGGCGGAAACGGGCTGGCCTCGGCAGCCGTGGTGGCGGTGAAGCCTGGCGGCACGGAGGCGCCGGCCGCAACGGCCTGCTGCTGAGACCGGTCAACCCGGGAATCAATCGCGATGGGGCCCTTCGCCGGGGCCCCATCGGCGTTTCGGGGCAGCGGGAGGGGTGGAGGAGCGCGAGCCGGGCGGTGCGCCGGCTTCTTGACGCGCATTGGCGGGATTGCAAGAATGGAAAAGGCGCAGTCTGCCCTGCGCGTCTTCCCGTTTCCCCGTTTACTGAGAGGTTTGATTGCCGAGCATGACCGACGATGCCCTGACCGACACATCCGCCGCGAGCGATGGCACCGTGATCGACGGTGTCCTTTCGCGCCTCTCCGCCTTCAGCGATGCGGACGCTGGCGAGGACGAGCTTTCGGATTTGGCCGCGGACGAAGAGGAAGAGGGCCCCGGGATCGAGGAAGAGGACGAAGAGGAGGAGGAAGACGCGAGCATTGCCCTGCTCGCCGAGGAGTCGGAGGGGATCGACGACCCCGTCCGGATGTACCTCCGCGAAATCGGCAAGGTCTACCTGCTGACCGCCGACGATGAGAAGCACCTCGCGCGGCAGATGGAGGAAGGCCTCCACATCGAGGCCATCGAGCAGGAATATGTTCAGAACTACGGGCACCCGCCCTCGGCGGCCCGAATCGCGGTGCGACTCCTCGAGCAGTGGGGCGCGCTGCTGCCGGTGTACAAGGAAGCGAAGCGTTTCATCGATGACTTCGACAAGCTGGTGAAGCCGGCCGGGCCCGACGAAGTGACCGTGGTGCGCAAGTGGCGTAACCCGGAGGGCCAGAAGCTCAAGAATCTCTCGTTCAGCGAAACGATCGGCGACCCCCAGTTCCGCGGGCTGATCGACGGTGAGACGGACAACGACTTCAAGTTCCACGTGATGAACAAGCTGAAGATCGAGGAGGACGATGCCCATCACCGCATCGTCACGCTCTCGATCGTCACGCACATCCTCACGCCTGACCTCGTGGCCCAGATGGGCGAGGAAGCGGGCGGCGAGAACGAGCTTGTGCCGCCGGTCGATGGGCTGATTGAAAAGATTGCGCCGCTCGAAGAGAAGCTGCGCTACCACTTCGACACGGTGAAGCGGAACGGGCAGAAGGCGACGCGCCGGCTGACCGAGGCCAACCTGCGCCTGGTCGTCTCGGTGGCGAAGAAGTACATCGGGCGAGGCATGTCGCTCCTGGACCTGATCCAGGAAGGCAACATCGGCCTTATCCGCGCGGTCGAGAAGTTCGACTACCGCAAGGGTTTCAAGTTCTCGACTTACGCGACCTGGTGGATCCGCCAGGCCATCACGCGCGCCATCGCCGACCAGGCCCGCACGATCCGCATCCCGGTGCACATGGTCGAGACGATCAACAAGCTGGTCCGCGTGAGCCGGCGGCTGGTGCAGGAGTATGGCCGCGAACCGACGAGCGAAGAGATTGCCCGCGGGATGACCGAGAGCGGCAAGCCCGACGCCGCCGCCGCATACACTCCCGAGCGCATCCGCGAAATCCAGAAGGTTTCGCAGGAGCCGGTGTCGCTCGAAACGCCGATCGGGGAGGAGGAAGACAGCCACCTGGGTGACTTCCTCGAGGACCCGAGCGCGCTCGCCCCGGCCGAGGCAGCCAGCCAGCAACTCCTGCGCGAGCAGGTAGAGGATGTGCTGGCGAGCCTCACGAGCCGCGAGCGGCGGGTGCTCCAGCTCCGCTTTGGGCTGGAAGACGGCAGGAGCCGCACGCTCGAAGAGGTGGGCCGCGAGTTCGGGGTCACCCGCGAGCGCATCCGCCAGATCGAGGCGAAGGCGCTGCGGAAGCTGCGCCACCCGAGCCGGAGCAAGAAGCTCAAGGACTACCTGGACTAGCGGTCGTTGAGCACAGGCGACCGCGACCGCGATGCCGTACCCCGGTGAACAGGAACGGTGAACAGAAGCCGGGGCGGTGCTGCGTTTTCGGAGACCGGCAGCTAACCACGCGAAGAGGCGCGCCGCCCCGTAACATGCCGTTCGCCGGCGCTCGGGCTCGCCGCCCGCGGGGACGATGACGACGACGAAGCAACCCCGGCGCACCCCTTCTGCATCGCGGCCCCGGTGGGCCATGCCGCCAGTGGTTCGCCACCCGGAGGCGGCGCATGGCGCTTTGCCCCCACCAATGCGAACTGGCATACTGGACGCTCGGCCTGTTCGTCGGGAGGGCTTTGCCGTGTCCCGCCGGGAGGACCATCTGTGGAGGCGCGCCAGCGAGCGCGCCGCTTGCACACGAGGAGAAACCGTTGGCAAAGAAAGTCCGCGCAGTGGTGACACTGCAACTCCCGGCCGGGAAGGCGAACCCGGCCCCGCCGGTTGGCCCAGCACTCGGCCAGCACGGCGTGAACATCATGGAGTTCTGCAAGGAGTACAACGCTCGGACGCAGGACAAGGCCGGGCAGATCATCCCTGCCCAGCTCACCATCTTCGAGGATCGCTCCTTCACGTTCATCCTGAAGACACCGCCCGCCGCCGACATGCTGCGCAAGGCCGCCGGCATCGAGAAGGGCAGTGGCAACCCTCGCCTCACCAAGGTGGGCAAGGTCACGGAAGACGATATCCGCAAGATCGCCGAGACAAAGATGCCCGACCTCAACGCGAACAGCGTCGAGGAGGCAATGAAGATCGTCGAAGGCACTGCCCGTAGCATGGGCATCGAGGTGGTGTAGCCATGGCGAAGAAGGGCAAGCGCTACCGCGAAGCGGCCTCGAAGGTCGACAAGTCGAAGTTCTACTCCGTCGACGAGGCGATCGCCCTCGCGAAGCAGATCCACCCGGCGAAGTTCGATGAAACCGTCGAACTCCACATCAAGACGGGCCTCGACCCGCGCCATGCCGAGCAGCAGATTCGCGGCTCGACCGTCCTGCCGCATGGCCTGGGCAAGGTGATGCGCGTCCTCGTCTTCACCGAGGGCGAAGCCGTCGCGGCCGCCCGCGAAGCAGGTGCCGACTACGTCGGCAGCGATGACCTCATCAAGCAGATCGAGGGCGGCTGGCTCGACTTCGATGTTGCCATCGCCACCCGCGAAATGATGGGCAAGGTCGGCCGCCTCGGCCGCGTGCTTGGCCCCCGCGGGCTTATGCCCAACCCGCGCTCCGGCACTGTCGTCGGCGCGGAAGACATCGCGCGCTCGGTCCAGGAGGCCAAGCAGGGCCGCGTCGAGTACCGCCTCGACCGTCTCGCGAACATCCACGTCCCGCTCGGCAAGGTCAGCTTCGATGAAGCGAAACTCAAGGAGAACATGGCCACCCTGATCGAGGCCGTGAATGCCGCCCGGCCGAAGGAAACCAAGGGCCAGTACATTCGCAGCGCCACGCTGACGACCTCGATGGGCCCGGGCATCCACCTGGACCTGGCGCAGGCGATGGCGCTGAAGGTCTAACAGCAGCCAGTCAGCCTGCCATGAGCGATGAGGCCCGGGCCAACCCGGGCCTCGCTGCGCCCCCGCGATGCTCCAGTGCGCTCGGTGCGGCGCGTCAGGCGTTTCGAACGGCTTCTTCCAGCTTCGCGGTCGCCTCGGCGTACCCGGTGCCCTGCGGGAAGCGGATGGGCTCGCCGATGCTCACCCGCACGCGCGCGCGCGGATGCGGCAACCACTTCCCTTCGTAGAAACCGGGCCGCAGCACGTCGATGCGCATCGGCAGGACCGGCACGCCCGTCTCTACCGCCAGGAGGCCGGTCCCGCTCTTGAAGGGCTGCATCGGCCCCACCACCGTCAGGCGCCCTTCGGGGAAGATCAGCACATTCCAGCCTTCATCGAGCATCTTCGCGACGTACTCCAGGCTGTCGCGCACGCCCGAGCCCTCCTTCGCGAAGGGGAAAGCGTTCCCGAGCAGGCTCGCACCGAAGCCGCGCAGCCGGTTCCCGAAGATGTCGCTCGCCGCGGCCGCGATCGCCACCCGCTGGCGGAAACCGTGCGGCATGCTCCGCAAGAGCATGGCCTGGTCCAGGTGCATGTTGTGGTTGCTGATGATCAGGCAGGGTTCCTGGATGGTGCGGAAGCGTTCCCGCCCTCGCACTTCGACGCTGTACCCCAGCCGGAGCAGGGGAAACACGACGAGCGACATGAGCGCACGGCGCAGCCACCGGACCGGCCTGCGGCGCGGCCACGTCGGGAACCGACGCATGCGGGCTTTGCGTTCGCCTCGTTCTGCCATGGTGCGAAGCTGGGCGATCGTTGTCTGTGGCCCAACCTCCGTATCATCGATGTAGACGCCCATATCGTCTTCAATGCCAGATAAAAGCTCGACACGTCCGAGTGAATCGAGGCCCAGGTCCGTCCCCAGGTTCGCGTCATCGGTCAGCGGGGTATCCGTCTTCCTCACCGCCGCGATGAGGCGCAGCAGCGGATCTTCCAGCTCCAGCTGGGGTACTCCCGCGGGAGCGTGCTGGTGCTCGTTCACGTATGCCTCGACCAGCGGCCGCCGCACTTTCAGCGTGTGCGTACGCGGGAAATCCAGATCGGGCCAAACGGTCCAGCCCAGAACCTGTTGGCGCGCATCGAGCTGCTCGTTAGCCAGGCGCACGGCAGCCGGCGCGCTCCCCGGCTCCGATTCAACGACCACCGCGTGCAGCCGCACGTCCGGGCCTTTCACGAGGCCGAGCACCACCGCGTCGGCCACGCCGGGCTGGTGACGGAGCGCCGTTTCGACATCCTCCGGGTACACGTTCTGGCCGTCGGAGAGGACGATGAGATCCTTCTTGCGCCCCTTCAGGTACAGGTATCCGTCCTCGATGTAGCCGAGGTCGCCCGTGCGATACCACTCGCCGTCGAACACGCTGGCCGTGGCCCGGGGGTTGTTCCAGTAGCCCTCGAACACGTTGGGGCCACGCGCCAGCACCTCGCCATCCTCGGCGATGCGCACTTGTTGGCCCGGCAGCGGCCGGCCAACGCTCTGGATGCGCCGGTCGTTCCGCGGGTTGATGGTTACCACCGGCGAGCACTCCGTGGTGCCATAGCCTTCGACCACCGCAATGCCCATGGCTTCCCACTTCAGCTGCACTTCCGGGTCGATGGCCGCTCCACCGCTGGCGATGAGGTCAAGCTTGCCACCGAAGCGCGACAGTACCGAACGGAAGAGCTTCTTGCGGAGGGCGGGCGGCAACGGCGCCGCCACCCTGCGGAGCCTGTTCAGCAGCCCCAGCTTGCCGCGGGCAGCCGCCTCGCGCTCGATGCCGTTCATCAGCAGCGTAAGCACCTGGGGCACGCCCACGATGAACGTTGGCTTCCACTCCTGCATCGTCCGCGAAAGCGCGGCTGGCTGGCGGCTTGCGGGGTAGCATACCGCCGCTCCAACGTGGATCGGGGCGAAGCAGCCGCCCACCTGCTCGAACATGTGACTCAGCGGCAGCAGTGAGAGCATTCGCGTGTCCGGCCCGATCGGCAGGACGGCGGTACCCGCCTCCACGTTCGAAACGATATTCCGGTGGGTGAGCACCACCCCCTTCGGGTCCCCCGTGGTGCCGGACGTGAAAATGATCTCCGCCACATCGGATCCGGTGAGCGGCGGGCCGCCGTGCCGCCCGTTGGGGCGCAGCGGCACCGATTCGAACGTATACGCCGGCACCTCCAGCTCGCGGAGCACCTCCGCCTGTAATGGCCCGGCGAAGCCGAGCGCCGGCTCTGTCTGGAGCACGACGCGCTCGACGAACTCGCGGGAAGAGCGGACATCGAGCGGGACAGCCACCCCACCCGCGATGAACGTGCCGAACATCGCGGCTACCCAGTCCGGCTGGTTGGGCGCCCAGAGCACCACCCGGTCGCCCTTTTTCACCCCCTGGCTGGCGAGAAAGCGGGCGTAGGCGTGGGCCTGCCGTTCGAGGCCGCTGTACGTGTACTTCGTGGTGCGGACGCCGGCCCGCATCGTCAGCGCCAGGCGGCCGCCATTGTCGCGCACCGAGCGGTCGAGCATGTCGATGAGCGTGTTCATCTGGCGGGCAACGCGCGGGCAAACTCGCGGACTTTCTGGTCGGCGCCCGCAAGGATCGGGCGGAAGTGGCTGAAGCAGAGGGTTTCAAAATCGAGGTTGGCGAGTTTCTGTACCGATGCGGCGGCGGCCACCATATCCTGGGTGAAGAGCCGGCTTGGCAGCATCAGGCGGCCGAACTTGTATTGCATCGCATCTCCCACCACCAGCACTCCACGGTTCGGGAAGTGCAGGGAGATGCTCCCGGCGGTGTGGCCCGGCGCGTGCACGATCCGCATCCCGCCCAGCGCCGGCAGCTCATCGCCATCCTCGAGAAGCACATCGACACGCGCCGCGCCAGGGTCGTTCCGCAAGAGGTACGGCTCGCAGATGCGTGCGAGCCACGGGTGCTGGAACGGGTTCGGCAGCGGCCGGTCACTCTTCACGTGGTGGGCCTCCGCGAGGTGCACGCCGGTCTTGCCCGGCACCCACTCCTGGAGCTCGGGCAGGCCGCCCACATGGTCGATGTGGTAGTGCGTAATGATGATGTGCCTGATGTCCTCAGGCGTCCGGCCGAGCTCCTCAACGGCTCGCAGGATGCGCTCGCCGGAGCCTGGCGACCCCGTATCTATAAGGGTGATGTCGTCTTCGACGATGAGGTACGCTTTCGAACCCTTCGTGCGGACCTGGTACAGGCCGGGAAGCACCTCGACGTAGTTACGGAAAGGAGCCGGCTTCAGCTCTTCCCAGCGGTCCTGCCAGGCCGGGCGGCGTGCGGGTGAAGTCATGCGGGCAAGAGTACCAGTCCCGGGGAGAAAACGGGGTGGGGTGGCAAGCTCCCAGGAGGGCAATGGAAGCAGAGCAGTAGGAGAAGGGACAAGACCAGGAGCTTGCCACCCCGTTGGGACATGTGAATCCTATCACAAGCCTTGTAGGGCGGGGTAGGCGTACGCTCATCGATGTTTCTTATGGCACGATGCCCACAAACCCGAATCCCGTTCGCTTGCGGCGCGAAGCGCGCTCCCTCACAATCGTTCACGCATACTTCGCCGTGCCCGCGCGGGCACGGCACTTTCGAAAGCAGGAAACCCCATGGCAATCAACCTTGGAGATAGCGAACGCGAAGCCGCGTGGCGTAAGGAAGTCCGCGAGTTCATCCAGAAGGAGGCACCGGCCTCCCTTCGCGGCGACATGGAACAGGGCGAAGGCTCGATGTTCGGACGCCTCGGCGCGATCAAGGAATGGCGCGACAAGGTCGCCGCCAAGGGCTGGATCGCCCCCTCCTGGCCCAAGAAATACGGCGGCGCCGATATGTCAGTCATCGAGCAATTCATCATGAACGAGGAGTTCGCCGAGGCCGGCGTCCCCGGCAACCTGGGTGGCTTCGGCGTGATGATGATCGGCCCGACCATCATCGAGCACGGCACCGAAGAGCAGAAGGAAGAACACCTCACCAAGATCCTCAAGGGCGAGGTGATCTGGTGCCAGGGCTATAGCGAGCCCGGCGCGGGCTCCGACCTCGCCAGCCTCCAGACCCGCGCCGTCCGCGATGGCGACGACTACGTCATTAATGGCCAGAAGATCTGGACCACCGGCGCCCAGTTCGCCGACATGATGTACATGCTCGCGCGCACCGACCCCGATGCGCCGAAGCACCGCGGCATCACCTACCTCCTGGTCAACATGAAGTCGCCGGGCGTCACCGTCCGGCCGCTCACCACGCTGGCAGGCATGCAGACCTTCAACGAGGTCTTCTTCGAGGATGTCCGCGTCCCCGTGAAGAACCGCATCGGCGAAGAGAACCGCGGCTGGTACGTCGGCACGACGACCCTCGACTTCGAGCGCAGCTCCATCGGCAACGCGATCGGCGTCCGCAAGCAGCTCGAAAGCCTCATCCGCCAGGCGAAGTCCGGCGGTGAAGCCTCGTTCGCGCGCAACCCCAGTGTGAAGACCGAGTTCGTGGATCGCTGGATCGAATGCGAAGTCGCCAAGATGCTCAGCTACCGCGTCGTCAGCATGCAGGCCAACGGCAAGATCCCGAACTACGAGGCCAGCATGGGCAAGATGTTCAGCAGCGAGCTCAGCCAGCGCATCGCCAACCTCTCGATGCACATGTATGGCATGCACGGCAACATCCGGAACCGCTCCTCCATGGGCTACCTGCAGGCCGTCAGCGCCACCATCGCGGGCGGCACGACCGAGATCCAAAAGGGCATCATCGCCACCCGGGGCCTCGGGCTCCCGCGCGGCTAATCGCCCGGATCGGCACGAGCAGGGCCCGCATCCCTCGAGGGTGCGGGCTTTGCTGTTGGCGCCACGGGAATGTATCCCGCGCTGGTGGTACCATCGCGCGTGGCCGGTTGTCCGGCCCCGGGGGCGGGCGTGGCGTAATGGTAGCGCGCGACCCTTCCAAGGTTGAGGCGCGGGTTCGATTCCCGCCGCCCGCTCCACCTTCTTCCAGTTCCAGCAATCCCGTGAGCTGCGTCTCCCGCCCGCCGGGCTGGCGGCCGGGAGGACCGTGCACGAGCACCCCGCGGGCCGAAGAAGCCCCGCTCGTGGCGTATCCCGGCGCCAGGCGCCCTGAGAATCGACACCAACTGGCCCGGGGCCGTGACCGGCCACCGGGCGTTGCGGCCGGACCGCTCGATGCGGCCCTGGCAGGATCCGGCGGCAGTCTGACCCTATTGAATTGATGGACAAACAAAAAGCCGGGCAAGTGGCCCGGCTTACTTCGCTGTTCGACGTGCCGGCTACGCCTGCGACTTCACCAGCGTCCGCAGGCAGCGCGTGCAGATGTTCAGGCGGATGGATTCGCCGCCGAAGAAGATCCGCTGCTTGCTGATGTTGGGCTTGAAGGTGCGCGACTTCTTGGTCGCCTTGCGCTCCCAGCGGCCCCCGTGGGTGTGGCGGATGTGCCGCCCAAACATCGTTGTCTTCGCGCAAACGTCGCAAGCGCCGCTGGCCATGCGTCAATGCCCCTTCCGTGGCAGAATCAGAACCTCCATGCTAGCACCCGGATTCGATTACCGCCAAACAGGCATCCGCGGAGTGCGCCGGTGACCGCGACGCAAACCCCCGGCGGCCTCATCGATGGCGCCTCGTTGCGCGCGCTCTTCATCGCGGCGGCGAGCCAGCTGCGCCAGTCGGCCGCGGCCATCGACGCGATCAACGTCTATCCCGTCCCGGATGGCGACACCGGCGCCAACATGTCGGCAACGCTGCGCGAAGGCGTCGACCGTTCCCTCGAGCTCGGCAATCACCCGGCCGCCGCCGAAGTCCTCCACGCCATCGCCCGCGGCGCGCTCTATGGCGCCCGGGGCAACTCGGGCGTCATCCTCTCGCAGGCGCTGCGCGGGTTCGAAAGCGGCGTGGGCGCGGCCGAGGTGCTCGATGCGCGGACGCTCGCGCACGGGCTCGAAGCCGCCGCGGCCCAGGCCTACCACGCCGTGAGCAAGCCACAGGAAGGCACCATGCTTACGGTCCTGCGCGAGGCCGCGGCCGAGGCGGGCAGGGTGGCGAATGCCCTTCCCGCCAGCGGCGAGGGTCTCGGCTGCCTGCCGGTGCTGTTGCGCGCTGTCGCCGCCGCCGATGCCGCCGAGGAGGCCACCATCGACCAGCTGCCCGCCCTGCGGGAAGCCGGCGTTACCGATGCCGGGGGCGAAGGGGTATGCGTCATCCTGGAAGGACTCCTCGCGGCCCTGACCGGGGCGACGCCACGGCCGGCCGTGCACGAGGCTCAACGCCCCATCGCGATGGTCGAAGGCCACGGCAAGGACGAGTTCGGCTTCTGCACCGAGTTCCTCGTCGAGGCGACCGGCAAGCCGCTCGACCTCGAACAGGTCCGCGCCCTCGCCGAATCCGGTGGCAACCGTTCGGTGGTCGTGGTCGGGGATGACACCCTCGCCCGCATCCATGTCCACACCATCGACCCGCAGCCGCTCATCGATGCCGCGGGCGCCCTCGGAACGGTCTCTCGCGTCAAAGTCGAGGACATGGGCGCCCAGCACGAGCGCTTCACGGCCAGCGGCTCCGGGGCGGGAGCCGGCATCGCCGTGCTCGCGATGAGCCGGGGCGAAGGGTTCGACCAGGTGTTCGAAAGCCTCGGCGTGGCGGTCAGCGGCCTGGGGGTCATCGAAAAACCGCCGGCCGGGCGAATCGCCGGCGCCGCCGACGCGCTCCGCATCCCGGATGTCATCGTCCTCAGCAACCACAAGAACGTCCGGCTCGCCGCCGAACAGGCAGTCTCACTCGCGAAGTGCACCATCCACCTGGTGCCGACCACCTCGCTCCCCGAGGGCGTGGCCGCAGCGATGGCCTTCGACCCCGACGAGAGCGCGGCGGCCAACGTCGCGGCCATGAAGGAGGCCGCGGAGGGCGTGACCACCGTGGAGGTAACCATCGCGGCCGCCAGCCGCACCGCCGGCGGGATCGACGTGCGGGAGGGCCAGGCGATTGCGCTGCTTGATGGCCACCTGGTCGCCGCGGAGGAGACCCCGCGCCAGGCGCTGCTCGCGGGCCTCCGCCGGGCGAACCTTACCCGGGGTTCCCTGGTCACGATTTATGGTGGCATGGACACGGCCCCCGGGGAGCTCGAAGCCGCCCGCGCCGGGGTGGAGGCTGCCTTCGATGGCGTCGAAGTCGAAGCGCTGAGCGGCGGGCAGCCGCTCTACCCGTTCATCGCCTCAGTGGAGTAACCCGCACACCATGCCGCGCCCGCTTCGTCCCGCCTGGCTGCTCACCTTCGCGCTCGCCTGCTTCACGGCTGCCTGCGGGGGCGGCGACGAGGGCGCGACCCGGACCGGCGACGCCCCACCACCCGCCGGCGGCATCCCGGCCAACCTTCGCACCATCACGGTCAGCGACGACGGCTTTTCGCCAGGGGCGCTCCAGGTGCCGATCGGCACCGAAGTCTTCTGGCAGTGGACGGGGAAGCAGGAGCACCAGATCACCGGCACGTTCAAGGGCAACGACGGCGACATCCCGATTGAGTCCCCGCGGCTGAAGGGCTCGGGTACGTTTTCGTACGAGTTCACCACCAACGGCCTCTTCGAGTACCACTGCGCGGTCCACGGCGAAGCCATGGCGGGCCAGGTCATCATCAAGTAGCGGATACCGGCCAAACGCCAACGTTTACCTTCCGGTGATGGCAACGGCACCGGGATTTGTGGTATGACACCGGTGGCACTCCGGAGCGGAGCGGCCGGAGGTGAGAATCATGATGAGAACCGTGACCCTGTTCAGTGTGGCGCTGCTGACAGTGGCCTTCGGCCTGGCGCCGGCCGCCGCCCAGGCTCCCGCGCAGAGTGTCCGCGCCACGTCTCCAGTTAGCGTCGTGGGGAGGGATGTGGCCTTGAGCGTCGTGGGCAATGTCGCCCCTGCGTGCGCGGGCCAGGATCTTGATGCCGGCCTGTTCGTCCGCGACCGCGCCGATCCAAAGGTCATCACGCCGTTCGGGAGCCTGGCCGCGACATCGGCCAGCACGGTGGTGAACAGCGACGGGACGTTCGCGGCGTCTGTCCCGCTCCCGCGGGAGTTGCCGGACGGCCCAATACGGGTGTGGCCGGGAGTCCAGGGCGACTGCCTCGACGCTCCTGTCGTCGATGACTCGCTCGGTGTCGAGCTGGCGGTCCTCGACCCGGTGCGCAATCCCGGGAGTACGTCCACGATCCTCCTGTCATCGGCGGCGCTGGCCAGCGTCTCGAACGGGCCAGACAAGGTCGCGCTGGGAGCCTTCCTCGGCTCCGTTGACGTGCGTGCCGACGGCGAGAGTTGCGCGAGCATCGCGACTGAGTCCGTGAGCGCAGGATCAGCGCCGCTCGCCCTTCGGCTCGGCGAGGCGGGCCAACCGGCGGCGTGCTCGAAGCCCGGCGCGCACCTGACGTTCCTCAACAAGCGTGGGCAGCAGTTGTTTGTCGAGATGGACTTGATTCCCGGCACGACACGTTTACTGGACAACTTTGCGGCGGCGCCTCCCGGAACCGGTGAGCCAGGTCACGACGCTCCCGCGCCCCCGGACACGGGCCAGGAGGCGGCCGGTGGATCGAGGGACCAGACCGACTGGGGCCCTGCCGGCGCCGGGCTCATCGCGCTTGCAGCGCTGTTGGGCGCGCTCGGGTTCATGACTCGCCGCAGGGACTGAAAGGCCGGCCCCCACCCGATCCAATGCCCGCACCCGATTTGGGTTTCTGATTGGGGCGACCTTCGCCATCGTGGCGGGGGTCGCTCTGTCCGTATTCGCCCTGGGTGGATCTGATCGGTCCGGCTGGCCCTGCTCGTACCCATTGGCACCCAGGTCATCATCAAGTAGCGGATACCGGCCAAACGCCAGCGTTTACCTTCCCGTGATGGCAACGGCACCGGGATTTGTGGTATGACACCGGTGGCACTCCGGAGCGGAGCGGCCGGAGGTGAGTGATGCAGCAAGACCGGCTCAGCCAACGCGAGCGCGAGGTCGCCGCGCTCATTGCCCGCGGGATGACCAACGCGGAAATCGCGCTCTCGCTGGGGCTGAGCGCGTCGACGGTGAAGCACTACGTCGAGACTGCCATGCGCAAGGCCGGCGTGACCAACCGCGTCTCGCTTGCCCTGTGGTGGCGCGACCAGGAGGGGGCCGATTGACCCCGGCCGATCGGCGGGGGCCAAAGAGCCGTATTGCGGGGCGGGCTGCTTCGAGGAGATACTCGACGTGACTCGGCAGCCATCTGCAGCAATCCAACTGGGTCGGTGACAGCGTCGGACTGGGAGCGTTCCCTGCACGGAACCATCAGCCGCAAAGCCCTAGGGCTACCGGGGAGAGGAGGAGACGGTGGACCCAACTGTCGTGAGACCGCATCGAGCTCGGTACCGCCTCGCAATGGCGCTGGCAGCTGTGTGGCTCCTGGCCTTCAGTTTTGTCGTCACATCGCGAAGCATAGCGTCGGCATATAGCTATACCACGTCTGGGTACTACCTTTCAGAAATCGATGGTGATAACGAAGCATACAGCTACCACACAGTTGAATATGGTAGCTGGGACTGCCTCGGCAGCCTCTGTTCCATCCCGATCACCGCTATGCTACAGTATGTGAATGTCTGGTATCCCACAGAATCTTTCTCCTGCTGGTACCAAGAGGTCTTCACGTTCTACGCGTACAACTGGAGAGCTGCAAACAGGGCGATCAACTACTCGACGACTCCATTCTATAATTGGCAGTACACGTGGGGTTATGCCGATAGCTTCAGTGGTGACCAGCGTCAGATTGTCTCGATTGGAGACGAGTCAACGGAGTGCTACTTGTACGGCGCCGGTGGAGGTCTGCACTTCATCAGCGCGATCGTTCGAAACTCGTCCAGCGCCTACACAAGCTTCTACGGATGGTAAATGACATGGCTTCGGTAGCGGGTTCTTCGGTTCGTTCGCCTCGATCGTGGAGGCCACTTTCCCTTTGGGCTGCTGTCCTGGGCGGCGCGCTTGCCCTTGGCGTCGCGGGAGCGCTCGTGTTCAGGGAATCCCCGCCGCCCCCGTCCGCACGGCCGTTCAATGAAATCGCCCAATCCTCGTCCACCACGTCAAACGGTGTGCGTATCGACGCCCTTGGCGCCTCGTACTCCGGGACGGAGACCCTCCTGCGGCTGCGCATCACGGTCGAGGACGAAGCCCTCG
>DAOKYT010000024.1:0-35330 GCA_035326025.1 Tepidiformaceae bacterium
CTCCTGGCCCTCGCGTTCCTGGGAGCGTGCGACGATGCCGCCCCGGCGCCGCACGGAACGGCCCCCCCAGCAGAATCCCTGTCCCTTGAGGAATCACTCGCCCGGCTGCCGCAGGTGCTCGCCAGGACCTACGATGTCCCTCCCGCCGAGCTCGATGCCGTGAATCGCGATGGAAGCGAGTTCGAGCAGTCGCTCCTTGCCGATGGGACGCTTACCTATGCGAAATACGAGCGCGCGTTCCTGGCGCGCAACCAGTGCCTCCGGGATGGTGGAATCGAAACCGCGCCGAACGCTGAAGTCAGCGTCCTCGCACGGTTTGATGACGTGGTGCCAGTCCCGAAGCAGCTCGGGCTGGAACAGGGCACGGCACTGATCGAGCGATGCAGCAAACAGTACTTCTACTACGTTTCGCGCGCGTGGAACTCAGCCACCCAGGACCATGCAAGCGCTGTCATTGAAGGCACCCGCCGCTGGATGGCTGCATGTCTCGTGGCGTCGGGCGTCCGCGGCGCCGATGAGCCGGCCAGGTCAACGAACCCCGAGGTCGCGTCGGCCTATGCGGATTGCCTCGGCGAAATGCAGCAGGCATACCGGTTGGGAAGCCTTTCGTTCGGAGTGGCCGATGAGTGATCGCCCGCCTGAGCTACCTCTCTCGCTGACCGCCAGGGCGCTCACGGTAAGGCCCCGGCTGGCTGCGCTGTGGTGTGTTGTCGCCGTCGCCATGCTGGTATCGTGCCGATCAGAAGGACCATCCGGAGCGGATGGTGACACTTTCTCCTCCGGAGTCAACGTCGACACAACAGTGAAACTGACTCAGTCAGAGGTACTGGAGATCCAGCGAACTTCCTCCGAGTTTCAGGCCGGCCTTCTCCAGGATGGCCTCTTAACATTCTCGGAATACGAGGAGGCCTTCCTCGCCATGGTCCAGTGCGTGGAAGCTGCCGGACTCACCCTGGCGGAACGGCCCCAGCTCACCGCGGAAGAAAACTACTACCTCCTGCTCTGGTATCGCGACCTGCAAGAGATGGAGCGGGATCAGCCGAAGGCCGACGCCTGCCGTGCTGAGTACTTCGAGTCCATCGATAGGACCTGGGCCAGACGCGACCCGTCGGCATACGCCAGCATCTACGCCAGCGCGCTCGAGGCACTTAAGGCATGCCTCAGCGAGGCCGGGGCCGACCTTCCCGATAAGCCCTCTCTTGATGATCTGCACGTTCTCCGCGATGCATTCGATCCCGTCTACTTCCGCTGCCTTCAGGCGACCCAGAAGAGCCACCGCATTCCGGGCTGGGCCCCATGAGTCGACCCGAAGACAACCGCCCAATCCCAGTGGTGGGGCTTCGTACATGATGGCGCCGCGTAGTTTTGCCAGGGTGGGCCTTTTCGCCGCGGTCGGCGGCGCCGTCCTCATCCCCGCCATCCTTCCCTTCGCCCTCCAGCATTTCGACGACTCGGACGCCGCGTTCGAAACGGGCCTCACACCGCTGCTCACTTCGCCTACTCCACGCACCATCACCGATGAACGCTCGGTCCGCATCATGGCCACCGCCCTACCGGGCCCGGAGGTGGCCGCCGGGCCCGCGCGCGGCACCATTACCGCCGTCGGCGTCGCCCCGGGCGATACCCTGACGGATGGCGCCGTCCTCTTCCAGGTCGATGGGATCGACCGTATCGGGTTCGCCTCATCCATACCGTTCTACCGCCCAATCTCTCCCGGGACCGAAGGACCCGATGTCGCGGAGCTGCACCGGCTGCTCGTGCTGAAGGGCCTGGTCGAGGAGCAGCCGGACGACCCCGGGACAGCCACGTTCGCCTCGGGCCAGGCCATAGCCGATTTCGCCGAAAGCCTCGGCGCCGGGCGCACCACCACGTTCGACCCCGGCTGGGTGGTGTTCTTGCCCGCGCCGGACCTCGTCGCCGCATCGGTGAGCCTGAAGACTGGGCAGCCCGCCCCGTCCCAGGGCGCCGTCATCATCACAACCCCCGGGACGGTGACGGCCGCAAGGCTTGCCTCGGGCAACCAGGAGCCGCTGAACTTCGCCCCGGGCGTCGAATACATCGCCATCGTCGATGGCGAGGAGTTCGCCGTCGATACGGCCACCCAATCCATCGCCACGGCGGACCTCCCGCGCCTCCGCGCGCCCGGTGAGTCCGAGCGCGACGGCATACCCGCGCTCATCCGGCGAAGGACACCGTTGCAGGCGCTCGCCATACCGTCCTCTTCGGTGATGACCAACGCCGCCGGCACACTCTGTGTCTGGCTGGCCGAAGGCGGCGTATACCGTGCGGCCACCGTGACGATCGCAGGTGCGCGCGGCGGCGTCACGAACGTTGCCAGCGGCATTGCAGCGCAGGACGAGGTGTTGTCTAACCCCGCGCAGGTGATCGAGGCGCCCCAGTGCCCCTGAGGCTGCGCGGCGTCTCGCACCGCTATGGCCCAAGCATGCCGTGGGTCGTACGGGGAATCGACCTGGAGATCGGTGATGGCGAGCTGGTCGCGCTCATGGGCCCGTCGGGTTCGGGTAAGACCACGCTGCTTTCGATCCTGGGGCTGCTCACCCGCCCGGCCGAGGGCGAGGTCCTGCTCGACGGCGAGCCCGTGCCGGGGAGGATGGCCGCCGAACGGCGGACTACGGAGTTCGCGTGGGTCTTCCAGACCGCGAATGCGCTGCTCCGGCGCACCGCCCTGGAGAACGCCAGCCTCCAGCTGCTTGCCCGCGGGGCCGCCCGCCAGTCGGCCCACGCAGTCGCGGCAGCCGAGCTCGAACGTGTTGGTGTCGGCCACCTGGCCGCGCGCCCGGCCCGGCTCCTCTCCGGCGGCGAGCTCCAGCGCGTCTGCATCGCCCGCGCGCTGGCAGCGGCGCCCCGCTGGATTCTTGCCGACGAGCCCACGGGACAGCTCGACCATGCCACCACACTCGAAGTATCCGCCGCGCTCATGGCCGGACGCCCCATCGGCACCGGTGTCATCATCGCCACGCACGACCCGGAGGTCGCCCACCGGTGCGGACGGGTCATCAGGCTGGTCGATGGCGCGGTTGTCGCCGGGGGCGGAGGGTGACCTGGCGGCTCTCGGCCCTCATCGAAGAGGGCATCGCCAACCTCGGTGCAAGCGCCTTCCGCTCGGCGCTCCTGCTGGTTGTCTCGGCGGCGGCCTTCGGCGGCCTGGCCTACCTCGAGCTTCGCCAGGGCATGGAACTCACCGTGTTCGCGCGCGACTTTCGCGAGGGCGGTGCCTACGTGGCCATCGCATCGGTCCCCGGCGGGAGTGTCTCCGGCACCCGCTGCGAATCGCTGAACGGCACGCCGGGCGTGGTCGCGGCCGGCGCCTGGCGCTCCACCGGCCAGGCGACGTTTCGAACAGCGCCCGGGGTCCTCTTTCAGGCTGCCGACGTCACGCCCGGGATCCTCCGGGTGTGGGACCCCGGCCAGCCGCTCGGGACGGGACCTGGACTTGTCGTCGGCCCCGCCATGGCAGGCGAACTGGGCTTGCGGACGGGCCTCATCGCCGGCTTCGAGGGTGACGAGCCGGTTGTCGTCTCAGGCGTGGGCGACTTCTCGAAGCGGAACCCCCAGGCTGCCCGCTGGGCGCTCAGCCCCGTCTCGCCCGCCGGTTCGTTCCAGGAATGCTGGGTCGAATTCGAACCCGGCGCCTTCGAGGCCGGCCGCGAAGCTCTCGCCGCGCGCTTTGCCGCCGGCTCCGAGGAACCAGCTGTCCGGCCCTACCGCCGCTCCGACGAATTCACGCGCGACCCCGCCGCCGAGTGGGCTTCGCGGCCCCAGCGGTGGGGATGGATTGCCGTCGCGGGCGCCCTCTTCGGGTTCGGCCTCGTAGCCGCATGGTTCCGCCGGGCGGAAGCCGCGCTCTACCTCGCCATGGGCACACGGCGCGCTCAGCTCGCCATCATGGGCGCCGCCGAATCGTGGCCCCTTATCGCGGCCGCGTGGTGCTTCGGCTTTTCCTACGCCGTCGCCGCCCAGTCCCTGCGCTCTGCCGACCCGACCGTCGAGATCCTTCGCCACGCCGCCGTCACGAGCGGCTCGGCCGCATTGCTGGCACTGGCAGTGATGCCCTGGGCTGTCGCGCTCGTCGCTCGCGGCAGCATCGCCAGCCTCCTGAAGGACCGCTGAGCCCAACGCTCCTACCCCTGCACCTCCCGGTACTCCCAGTGCTCATCGAGCCCGCCCAACGCCGCCGACAGTTCACATACACGTGCCGTCTCACCCGGGTGGTCCTCGCCTTCGTGGGTCCTGCGCTCGCCCGCCCGCAGCAGCGTCCCACAGAACGAGCACCGCGAATGCCCGTCCGGCTCGAACTGCGACGGATGGATCAGGCCCCGGAAGGCCTCCTCAAGTTCAAGGCGCCGCCGCTCGATATCCGGGTGCGCTTCCCGGTCGTGCCGCCGCCGGGCGCCTCCGACGCCGGTCGTGCGCACGGTAGACTCCGCTCGGCAGAGCTTGCACGAAAGCCGAATCAATTCTCGATGCCGCAATACGACTGCTGATTATTCCCGCACCAGCAGAAGCTCCAGGACGCCGAGGCCGACGACACTACGCGCGCCCATTCTCCTCGCCACGCCCAAGGCGGATCCCAGCTGCTCAAGAACATGCAGCCTGCGGGATCGGTGCACTGCGTTGTGTACCATGCCACCTCTTGGACTTGGCCGATGAGCGACTCTCCTGCCCACGTGTGATTGGCATAGCCGTAGGACATTGTGCCCCAAGCCCAGCACTCTTCGCCCCAGGCACACCAGTAGGAGGCCGTTGAAACAGACACAGATGAATGGACCATCCGCTCTGGCAGCGTGGTGGCAGGGTCTAACTGGCCAATCTCTGCTTCGCTCAACCCCGCACTGAGCAACAGGGAGCGCAGGTCCTCGGGAATCGGGAGAGAGGCCGGGCAGACCACTGCGTGAACCGTTCCCACCTCAACCTTGGCGTTCGTCACCGTATCGCACCCCGGATGAGGGGCCGCGGCGTCTGTCTGCGAAGACGAATTAGCGGTTCCCAGCGGATTCGTCGCAAGGACGACCGCGATAAGCAAGACGGCAACCACACTCATCGATGCATACACACGGGGCATGAAACTCTCCCGCAATATGTCTGACTCCTCGAATGAAACTACCGCCTTTGGACGGGGGGGCCAATACATCGTATGTAAAAAGTGAGTGCTAAGATTCTCGGCTGAGCGCCCGGCAGCACGTGCCACCCCACCTCTCCGGCGCCGCGTATCATGGGCCGCACGTGCCCCCAGAGGTGACCCGTGGACTGGAATGATACCCCCGAACAGGCCCGCTTCCGCGCCGAAGTCCGGGAACTCATCGAGAAGCGCCTGCCCGAACGCTACCGCGGGGGCGGTGCCAGCGAGCGCGCCTGGGAGTTCGACCGCATGTCCCCCGACCCCGCCGCCCGCAAGGCCGCCATGGACTGGCACGCCGCCCTCGCCGAACGCGGCTGGGTCGCGCCCCACTGGCCGAGGGAATACGGCGGCGCCGGCATGTCCGCCATGGAGCAGTTCATCCTCAACCAGGAGATGGCGCGCGCGGGCGCGCCCGGCGTTGGCGGCTCCGGCCTCTCATTGCTCGGCCCCACCATCATCCTCCACGGTACCGAGGAACAGCGCCGCAAGTACCTCCCGCCCATCCTCGCGGGCGAGGTCACCTGGGCCCAGGGGTACTCCGAACCCGGCGCCGGCTCCGACCTCGCCTCCCTCCAGACCCGCGCCACCCGCGATGGCGATGACTTCATCGTCAACGGCCAGAAGATCTGGACCTCCGCCGCCCACAGCTCCGATGCCATCTTCGCCCTCGTCCGCACCGACCCCGAGGCCCCCAAGCATCGCGGCATCTCCTTCCTCCTCATCGACGACATCAAGGCGCCGGGCATCAGCGTCCGGCCGCTCATCGACATGGGCGGCCGCCACTACTTCAACGAGGTCTTCTTCGAGGATGTCCGCGTGCCCGTGGCGAACCTCGTCGGCGAACTGAACCGCGGCTGGTATGTCGCGATGACCCTCCTCGACTTCGAGCGCTCGAACATCGGCGGCGCGGTCGGCGCACGCCGCACCCTGGCCCGGCTCATCGAGGCCATCAAGGCCGACCCCGCCCTCCGCGCCCGCATCGCCTCGTCGCCGATCCGCCACGAGATCGCCCAGCGCTACATCGAAACCGAGGTGATGTACCAGTTCTCCCTGCGCATTATCTCCATGCAGAACCGCGGCCAGCTCCCCAACGACGAGGCCTCCATGGCCAAGCTCTACAATTCCGAGCTCTCCCAGCGCCTCGCCCAGACCTGCATGCAAACGCTCGGCCTCCAGGCCAACCTGGTGGATGGCGGCGACGAACCCTCCTTCGCCCGCCTCTACATCGGCATGGTCCCGGCGACCATCCGCGGCGGCACCTCCGAGGTCCAGCGCAACGTCATTGCCACCCGCGGCCTGGGGTTGCCACGCGCATGACCACCGGACCGCTCGCGGGCATCCGCATCCTCGAATTCTCCCAGATCGTGGCCGGACCCTTCGCCGGCGTGGCCCTCTCCGATTTCGGCGCCGACGTCGTCAAGGTCGAACCACTCGAAGGCGAATCCCGGCGCAACAGCGCCGCCGTCGTCCCCAACGAAGGCAAGTACTTCCAGTCCCTCAACCGCGGCAAGCGCAGCCTCACCATCGACCTTTCGAAACCCGAAGGGCGCGCGGCAATCCACCGCCTCGTCCCCTCGTTCGATGTCGTGCTCATCAACTACCGCGCGGGCGTCGCCGCGAGGATGGGCATCGACTACCCTACCCTTCGCGCGCTCAATCCCCGGCTCATCTACGCCAGCATCACCGGCTTCGGCGAAACCGGCCCCTACGCCACCCGTGCCGGCTCCGACATCGTCGCCCAGGCCTACAGCGGCCTTATGGCCGCCGAAGCCAAGACCGATGAACACGGCGCCCCCGCCCCCATCACCAGCACCACCATGGCCGACCGCTCTTCGGGCCTGGCGGCCGCGATGGGCATCTGTGCCGCCCTCTTCCACCGCGAACGCACCGGCGAAGGCCAGGAACTCCAGGTCTCCCTCCTCCAGACAGCCCTCGAACTCCAATCCGACCGCGTCATGCGCGAACCGGTCCACGACGTCGTCCTTCGCGATCCGCTTCTCTCCGAACTCCAGGCGAGGCGCGCCGCGGGCGCACCGTACGATGAACTCGTCAACATCCGCATGACCCATGGGCCGCGCTTCGCCTCCCACCGCCTCTACTACGGCGGCCCGCGGCGCGCTCGTCCTTGGCGCGCTCACCCGCCAGAACCGCGACGCCATCCGCCAGATCCTCGGCTTCCACGACCCCACCGACGACCCGGACTTCGATGCTGCCGCGCCCGGCAGCATCGAGAACATCGAGGAGTGGCGCGCCGAAATCCAGCGCCTCCTCCTCGCCCGCTCCGCCGCCGAATGGGTCGACCAGTTTGTGGCTGCCGGCGTCCCGGCCAGCGTCGTCCAGTTCGCCGAGGAGATGGCGAGCGACCCCCAGGTCGTCGCCACCGGGATGATGGTGGACCTCGAACACGACATCACCGGGCCGCAGCAAGTCGTCGGGCCGCTCGTCCGCATGTCGGCCTCCCCCACCGCGGCCCGCCGGGCGGCGCCCCCGCTCGGCGCGCACTCGCGGGAAGTGCTCCTCGAAGCCGGGCTCACTCCCCTTGAGGTCGATGCCCTCGCCGCCGCCCGCGTCATCCCGCCCCCGGGCTGAGCGTTCGCCCGCAAATCCCCGGCCCGCTAGACTCAGGACTGATGATCTCCGCCATTGTGCTCGCCGCCGGCAAGTCCAGCCGCATGGGTTCACCCAAGGCGCTCCTCGATTGGGAGGGCGAACCACTCGTCTGCTACCAGGTCCATCAGCTCCGTGAAGCCGGATGCGACGAGGTGATTGTGGTCCTCGGCCACAAGGCCGACGACATCGCCCGATCCATGAGGGCCCTCAACTGCCGCATCATGCTCAACCCTCGCTTCCAGCATGGCCGGGCCGGCTCCCTCCGCATCGGCGCGAAGGCCGCTAACCGCGATGCCGAAGCGATCCTCGTCACCGATGTCGATCAACCGCGGCCCGCGGCCTTCATCCGTGCCCTGCTCAACGCCCGCCGCCCCGGCGACCTCGTCACCCGCCCCGTCCATGATGGCCGCCACGGCCACCCCGTTGTCGTCGATGGGAGCCTCCGCGAGGAGATGATGGCCGCCACCGACGAAGCCGAAGGCCTCCAGGAAATCCTCCGCGCCCACGCCGACCGCACCGGCGAGGTCGATGCCGGCGACCTCCTCGACCTCACCTTCAACACGCCCGAGGAGTACCAGGCCGCACGGCGCCGGGCTGGCCTCGGAGCCTGACGTGCCCCTGGCGCGCAGCGGCAAGCCTTGCCCTCGCGCCGTCGTCTTCGACTTCGACCGCGCGCTCATCGACCCGCGCCCGGCCTGGCGCTACACCATCGAGGAAGCGGTCGTGAGCGTCACCGGCCAGCCAGTCCAGGCAGCCCCACTCGTCGAGGAGTACCACACCCGGCCGTTCCGCCACGCCCTCGCCATCCTGCTCCCCCCATCGGAGGATCGCGCGCGCTGCGAACAACTCTGCCTTGAAATGTATCGCCGGAGCGCGATGAAACGTCTCCTCGTCCACGACGGCACCGGCATGGCCCTCGATGCCATGCGCGGCGAGCGCATCGACCTTGCCGCGATCAGCCGCCTCCCCCACGCCACCGCCATTAAACAGGCCCAATCCACCGGCCTCGACCGCTTCCTCGCCATCCTCGCCGCCACACCCGAGGGTGACTCCTGGGACCCCGCCGCCCGCTTCGCCGCCTGTCTCCGCTTCCTCGAATGCGACCCCTCCGAAGCCGCCTTCATCAGCCCCGAAGCCCCCGACCGGCGCGTCGTGCATCGATCGGGAGCCGCGGTGTTCTGTTCCGCGTGGTCGCCCGGTGCCGGCGTACCCGGCGGCGGCGCGATTGCGTCGCCCCGCGACGTCCTTCCCCACCTCCACCGCTGGTGGTCCGGTATCCGCTAGGACACGGCCTCTGGCTCCACCAGCTGGTGGCAGCCCGGGCAATACGTCCGCTGTCGCGCCGAGAGGAAGCGGAGGTCACAGGATGGGCAGATGACCATGCGGCGGTTCATCGCAGTCTCCTTCGTTGTTCTGCAACACAGCATCCCGCTCCCGTTGCCCGGCAGGTAGCGCGACTTTCCGATGTATTCGGCCAAATCGATAGTTAGCGCGTATGGATCGACTCCTCCCGGCTATGGCTCGGTGTCCACCGCGGGGCCAACCGGTGACGCGCACCCCACCTTTCACGACGGTTGGCTAGACTGGACCCCATCAACCACGAGGAGCACCACGCGTGACAGTCACCGTCACCACCACGCCCACCATCGAAGGGCGCACCATTAGCGAATACAAGGGACTCGTCGCCGGCGAAGTCATCCTCGGCGTCAACGTCTTCAAGGATATCGCCGCCGGTTTCCGCAACATCGTCGGCGGCCGCTCTGGCAAGTACGAAGAAGAGCTCCGCAAGGGCCGCGATGGCGCTGTCGCCGAGATGGTCGAGCTCGCCACCGGCATGGGCGCCGATGCCGTCGTCGGCGTCAAAATCGACTACGAAACGGTCGGCGGCCAGATGCTCATGATCACCGCCTCCGGCACGGCCGTGAAGCTGGCCTAGGCCCGCCCGGCCCGGTAGGCTGTTGCTTATCTCTTTACCGCGGGGTTCACATGGCGACCAAAGTCGGCATCAACGGGTTCGGGCGCATCGGGCGCCAGGTCCTCAAGGCAATCACCGATCGCTACGGCGGCAAGCTCGAGGTCGTCGCCATTAATGACCTCGTCGCCACCGACGTCAATGCGAACCTCCTGAAGTACGACAGCAACTACGGCCGCTGGGAACGGGATGTCCGCGCCGACGGCGATACCCTCGTGGTCGATGGCCGCGCCATCAAGGTCTTCGCCGAGCGCGACCCCGGCGCCATCCCCTGGGGCTCCGTCGGCGCCGAAATCGTCATCGAATCGACCGGCCTCTTTACCGATGCCACCAAAGCCGTCGCCCACCGCCGCGACTCGGTGAAGAAGGTGGTCATCAGCGCGCCCGCCAGGAACGAGGACGTCACCCTCGTCCTCGGCGTCAACGCCGGCAAGTACGACCCGGCGAAGCACCACGTCATCTCCAATGCGAGCTGCACTACGAACGGCCTGGCGCCCGTGGTCAAGGTCATCGTCGATAACCTCGGCCTCGTGAAGGGCCAGATGACCACCATCCACAGCTACACCAACTCCCAGCAAATCCTCGACAAGGCGGCCGGGAGCGACCTCCGTGAAATGCGCGCCGGCGCTCTCAATATCGTCCCCACCTCCACCGGCGCCGCCCGCGCCCTGAAGCTCGTCATCCCCGAGGTCGATGGCAAGCTCGATGGCCTCGCCTACCGCGTCCCCACGCCTACCGTCTCCATCGTCGAAGTGGTTGCCCTCACCGAGAAAGACACCACCAGGGAAGACCTGAACAACATCCTCAAGGAAACCGCCGCCGAAAAGATGAAGGGCATCCTCGGGTTCACCACCGACCCCGTCGTCTCCATGGATATGAAGGGCGACGAGCGCTCCAGCATCGTCGACGGCCTCTCCACCAACGTCGTTGGCGGAAACCTGGTCAAGGTTGCCGCCTGGTACGACAACGAATGGGGCTACGCCTGCCGCATCAGCGACCTCTGCTCCTTCCTGGTCGACCGCGGCCTGTAGTCCACGGCCACCACGCAATCATCGAGAAGCCCCGGCTGCCGGGGCTTCTTCCATCTCGTGGGAGAACATCCCGGTGCGCCTCGATCAGCCAACCGTCGCCACCCTTCGCGAGTTTGTCCCCGAACAGGACCTTCGCGCCGCCCGGATCGCCACCGGGCGCCCCTGGCGCTGGCTCCCCCGGCTGATCGGCATGAGCGCCATCACGTTCGCACCGGTAGTCGTCTTCCGCGCTGGCCGCTACCAGCCAAACACCCCGAAGGGCCTCGCCCTCATCGCCCACGAAGTCCTGCACATCGGCCAGGTCCGCGAACTTGGCCGCGTGCGCTTCTACTGGCGCTATCTCCTTGGCCAGCTCCGCTGTGGCTTCCGCCACGACCGCCACCCCATGGAGGTCCCCTGCATCGAGCGCCAGCGCGAAATCCGCCGCGCTCTCGAAGCGCGCTCCGGCGGCGGCGCCTGGTGACATCCCGCGGTCCCTCGGGTTGGCGAGAGGCCCATCGTTACGTTAGATTCCGTTCGTGCCGGCTCCCACAGCGCCGGCACTCGCTTGTCGGCCACTAAGTCCAAATCCCTGTGAGGTAGCCATGAGCCGGGAATCCGCGCGCGCAGTCATTGCCGGGGCCCTCGCCCGCGGCCGAACCAGTCTCACCGCCGATGAGGCCGGCGAGATCTGCCGCGCGTATGGGCTTCCACTCCCCGCCGAGCGCGTCGCCAGCGATGCAGCCAGCGCCGCCACCGCCGCTGCCGCGATCGGTTTCCCGGTCGCCCTCAAGGTCCTCTCCAGCCAGATCACCCACAAGTCCGATGCCGGCGCGATCGCCCTCGGCTTACAGAGCGAGGCCGCCGTCCGCGAGGCATTCGAACGCATCGTCGCCGCCGCCCGGGCCTACGACCCCACGGCCACCATCGATGGTGTCCTCGTCCAGCAGATGGCCCGCCCCGGCCGCGAAGTCATCGTCGGCGCCGTCACCGACCCCACGTTCGGCAAGGTCGTGATGTTCGGACTCGGGGGCATCTTCGTCGAAACCTTCAAGGACGTGACCTTCGCGCTGGCGCCCACCTCGGCCGAGCGCGCCGCCGCCATGCCAGGGGAAATCCAGGGCGCCGCCATCCTCCAGGGAGTCCGCGGCGAAAAGCCCGCCGACCTCGCCGCCATCGCCGCCATCATCCAGAAGGTCTCGGACCTCGTCACCGACCTCCCGGAGATCGACGAGCTCGACCTCAATCCCGTCATCGCCTACGACGACGGCGCGCTCGCCGTCGATGCCCGCATCGCCCTGCGGGCCAGCGAGGGCAGTGGGCGCCCCCGCCCGCCCCGCGACGAGGTACTCGCCTCGATGCGGCGCATCATGATGCCGAAGTCCATCGCCGTCATCGGCGCCTCGAACGAAGAGGGCAAGATCGGCTACTCCGTGGTCCGCAACATCCTCGATGGCGGCTACCAGGGCCACCTCTACCCCGTGAACCCCCGCGGCGGCGAAATCCAGGGCCTCCCCGCCTACGCCTCCGTCACCGAAATCCCCGGCGAGGTCGATGTCGCCGTCTTCGCCGTCCCCGCCGCCCGCGTCGCCGCCGCCCTCGATGAGGCAGGCCAGAAGGGCGTCGCCGGCGCCATCCTCATCCCCTCCGGCTTCGCCGAAATCGGCGAACACCAGCTCCAGGACGACATGATCGCCGTCGCCCGCAAGCACAACATCCGCGTCATGGGCCCGAACATCTACGGCTACTACTACACACCGGCCAGCCTCTGCGCGACCTTCTGCACGCCCTATACCGAACGCGGGACCGTTGCCCTCTCCTCCCAGAGCGGCGGCGTCGGCATGGCCATCATCGGCTTCAGCCGCTCCCACAACATGGGCGTCTCGGCCATCGTCGGCCTCGGCAACAAGAGTGACCTCGATGAAGACGACCTCATCGAATACTACGGCGAAGACCCCAACACCCAAGTCATCGCCATGCACGTCGAGGACATCAAGGACGGCCGCGCCTTCGTCGATGCCGCCAGTCGCGTCTCGAAGCAGAAGCCTATCGTCGTCCTCAAGGCCGGCCGGACTGCCTACGGAGCCCGCGCCGCCGCTTCCCACACGGGCGCGCTTGCCGGCGCCGACCGCATCTACGACGCCGCCCTCCGCGAGGCCGGCGTCGTCCGCGCCCGCACCCTCGAAGATCTGCTCGACTGGAGCCGCGCCCTTTCCATGCTTCCCACCCCGAAGGGCGAGAACGTCCTCATCGTCACGGGCGCTGGCGGCTCCGGCGTGCTCCTCTCCGATTCCTGCTCCGATTACGGCCTCACGCTGATGGAGGTGCCCGGTGATCTCGGCCTCCAGTTCAAGGAGCTCATCCCGCCCTTCGGTGCCTACGGCAACCCCATCGATATCACCGGTGGCGAACCACCGGAGACCTATCGCAGGGCCATCCGCCTCGCCCTGATGGACGACCGCGTCCATTCCCTCATCCTCGGCTACTGGCACACCATCATCACCCCACCGATGGTCTTCGCCACACTCCTTGGCGAGGTGCTCGAAGAGGCCCGCGCCGCTGGCAAGGTCAAGCCGGTCGTCGCCTCCCTCGTCGGCGATGTCGAAGTCGAGGAGGCCTGCCGCTACCTGGAAGCGCGTGGCGTCCCCGCCTACCCCTACGCCGCCGAGCGCCCCGTCGCCGCGCTCGCCGCCAGGTACCACTGGGCGCGCCACGCCGGCAAGCTCGGCTAGCCCCTCCCGGGTCTCTCCCGCTGTCGCGAGAGAAATCGTGCCGGAGCTCCTCTCTGAGTTGTGTTAGGATACGAGCTAGCCTGTCTAGATGGAGTTTTCATTGATCGCCCGCAGCCGAACCTGGCAGCTCCAGGAAGCCAAGAACAAATTCAGCGAGCTCGTGCGCCGGGCTCGCGAGGAAGGCCCCCAGGTCGTCACCGTCAGAGGGGAAGAGGTGGCAGTCGTCGTGGATGCGAACACCTTCCTTCGGCTTGAGGACGGTATGTCCCAGGGCGATGCGATCCTTCGGTTCATGGACCAGTGGGCGTCGGAGAACGCCGACATCGAACTCGAACTTCCCGCGAGAACCGTGGACCTCTCGCCTCCAGTGAAACTGGACGATGGCCCATGAACCGGTTCCTGCTCGATACCGTTACGGTTTCGGCTTCCAGACGCCCACTCGACAATCCGCAGGTCGTGCGCTGGTTTCAGGCCGAGCGCAGCAGCCAGTTCTTCGTCAGTGCGCTCACGCTCGGCGAACTCCAGCAGGGCGTCGAACTCGCGCGCGACTCCCGGTCGAGGCACATATTGCAGCGCTGGCTTGTCGCGGTCCGGGCGCTCTACCAGGACCGGCTCATTCCTTTTGGGCCAGAGGAAGCCGGCACGTGGGGCACGCTATATGCACCGCTCCGAATCGCCGGCAACCCACCCGCGGTGGTTGACTCCATGATTGGCGCCACCGCAGCCCTTCATGGGCTCGTAGTGGTCACCAGGAACGTGTCCGACTTCACGCCGCTCGGGGTTGAGGTAGTTAATCCCTGGGACACTTAGCTTCGCGTTCCGATTCCCGCCCGGCCTGCACTTGCAGTACTGTCGCAGGAGCCTGACCGCACCAGCGGTACTACGGTCCGAGGAGAGCTCCCCATGAGCGACACCCCCGAATCCCATCCTCCCCAGGAGCCGCAGCCGCCACCGTCACCCGCTGCCGCCACCCCCCAGCCGGCCCCGCCATCGCCACCCCAGCAGGCCTGGTACAGCGGCCCCTATCCGCCACCCGGCATCGGCCCCCGGGCCGAAAGCACCTGGCGGATGGTCTGGCGCACAGCCCTCAAGGGCACCGTCGCCGCGGGCTGCTTCGGCACCGGCCTCGTCGTCGCGGTTTTCATCCCGCTCTTCGTATTCATCGGCATCATCGCCATCATCAACGACGACGATGGCGGCGGCGACGACACGTTCGTCTACGGCGACGAGGACAGCGGCGACAAACTCCTCTCCATCCCGGTCCGCGGCGTCATCCTCGGCGAAGAGCCCGACGACGCCGGGGGCCTCTTCGGCAGCCTCGGCATCGTCTACGGCTACACCGTCAAGGAGAAACTCCTCGATGCCGCCAGCGATTCCTCCATCGACGGCGTTATCCTCGAGCTCGAAACGCCCGGCGGCACCATCTTCGGCTCCATCGCCATCGCCGATGGCGTCCGCGAGTACCAGGAGCGCACGGGCAAGCCGGTCCTCGCCTTCGTTGCCGGCATCTCGGCATCCGGTGGCATGTACGCCATGGCCCCGGCCGACCTCATCCTCGCCGACCACGGCAGCCTCCTCGGCAGCATCGGCGTCACCATGGGCGCCTTCGAATACTGGAACGGCCTCATCGCCACCGAGGGTGGCCTCTTCGGCGGTGGCGTCACGACCAGCGGCGGCATCGAGTTCCAGCCCATCACGGCCGGCCGCGGCAAGGATGTCGGCGCGCCCTACCGCCCCCTCACCGATGAGGAGCGCGACGTCCTCCAGCAGGGTGTCGACAACGCCTACGCCGACTTCGTCCGCCACGTCTCGGAGGCCCGCGACATTCCCGAGGCCACCATCCGCGACCGCATCGGCGCGCTCGTCTACGACAACAAGACCGCCCAGGAGCTGGGCCTCATCGACGGGACCGCCAACCGCGAGGCGGCCTACGCCGAGGCGGCCCGCCTGGCCGGCCTCGAAGGAGACGATTGGCAGGTCGTCCGCGAGGAGAGCGATTCCGGCCTCTTCGGCGGCCTCTTCGGCATCGGCGGAGAAGAGAAAACGGACGGCCAGGATTCCAGCACCCGCGGCGTCTGCTTCCCGCCATACACCATCCTTGCCTACCACGGCGATCTCGCGGCCCTCTGCGCTGGCCGGTAGCCGCGCCATCCGATGACACGGCGAAGGGGGCTCGAAGGAGCCCCCTTCGTCTTCGTCTCCCCGCGACGGCTGGCGGCTACCGCTCGGGCGTGAACGTCACCGGGAGATGCTTGATACCACCAACGAGCGTCGACCGCAGCCGCTCGGGCGGCCCCGCGAGCTCGATATCCGGGAATCGCCGGAATAGCTCCTCGAACAGCACCCGCAGCTCCAGGCGGGCAAACCCCGCGCCCAGGCAGAAGTGCTCGCCGATCCCAAACGCCAGGTGGTCGTTCGGGCTCCGCGTGATATCGAACACGTCCGCGTTCGGAAACACGTCTTCATCCCGGTTTACCGCGGGATACCACATCACCACCCGCTCGCCCTGCCTGATCTCCTGGTGGCGGATCATCGTGTCCTGCAGGGCAACCCGCGCCATGTGCGTCACCGGCGAGGTCCACCGCAGGATCTCCTCGATCGCCGAAGGCAGCAACGTCATGTCGTTCAGCAGCTTCGCCTTCTGGTCCGGGTGCTCGCAGAGCGACAACAGCCCGCCCGACATCGCGTTCCTGGTCGTCTCGTTGCCCGCCAGGATCAGCAGGAAGCAGAACCAGAGGATGTCCTCGTCCGTCAGCTGCTCGCCCTCGAGTTCCGAGTCCACCAGCAGGCTGATGATGTCCTCGCGCCGGGCCGTCTTGCGCGCCTGCAGCTCCTGCGCGAAGTACCCGAACATCCGCATGATCCCGCCGCTGCCGGTGATGCGCGCCGCTTCCCGCGTGCCGCGCTGTTCCTCCGGCACGTCGGTCTGGTACTCCGGGTCGCCCGGGCCCAGCACCTTGTTCGTCAGCTCGAACATCAGCGCCCAGTCCTTCTCCGGCAGGCCCAGCATCTGGCAAATCACCGCCAGCGGGATATTGCAGGCAATGTCCAGCACGAAGTCCGACTCGCCTTTCCTCGCGATCCGGTCGAGCAGCATGTTGGTCGTCTCGCGGATCTTCGGCTCCCAGAGGGCCACTGCCCGCGGCGTGAAGCCCTTGTTCACCAGCCGGCGCATCCTTACGTGCCGCGGCGGGTCCATCGTGATGATCATCTTCCCGTTGCCCGCCGCCGCCGCCGAGGCCGCCGCCGAGGGATCATCCGCGTTCACCGGCTCGTACTGCACGATCCCCCGCTCCGAACTGAAGAGCTCCGGGTGCCGCGACACGTGGAGCACGTCCTCGTACTTCACCAGGTTCCAGTGCCCCTTCACCTTCTCGGTCGCGGGCGTCCAGCTGATCGGGTTCTCCCGCCGAAGGATCTTGAACGCCTGGTGCGAAAGGCCCCGGGCAAACAGTTCATCGTCGTTCAGGTTGATATCCACCAGGCTGAGGGTCGTTTCGGTCGTCACGAGCCGGCTCCGTGTGTTTGCTGCGTAAGGGCGGTAATACCGAGTCTATCTACCGTCCGGTCGATAGATTACGCGAATCGCCGTCCCCCGCGCCAGTGGTTCCGGAAATGTCCCTTATCGGGCCTGGTTCAGCCGCACCGGCAGATGCTTCGTGCCGTTGATGAAGTTCGACCGCAGCCGCTCTGGCTCGCCCGCCAGTTCAATGTCCGGAAACCTGCGGAACAGCTCCTCGAACATCACCTTCAGCTCCCGGCGCGCGAACCCCGCCCCCAGGCAGAAGTGCTCGCCGATGCCAAATGCCAGGTGCTCGTTCGGCGTGCGAGTGATGTCGAACCGGTACGGGTCGTCGAACACCTCTTCGTCACGGTTCGCCGATGGATACCACATCAGCAACCGGTCGCCAGCCCTGATCCGCTGGCCCCGGATCTCCGCATCGGCCGTCGCGGTCCGCGCCATGTGATGCAGCGGCGAAACCCAGCGCAGGATCTCCTCAACCGCCGAGTCCATCAGCGACATGTCCTTCAGCAGCTTCGCCTTCTCGCCCGGGTGTTCGCAGAGCACCCGCAGGCCACCCGAGATGCCGTTCCGCGTGGTCTCGTTGCCAGCCAGGATGAGCAGGAAGCAGAACGCCAGCAGGTCGCCCTCCGTGAGCTTCTCACCGTCGATTTCCGATTCCAGCAGGATCGTCGGAAGGTCATCCTCCCGCGGGTTCTTCCGCCGGTCTTCCAGCACGTTCCGGAAATACTCCATCATCGTGGCGACACCCCGCATCGCCGTCGCCCGGGCCGCGGCGTTCGTACCCCGCTCCCCCTCCGGCACCTCCGTCTGGTACTCAGGGTCGCCCGCGCCGAGCACCTTGTTCGTCAGTTCGAACATCAGCGCCCAGTCTCTCTGCTCGATCCCCATCATCCCGCAGATAACGGCCAGCGGGAGCTGGCTCGCAACTTCGAGCACAAAGTCCAGCTCGTCCCGGCCCTCGATCCTGTCCAGGATCTCGTTCGTGATCCGCCGGATCTCCGGCTCCATCGCGTTCACGGCACGCGGCGTGAACCCCTTGTTCACCAGCCGCCGCACCTTCACGTGCCGCGGCGGGTCCATCCCGATGATGCTGATGCTCGCGCCGGCATTCTCCTGCTGCACATCAACGCCCAGCTCCTGCAGCGCTTCCGGCCGGAGCCCCGGCCCCGCTATCCCCTTGCTCGAGATGAACAACTCCGGGTTCCGCGAGACAAACCGGATGTCCTCGGCCTTCGTAATCGACCAGAACCCGTTCGCGACCTCGCCCGCGGGGTTCCAGTGCACCGGCGCTTCCCTCCGCAGCACGCGGAGCACCTCGTGAAAGCCTTCCCTCTGGAAGACCTCCGGGTCGTTCAGGTTGATTTCGCTCGGCTTCAGGGTGGGGGCACTCATCGTTCTGCTTCCTTATCCAAACTTGTCGCCGCGGTCCCCGCGACTCGAACTCATGGACGGCCAGGGACGCGCAATCCAGCCCGTCCCGCTACTCGTTCACCCAGGCAATCGCCTGCCGCGGGCACATCCGGATGGCGCGCTCCACTTTCTCCACCAGCTCCGGCGCGACCTCATCCACCAGCACCACGCTCACTTCGTCGTCGCCGACCTTGAAGACTTCGGGCGCGGCCTTCTCGCACTTCGCGTGGCCTTCGCACATGTCGGCGTTCACCTGTACTTTCACGGGCGGTCCTCCGGCTTGGATTTGAATGCGGCGGGGCACCTCCGCCCGCAAGTGCACCGCAGGATACATGCTTACCGTCCGGTAGGGTAGCGGTTCCCTCGAACACGCCTTCCCCACTCCCGCGCGTGGTACCGTCATGCGCCTTGCCATGCCCCCGGTGACGGCCGGTCCGCGAGCGAGGACGCTGCCCGGTCGCCCAAATCGGGCCCCACTCCCTTCGCGAGGCGCCAACCCGATGCGTTAGAATCCCCCCTCACACACGCATTCCGGGGGACCTGCGATGGAAGTACCACTTCTCCTTAACGATTTCCTGCGCCGCGCCGCCAGGCTCTACCCCAACAAGGAAGCTATCGTCGATGGTGACCGCCGCTTCACCTACGGCGAATACCAGCAACGCTGCAACCAGCTCGCCCACGCGCTCCTCGCCCTTGGCATCCAGAAGGGCGACCGCGTCTGCATCCTTAGCCCCAACAGCCACTACTTCCTCGAAAGCTACTACGGCGTCACCCAGATCGGCGCCATCCTCGTCCCGCTTAACTACCGCCTCGTCGCCGCCGACCACGAATACATCATCAACCACGCCGGCGTGAAGGCCATCCTCGTCGACTACGAGTACACCAGCGTCATCGACCAGATCCGCCCCAACCTCAGAACCGTCCAGCACTGGATCGTCGCCGACCCCCGCCCCGGCCATCCCACCCCCGCCGGCTGGACCGGCTGGGATGAACTCACCGGCGCCCAGCCCACCACGCCCACGCAACACATCGACCAGGACGAGAACGACGTCACCTCCATCAATTACACCTCCGGCACTACCGCCCGCCCCAAGGGCGTGATGCTCACCCACCGCAACGTCTACATCAACGCCTACAACTTCATCGCCCACCTTCGCATCCGCCACGAAGATCGCGAGCTCTGGACACTCCCCATGTTCCATGCCAACGGCTGGGGCGGCCCCTTCGCCCTCACCGCCATGGGAGCGACTCACGTCGTGCTCCGCGCCGTCGCCGGCGCCGAGATCTACCGCCTCATCCAGGATGAGAAGATCACCTTCGGCTGCATGGCCCCGGCTGTCCTGAGCACCATCCTCAACTTCCCCGAAAAGGCCAACTACACCATCACCACCCGCCCGAGATTCACCATCGCCGGCGCGCCGCCACCCGCCGCCTTCATCCAGCGCCTCGAACAGGAGCTCGGCTGGGAGTTCATCCAGATCTACGGCCTCACCGAAACCGCTCCCATCCTCACTGTCTCTGGCCCCGACTTCCACGACCCCGATGGCACCGACTACACCCGCCGCGCCCGCGCCGGCGTCGAAGCCATCGGCGTCGACATCCAGGTCCTCGACGACGATGGCAACCCCGTCCCGAAAGACAATAAGACCATCGGCGAGGTCTGCGCCCGCTCGAACGTCGTCCTCAAGGGCTACTGGGAACAGCCCGAGGAAACCGCCAAAGCCATCTACGGCGGCTACTTCCACAGCGGCGACCTCGCCGTCTGGGACGAATACAGCAACATCAACATCGTCGACCGCAAGAAGGACGTCATCATCTCCGGCGGCGAAAACATCTCCTCGCCCGAGATCGAGGACGCGCTCTACAAACACCCCGCCGTCCTCGAATGCGCCGTCATCGGCGTCCCCAGCGAGAAGTGGGGCGAAACGCCGAAGGCCCTCATCGTCCTCCGCGACGGCGCCACCGCCACCGAAGAAGAGATCATCGCCTTCACCCGCGATCACCTCGCCCACTTCAAGTGCCCCACCAGCGTCGACTTCGTCGAAAGCCTGCCACGGACAGCTACGGGCAAACTCCAGAAGTTCGTCATCCGCGAGCAGTTCTGGAAGGGCATCGAACGCCGCGTGAACTGATCCCCCCGGCCACGTTACGGAACCCCCAACCTCCACGCGCCCGGCATCAAGAGCGCGAACCGCGCAAGCGCCCGCCGGGAGATTCGCACCACAGGAGTACTCCATGCCCCGCTGGGAACAATCCATCGGCATCGCCGCCACCCTCCTCAAGCCTATCCTCGGCCGCGGCATCCGCCGGAACCTCCGCCTCGAAGCCGAGGGCCTCAAGCGCCAGAGCGAAACAGCGGACTGACCGCTGCTAAGCTGCGAGCGTGAGTCACGTCCCCCGCGTCTACCTCCCAACCAGGCTCGCGCCCGGCCCGGTGACGATCGATGGCGAGGCCGGCCGCCACCTCGCGTCGGTCCTCCGCGTCCGCCCCGGCGACCCCGTGCTCCTCTTCGCCGGAGACGGGCGCGAGTGGATGGCCACGGTCTCGGCAGTCACGAAGGCGAGCGTCCTCGCCGGCGTGGGTGAGATCGCCCGCCACGAGGCACCCCCCGCCATCGTCCTCGAAACGTGGTGCGCCCTCGTCCGCGCCAGCCGCTTCGAATGGGCGATCGAAAAATGCGCCGAGGCCGGCGCGGACATCATCCGCCCCGCCGTCACGGCCTTCACCCAGCGCGGCGACACCCCCTCCGAGGCGAGGCTCGCACGCTGGCGCCGCATCGCCGTGGAGGCAACCGAGCAATCCGGCCGCCTCTTCGTACCCGTCGTCGAACCGCCCGCCCCGCTCGAGCGATTGCTCGCGGGCCATCGCGGCGCCATCGTCGTGGCTGACCGCGATGGCCGCCATCCTTTGGCGCTCGCCCCTCTGCTCCCCCAACACGGCCACCTCGCCATCGCGGTAGGCCCCGAGGGCGGCTTTTCCGAGGCGGAGTCCGCGGCCCTCGCGCGGCAGGGCGCTATCCCGGCCGCCCTCGGCCCGCATATCCTCCGGACCGAGACAGCGGCCGTGACCGGCACCGCTCTTCTCCGCTCCCTCACCTCCGGGGTGGTATCCTGAGCGTGATGCAAGTCGCCAGGGGGCTCGGACTCACCTTCGCGGCCTTCGCCGCCGCCTTCGCGCTCCACGTGGTCGGCGGCGCCACCGGCCAGGCCTGGCTGTTCGCCATCGCCGTGGCGCTCATCTACCTCACCGCGATGGGCTTCCCCGCCATCGCCCTCTGGGTCTCGGGCCTCAAGTACCGCGGTGGGCGCGAATCCGAAGTCGTCTACCGCGTTGGCCTCCTCGCCGGCATGGGCCTCACCCTCGGCGCGCTCTGGGCCACCAACGACCGCTCCTTCGGCACCTGGGTGTTCCTCGCCACCCCCCTCCTGGTCGCCATCGTCAGCGCCCTTGTCCTCATGGTCCGGGCGTTCATCGCTGGCGAGCTCCCGCGCCGCCCTTCGCCTACCGTCTGAGCCATCGGGCCCCGGTGTCCCGGGGCGAAGGGATACCCTCCGCCCTTCCCGCGGGGATCTCCAGGCCGCCATCCGGCCACGTCTCCCGTTTGCCGCCCCACGGGGGGTCTGCTAGCCTGCCTCCGTCCTTTCAAGCAACGGATAATCTCTCCACGTGGAGCCTGTCGCATGCCCAAAAGGCTTGCCGTCGGTGCCGGGTTCACCGGAAACCCGGAACAAACCCGCGAAACCATCGCGCGCATCAAGATCGCCGAGGAAGTCGGCGTCGAAGCCGTCTTCACCGCTGAAACCTGGGGACGCGACCAGTTCTCGCTCCTCACCCAGGCCGCCCTCGAAACAAAGAAGATCAAGCTCGGCACCGGCATCGCCCCCGTTTTCGGCCGCTCGCCCGCCGTCCTCGCCATGACCTTCGCCACCCTCGATGAGCTCAGCGGTGGCCGCATGATCATCGGCCTCGGGACCTCCGGCGCCCGCGTCATCGAACACTGGCACGGCGAGAAATTCTCGAAGCCTATCCAGCGCACCAGGGAATACATCGAGATCATCAACATGATCATGAGCGGCGAAAAAGTCTTCTACGACGGCGAGATCTTCAAGCTCCAGCGCGGCTTCAAGCTCCTCTTCGAGCCCGTCCGCAAGCACATCCCCATCTACGTCGCCTCCATTTCCCCAAAGAGCATGGAATCCCTGGCCACCGTCGCCGATGGCTGGATGCCCATCCACTGGCCGAAATCGAAATTCAAGGAGGGTAAGGCCCGCATCGCCCGGGCCGCACAGGCCGCCGGCCGCCCGGCCGATGCCGTCGAATGCGTCGCCTCCCTTACCGTCGTCATCAACCCGGATATCGAAAAAGCCAGGTTCCAGGCCGCCGGCCCCGTCTCCTGGTACGTCACCAACATGGGCGACTTCTACCACGAAATGCTCACCCGCAATGGCTTCGGCGAAGAGGTCGCGGCCATGCGTAAGGTCGCCGAAACCCATAAGCCCCCTCCCTTCGGCACCAACCCCGAGCTCATGGCAGCCATGGGCGACCGCATGCTCGAGGAAACGGCCATCTTCGGAGACCTCGAAACCGTCGCCGCCGGCATCGAGGAGTGCCGCCAGCTCGGCGTCGACCTCCCCTCCATCAGCATGCCCCAGGGCTCGCTCAAGGATGTCGAGCGCATCCTCGGCACCCTCGTCAGCTAATACGAAGGCTCGCCGCAGGCCACCGGAATGGCGGCCCCTGGGCAGGGGCCGCCTTCTTGTCCGTTCACTGGGACAGCTGAAACAACCCGGGCGCGGCACGCGGACTATCCAGGAAGCGTAAGCGCGGGACTCCGGCGCGAGGGACGGACTCAGACACCGAGCGCCCGGGCCAGCGCCTCGAGTCCTTCCAGCGCCTCCTCGGTCGACCGCAAGACCACGTCCGCCAGCTCAAGAATCTCCGCTGGCGTCTCCGGGCCGCTCGCCACGCCCGCCAGTACCACGTGCATGCCTTCGTCCCGCGCCAGCGAGATCGCCGCCCGGAACATCGCGACGTCCGTCGCGTCGTCGCCCATCACCAGCATCGCCCGGCAGCGCAGGTGCCGCGCCAGCGCCGTCAGTGCCACGTCCTTCCCGCCCCGCGCGTCGGGGATCACTTCCAGCACCATCCGCCCATCGCGCAACCGCAGCCCTTCGGGCAACGCCGAAAGCGCCTCCCGGAGTTGCGGCTCCAGGTCGGGCGCCGCCCGGTAGTGAAACGCCGTCGAGATCGCCTTCCGCTCGATGTGCAGGTACGAGCTCGGCACGGCCGAGATCACCTGCTGTTCCACCCGCTCCAGCGCCGCGCTCAGCGCCACCCGATCGACTCCCGGGATCAGCGGGTCGTCGAACGAGGCCTCCAGGCCGTGGCTCCCGACTACCACCACGCCCTCGACGGGCACCATCCGCCGCGCCGTGTTCAGATCACGCCCCGTGATCACCGCCACCTTCGCCGCCGTGGTCAGCCGGTCGAGGACCGCCAGCGCGCCTGGCGGCACCCGCGCCTCCGAGGCATGCGCCACAATCGGCGCCAGCGTCCCGTCCAGGTCCGTCGCAACCAGCAGTGGCCCCCGCGCCTGCGCCAGCGCGCGGTACCGTTCGATGGCATCGAGGGTCAACATGCGTCCTCCAGGTCCCTTAAGAAGTTCGTGGCCCACGCCAGCGCGTCCCGGCCCTTCACTGCCCCTATCAAACGGTCGCTGATGCGCCCGGGCCGTGCCTCCAGGGCGGCGCCGAGCGCGCCCACCATCGCCACCTCGTCCAGTGGGTCGACGACCGCCAGCCCATCCGCCTCGAAGCCTGCATAGGCGCTCGCGACGCCCGCATCGCGACCGGTGATGATCACTCCCCGCTCGCCTGGCGGCCGCACCGATTGCGCGATGGCTGCCTGCAGCGGCACCAGGTTCTGTCCATCGGCCAGCGACGATGTGAAGACCACGTCGGCTTCCCGCTGCAGCGCGACCACATCCCGCCATCCCACGTTCGCCCGCACATTCACAAACGGGCACCCCGCGGCGAACGCAGCCTCCTGCGCGCGGGACCCCTCCCGCTCGATGACCGCATCCAGTGCCTCATAGGCGCGCACACCCTCGCGCGTCGGCGCGGCGATCCCCACATACGCGAACCGGGCCCCGGCGCGATACGCCGCCACCAGCGCCCGCAACCGCTCGGGGATCCCCTTCGTGAAGTCACCCCGCTCCAGCCCCACCACGAGCGGCAGGCCGGCCGCCCGCGCCGTGCTGGCGCGCTCCGGGACCGGCGCGCTCTTCGCCACGGTCAGCACGTCATCGATGTCGATCCCCACGGGGTAGGACCCGCACCGCACGAACCGCCCGTCCACCCGGACGCCGCCCCGCTCGAGCGTTACACCCGGCAGCCGCGTGGCAGCCGCGACGAACCGCGCCAGGTCGTGCAACGATTGGAATCCGGCCACATCGGCGCCCAGCATCCCCCGGACCACCTCCCAGAAACACTCGCCCGACCGCCCCTGCAGGTACGGCTGGGCGACTTCCAGGCTCGGGAACGGCGTGTGCAGAAAAAAGCCAATCCGGCCGCGGAACCCCCGCTCGCGGAGCAGCCGCGGAACAAGCGACAGCTGGTAGTCGTGGACCCACGCCGTCCGCGCCGTGCCCTCCTCGGCGGCAGCCTCCGCGAACGCCGTGTTCACCGCCACATACGATGCCCAGTCTCCAGTGCCTGGCTCCGCCGGCGCGGGATAGTACCCCGTCACCTTCGGCAGGTCCTCCCGCACCAGGTGCACCAGCGGCCAGAGAAAGCTGTTCGAAACCTCGGCATAGTGCCCGCTCCACGTCGAGGAACCGAAGTACAGGCGCCGATGCCGGACAGGACCCCGGCTGGTCTCCAGGATTTCGAAACCGCGCGCGTCCGTCCATTCTCGGTCGTACCGCCCCAGCCCCGCCCCTATCCAGGTCGTCCCCCGCGTCCCGTCCCACGGCGAAATGATCGGCCGGACCGCGGCCAGCAGCCCGCCGCTGCCCGCCGTCGATGGCGAGTCCGCCCAGCGAGGCGATTCGTGGTCGAGATACGCGCGGTTGGCAAGGACCAGGTCAACGCTGACGGGCATGTCCCTCCAGTAGGCACCACCGCACCCCTCGGGATCAACCGCCCCGGCCGGTATCCGTGCCATCTGCAACACCTTCGCAAGCATCGGAGCAACCTGCGTGGCCCCCGCGTGCCGCGCGATCATCGCCTCGTCTACGACATACTTGTGACGCCCCGGGTGCTCCCCGCCATACGAGCCGTCGCTCCAGGCAGACGCGCCGACGCCCCCGCCCTCGGTGCCCGGATTCTACAGCCCCCGGCGCACCCCGCCGATGCCTCAGCCTGCCCCGGCCACCGCCCGGCTCGCCTGCTCCTCACAGGCGTAGAAATCGGAGATGTCGTCCCCCGGCTGGCCCACCGCCTCGGCAAGCTGGCGCCGGCTCGCCCCCTCGGGGACGGCATAGCCCCGGGCAGCAAGGCACCGCCCGATGGCATCCATCAACGGCTGCTGGACCGCCCCCGAAGTGGCCATGCCCCAAGCCGCCAGCACCTCGTTGAAGTACGTCTCGACGCAATCCATGTGCGCTTCGCCGGCCTTGCTGAACGCGGACGGGTTGTCCGAATGCAGCCCGCCGAATTGCGGTTCAGCGCCGGTGAGGTTCGGCTCGTGGACCACCACTCCCCCGATGGCTTCCGCCGCCTCCACCGAACAGGCGTGGGCAGCCATGAACGCGCCGAGGAACTCGTCCCGAGTCACGACGCCGTCGGCAATCACTGCCAGTTCCTGGGCAGACGCTCTCTGGCGAAGCATGTCCAGATCTCCCGGAAGGACCGCTCCCCACTGCGGGGGCTCCACCGGCCGGGCGTCGAGCCCCCAAAGCTCAGGTTCCGGGTCGCGCGGGAGATAGACATTCATCAGCGGGTTTGGCGCCGGGGTCTCCGCGACCTCCACCGGCGGCCGGGCAGCGGCCCCCTCCTCGTCCCTGTCTCCATTTGCCCCGGCCATGGCGAAGCCCGCGCCAGCGACAACCAGCAACGCCAGGCCCGCCGCCACCGGCCAGCCAATCCACCGTCTCTTCCCGATAACACTACCCACCGGCACACCTCGCGACACGTTCGCGGTGGTGGGCCGTGCCGCCCGGCCGCGCCACCTGCCGGGACTATGGCGATCTTCGCCCGGGGCGTTCAATCCCCCGCCGGGGGATTTCAGGTGCTGGTCGCGGTACCAGGCCGCCACCTGGTGCCTGCTCCGCAGTTCCAGCTTCCGGAGGATGTGCGACACGTGCGTCTTGACCGTCTCTGACGACACAACGAGCACGTCTGCGATCTCGCGATTTGTCCTGCCCTCGGCGATAAGCCGCGCGACTTCGCGTTCCCTCGGTGTCAGTCCATTACCGCTCAACTTCGCGACCCCCGCCTTCGGAACCGGGCTCAGCCACCGTTACCTGTCCACCTGTGGTTGCGCCACGCAGTCGGTTCGCCACACGGCGATGGTAACAGCCCGTGGGTTGTCGCCGGGCATCCCCCGGCGAGGGATTTTCGTTGCCGGGTGGCAACCGTCTGGCCTTTCGGCCGGCTATGCCCCGGCGATCTCCACTTCCTCCACCCACGCCGTGGGCGCTGGCACCGGCTGCCCGGTCAGGCGCAGCCCTTCGATGTGAAAAGCAACCGCCTCCCGGATGTTCCGCTCCACGTCCTCACGCGTCTTCCCGGTCGAAACGCATCCGGGCAGGTCGGGCACATATGCCGCGTAGTTGTTGTCGCCTTTTTCGAACACCACCGCGTAGCGGACCTTTGCCACCTACAGCGCCTCCAGCCGCTCCCGCAGCCCCGCCACCCGCTCCCGCGTCTCCGCCAGCGTCCCCTTCATCCCCTGGATGACGTGCGCGGGCGCTTTCGCCCGGAACGTCTCGTTGCCGAGCTGCTTTTCGAGCCGCTCCATGTGGGCGCTCGCCTCCGCCAGCTCCTTCTCCAGGCGCGCGCGCTCAGCCGCGGTATCCACTTCGGGCAGCGCTACCGCCACCTCGGTATCGGCCACCCGGCCGAAGCCCCACTCGCCCGCTGGCAGCGCGGCCGCGCCATCCAGCACCTCCAGCTCCACGCGCGATGTGAAGTTCGTCGCCGCCAGCGTCTCCCGCAGCGCACCCGCGTAGCCATCCGCCCGCGCCACCACCCGCGGCCGCGCGCCCGCCTCGAGCTTCTTCTCCGCCCGGATGTTCCGGATGGTCCGGTTCACCTCGATCACATGCTCCATCGCCGCCTCGGCGGCCGCGTCCTTCCAGTTCGCCCCGCTCTTCGGGAACCACGCGATGATGAGCTGCGAGGGCATGTCGTCCTCGATGTGCTCGCGCAGTGCCTGCCACAGTTCTTCAGTCACGAACGGCATGAACGGGTGCAACATCCGCAGCCCATGGTCGAGCACATGCACCAGCACCTGTAGCGGGCGCTCGTCCCCGGCCAGCAGGCGTGGCTTCACCATCTCGATGTACCAGTCGCAAAACTCCCCGCGCAGGAAGTCCTCGATCTGCCGGGCGCACTCACCCAGCTGGTACGCCTTCAGCAGCGAATCCACGTCGCTGGTCAGTTGCTCCAGCCGCGACAATATCCAGCGGTCTTCCACCGCGAACGTATCCCGGTCCAGGTAGTGCGGCCGCTTGATCTCCCGCGGGCCCACCTTCATCAGCACGAACCGCGCCGAGTTCCACAGCTTGTTCGCGAAGTTCCTCGCCGCCGCCATCCGCTCATCGCTGTACTTCTGGTCCGCCCCCAGCGTCGCCCCCGTCAACACCGCGAACCGGAACGCATCCGCCCCATACGTCGAAGCCACCACCAGCGGGTCGACCACGTTCCCGCGCGACTTGGTCATCTTCTCGCCATTCGCATCCCGGATGAGCCCGTGGAACAGCACGTTCCGGAACGGAACGGCGCCCTCCGGCCCACGCTCCCGCATGTTGTACAGCCCGAACATGATCATCCGGGCGCACCAGAAGAACATGATGTCGTAGCCCATCTGCATGTCGGCAGTCGGGTAGAAATACCGCAGGTCTTCCGTGTCCTCGGGCCACCCCAGGTCGGCATGGGGGGCCAGCCCCGAGGAGAACCACGTATCCAGCACGTCCTCATCCTGCCGCACCGCCCCGCCGCATTCCGGGCACGCGTCCGGGTCATCCACCTGGCACGCCGTGTGCCCGTTCTCGCAATACCACACCGGGATCTGGTGCCCCCACCACAGCTGCCGGCTGATGCACCAGTCGCGGATGTTCTCCATCCAGTTCAGGTACACCTTCTCGAACCGTTGCGGGACGATGGTGATCCGCCCCTCGGTTACCGCCTTGATGGCATCGCCCGCCAGCGAGCGGCCCGGCTCGTACTCCTTGTTCACCGCCATCCACCACTGCTCGCTCGGCAACGGTTGCAGCACCGTCTTGCAGCGGCTGCAGTGCCCCACGCTGTGCGTGTAGTCCTCCACGTGGTCGAGGAATCCCTCGTCCTCCAGGTCCCGCAGGATTGCCGCGCGCGCGTCTTCCGCGCTCATCCCGGCGTACGGGCCTGCCTCATCGTTCATGTTCCCCTTCGGGTCGATCGCGATGATCACCGGCAGGTCGTGCCGCTGCCCGATCTCCCAGTCGTTGGGGTCGTGTCCCGGCGTCACCTTCACCGCGCCGGTCCCGAACTCCGGCTTCACGTGCTCGTCCGCCACGATCGGGATATCCCGCCCGATGATCGGCAGCAGCAACTGGCGCCCGATGCGCTCCTCATAGCGTTCGTCGCCCGGGTTCACCGCCACACCCGTATCGGCCACCATCGTCTCGGGCCGCGTCGTGGCCACCGTCACGTAGGCCGGCAACGGCATGCCCCCCTCGCCCATCACCGGGTAGCGCACGTAGTACAGCTTCGATTGCACGTCGAGGTAGTCGACCTCGAGATCGCTGAGCGCCGTCTCGCAACGCGGGCACCAGTTGATCATCCGCAGGCCCTTGTAGATGAGCCCGTGGTTGTACAGGTTCACAAACGTTGTCCGCACCGCCTTCACGATGCCGGGGTCGAGCGTGAACACATCCCGGCTCCAGTCCGCGCTCGCGCCCAGCTTCCGGTGCTGGTCCGCAATCCGGCTGCGATACTTCCGCACCCACATCCAGGTGCGCTCCACGAACGCCTCGCGCCCCAGGTCGTGGCGCGTCAGCCCCTCTTTCGCCAGCTCCTTCTCGATCACGTTCTGGGTCGCGATCCCCGCGTGATCCTCCCCGGGGAGCCAGAGCGTCGGGTCCCCCTGCATCCGGTGCCAGCGCACCAGCGCGTCCGTAATCGCATCTTCCAGTCCATGGCCCAGGTGCAGCTCGCCGGTCACGTTTGGCGGCGGCATGATGATCGCGTACGGCTCGCGATCGAAGTCGATCTTCGGGCGAAAGTGCCCGGCCGATTCCCACATCTCGTAAACACGGCTCTCCACGCTGGCCGGCTCGTAGGCGGGAGGTAGGACCGAGCCGGGTATCTGCGTAGTCATCGTTGTTCCTCGGGGCAGGTGTGCGCACGGACGTCCGCCGTGGATTCCCAGTGTAGCAACGGAGCACCCACAGGCACCCGTTCTGCCCTGCCCATCACACCGCGAGATCGAGGTAGCTCTCCGTCAGCCACTCCCGGACCGTGTCGTCCACGTCCGCCGCGCTCGTCAGCCGGATGCCGTGATAGGTCCGCGCCGTCTTCGTCTTCACGGTCCGGGAGATCCGCGGATGGTGTACCCGGCGGTTCAGCCCGAAGCTCAAGTCCCACCACCGGGCACGCGGCCGCAGCTCCACAAACGTACGCACGCCTTTGAACAGGATGCCGACGCCCACGGGCTCGACAATCACGGGCCCGAGCGATTCCAGGTGCTGCCGCACCGCCTCGAAGATCTCCCGCCCCGCTGCCGGCCGCCCCTGGAAGAAGTCATCGGGCGTCATCGCGGGGGCGCAGTAATGGGCCTGCCGCTTGCCGAACTCGCGCCCACAGGCCGGGCACGCCCACACCCCCATGGCTCTGATGGTACTCCTCCGATCGGGCAACGGGACCAGTGGCCCGCCTCTCAGGGTCGCTCCGCCCTATCCCGCCAGGGGGAGCGCTCCGAACATGGGCCATGGAGGTGGCCCATGGCTCCCAGGCTCTCCTGGCTACTGCCGCTCGCCCTTGTTGGCGCCCTCGCCCTCGCGATCGCGGCTTCCGCCTGCGGCGGCGATGACGATGATGGCACTGGCAATGGCGCCCAGTCCGAGGTTCAGCTCACAGGCGACGACAACGGCAAGACCGTGACCATCGCGAAAGATGGCACCCTCATCGTTGCCCTGGTCTCCAATCCCAGCACGGGTTTCTCGTGGGCCGTCATCGCCGCTGAGCCCGCGAACCTCGAGCTCCAGGGTGAGCCGAAGTATCTTCCGGCGGGGTCCACAACCCCGGTAGCCGGGGCGGCCGGGACCGAGGTGTTCACCTTCAAGGCGGTCAAGACCGGCACGTCGAAGCTCTCGATGGGCTATGCCCGCTCGTGGGAGCAGGGCGCCCAGCCCGAGCAGACCTTCGAAATCACGGTCGTGGTCGAGTGACTTAGCTCGCCAGCTGCAGCGGCCGCCACCGGGCGGGCTCGTGGCCCGATTGCATGGGCGCGGGCCGCCACGGGTCGACCCGGACTCGAGGCCCTACCCGCCCCAACGCCACCCGGAGCGCGGTCGCCCCCGCCAGCGCCCCGGCGCCAGCGCGGCCGCGGATCAGGGCCAACGCCTCGGTACCGCCGTGGAGCGGCGCGTCACTCCGGATCCGCATCGACGCGGTGCCCGATGGGCGGTCCACTTCGATACGCACTTCACGGAAACTCAGCCCGTACACCTCCAGGGCCAATGCCAGCCGCTCCACCAGCGCGCCGGCCAGCGCCCATTCACGTCCCTGCCGTAGCCGCACGAAACCGCTCACCTCGCCCGGAACCACCGGGAGCCCCTGGCGCGATCCATCATCCGGGCAAACAACCGGGTACCGCCGGGCCGTGCGGGCGGCCGCCAGGGCAGCCTCCACCGTCGACCCGGCGCCGGCTCGCACATCCAGCCCCGTCCATGCGCGCGCCAGCTGTGCCAGCGCGTTGGCCGCCGCTGTCTCATCGGCGAACTGGCCACCGAGGCCGCCGAGCGCAACACCCAGCGCGTCTCGCGACACAATCGCGACATCGGTTGTCGCCTTCACCCGCAGAATCGAGGCCATGCGCTCCAGCTCGCCCAGGCACGCGCCCGCGTTATCTCGCTCGAACACGATCGCGGGACAGCGCTCTGCCGCCTGTCCCGGAGTCATCCCCGTCTCCACGCCTGCCGCAATCGCCTCCACCGAGACGACGCTGATCAGGCCGCTGTCGCCATCGCCGCTGATCAGTGCGACGGGCCGGCCTTGCAGGGCCGGCTTCTCCCGCCGCGCGATCTGGATACCGAGCCGGGGAAACAGGAGGCAGAGGGTGCGCATGGCCGAAGCTCCGTTCTGGGTTCCGCATAATCTAGAACAAATGTTCTGATACGTCAAACGCCCGATCCTGCTTAACCTTGCCAGTACCATCACAACGGGCGGGCTTCCCAACATGGCGCACCTCCCCTGGCTCGACGGGCTCGACCCCACCAACCGCGCGCTACCGGGCAACGGCCGCCAGCCACCGGCAGCAGCGGACCACCCGCATCCTCCAGGAGCCGGGCTGAGCGGCCACGGCCGCATCCTGTAAAGTCTCCGCATCAGCCGCGGGACCACCATCCCGCCCAACCCGCTCCGAGGAGCCCCCGCCATGGATTTCCGTTTCACGCCCGAAGAGGAAGCCTTCCGCTCCGAAGTCCGTGCCTTCATCAAGGCCGAACTCCCCAGGGTCCGCGAGGGCGAGTCCTTCACGCGCAAACTCGCCGCCAAAGGATGGCTCACAATGTCCTGGCCCACCGAATACGGCGGCCAGGGCACCCAGCACATGCGCCAGCTCGTCTACAACGAGGAAATGGCCTACCACCGCGCCCCCGGCCAGACCATGGGCTCCGACCGCGTCGGCCCCACCATCATCCTCTTCGGCACCAGCGAACAGAAAGCCGAGTTCCTCCCCAAAATCGTCCGCGACGAAGTCACCTGGTGCCAGGGCTTCTCCGAGCCCGGTTCCGGCTCCGACCTCGCCTCCCTCCAGACTCGCGCCGTCCGCGACGGTGACTCCTGGGTCATCAACGGCCAGAAAATCTGGACCTCCAACGCCCAGCACGCCGACTACATCATCCTCCTCGCCCGCACCGACCCCGACGCCCCCAAGCACCGCGGCATCACCTACTTCCTCGTCGATATGAAGTCCCCGGGCATCACCATCCGCCCCCTCGTCCAGATGACCGGCCAGGCCGGCTTCAACGAGGTCTTCTTCGATGACGTCCGCGTCCCCGCCAGCAATGTCGTCGGCGAGGTCAACCGCGGCTGGTACGTCTCCACCGCCACCCTCGACTTCGAACGCTCCGGCATCGGCCGCGTCATCGGCGGCCTCCGCACCTACGAGGAAGTCGTCGATTACGCCAGGAACACCCCCGCCCGCGCCACCCGCCACGCCGCCCTCTACGATGTCCCATCCATCCGCCACGCCCTCGCCGATGTCGGCCTGAGCTTCGCCGTCGGCCGCCTCCTCTCCTACCGCGTCGCCTGGATGCAGAGCCAGGGCCTCGTCCCCAACTACGAAGCCTCCATGGCCAAGACCCTCGGCACCGAGCTCCACCAGCGCATGGCCCGCGTCGCCTACACCACCCTCGGCCTGCGCGGCCAGCTCCTCGATGGCCACTGGGCCCCATTGCACGGCCAGGTCCCCGAGGCCGTCCTCTCCACCGTCGCCCTCACCATCGCCGCCGGCACCTCCGAGATCAACCGCAACATCATCGCCACCCGCGGCCTCGGCCTCCCCCGCGGATAGGAGCACCCACCATGCACGGCGTCCTCTCCGGCATCCGCGTCCTCGATTTCAGCGAGTACATCGCCGGCCCCTTCGCCGCCCAAATGCTCGCCGACCTCGGCGCCGCCGTCACCAAGGTCGAACCACCCCACGGCGACTTCTGGCGCCACACCGCACCCGTCGCACCCGCCGAAAGCCGCGGCTTCATGGGCGTCAACAAGGGCAAACGCTCCATCTCCCTCGACCTCAAGCACCCCGCCGCCACCGAAATCCTCCACCGCGCCGTCCGCTCCGCCGATGTCCTCCTCGCCAACTACCGCCCGGGCGTCGCCGAGCGCCTCGGCATGGATTACGCCACCCTCTCCGCCATCAACCCCCGCCTCGTCTACTGCGAGAACACCGCCTTCGGTTCGCGCGGGCCCTATGCCGCGCGTCCCGGCTTCGACCTCGTCTCCCAGGCCGTCACCGGCATCATGGCCTTCGAAGGCGCCGGCGGCCCACCCCATCCCATCATCACCACCTCCCCCACCGACCTCGCCGCCGGCATGTTCATGGCCTACGCCATCGCCGCCGCCCTCTACCAGCGCGAACACACCGGCCGCGGCCAGTACATCGAAACCAGCCTCTTCGCCGCCGGCCTCGCCATCCAGTACCGCCCCATCTTCTCCATCGAACGCCTCGACCGCCAGCCCCGCGAGTCCCTCCTCGCCACCATCGCCCGCGCCCGCGCCGAAGGCCACCGCATCGATGACGTCACCGGCCCCACCGCCCGCATCGAAGCCGTTCGCCGCAATAACCCGTACTACAGCGTCTACGAAACCAGGGACTCCTACATCGCCCTCGCCTGCCTCAACAACCGCCTCCGCCGCGCCGCCGCACGCGTCCTCGAAGTCGAAGACCCCCGCCTCGAAGGCGACGAGTTCGATGTCGAAAAGCTCGCCTCCGATGAGGCCCTCGTCATCCGCGAGCTCATCGCCGCCACCTTCACGAACCGTACCACCGATGAGTGGGTCGCCCTTTTCGATGCCGCAGGCGTCCCCAGCGGCCCCGTCAAGCTCACCGCCGAACTCTTCGACGACCCCCAGGTCGTCGCCGACGAGCTCATCGTCGAGCTCGACCACCCCATCCTCGGCCCCGTGAAGATGGCCAACAGCCCCCTCAAGATGAGCGGCGGCGAGACCGGCTCCCGCATGTCATCGCCCGCGCTCGGCCAGCACACCCGCGAGTTCCTCGCCGAGCTCGGCTTTTCGCCCGGACAGATCGCCGCCTTCGAACGCGACCGCGTGGTCCGCGCCTGGCAGCCCGGCTGAGCCCGCCCTACTGGACCGAGAGCAGCTCGACCTCGAAGAACAGCGGCGTGTTCGGCGGGATCGGCCCCTGCCCGCGCGAACCATAGGCCAGCTCCGGCGGGATCAGCAGGTTGCGCTTGCCCCCCACCTTCATCGTCGCGACCCCCTCGTCCCAGCCCTTGATCACCTGCCCCACGCCGATCACGAACGTGAACGGCTGCCCGCGGTCGACCGAGCTATCGAACGTCTTGCCATCGAGGAACTTGCCCGTGTAGTGCACGGTCACGCGGAAGCCCGTCTGCGGGCTCTCCCCGGTCCCGGCGACGACGTCTTCGTACTGGAGGCCGCTCGGCGTGGTAGTGGGGTTCTGCAAGGTCATGGGTCCTCCCGTGGCCGAAGCGGCCGGCGAGGGCGAACCCCCGGTAGTGGTCGTGGCCGAAGCGGCGGACGTGGGCGTACCGGCCGCATCGTCGTCGTCATCGCCGCCACAGGCGACGAACGCGGCGGGAGCAAGCGCCCCCGCGAGGAGCACAAGAGCGAACTTCTTCCGGAACATGCGCGAAAGCGTAACCCCGGAAGAGCGAAGGACGAAGTGCGACGTTCGCAAATGGGAAAGGGCGGAGCCCCCTCCCCGCCGCCGGCCCCGCCATTGGCGATTGGCGATTGTCGATTGTCGATTGGCGGCGGGTCGAACCACCCGGGGCGAGCGAGCCACGACCTC
>DAOKYT010000025.1:0-1405 GCA_035326025.1 Tepidiformaceae bacterium
CGCCTTCACACGCGGCAAGGCTGCGCGAGACCTCGTAGGCGAAGTCGACGTGGCCGGGGGTATCGATCAGGTTGAGCTCGTACTCGATGCCGGCGGCGGCGGTGTAGCTCATCCGGGCGGCGGCAGCCTTGATGGTGATGCCCTTCTCGCGCTCGAGGTCCATGGAATCGAGCAACTGCTCCGACATGTCGCGCTTGGAGACGGTGCCCGTGGTTTCGAGGAGCCGGTCGGCGAGGGTCGACTTGCCGTGGTCGATGTGCGCGATGATGCAGAAATTGCGGATGCGGGCCTGGTCCACGAGGTGAGTGTAGGGCGCGAGGGAGTTAGGCGGGGAATCCAGAAAACGGTGGAGCCATGTGCGCATCGACGGCCCGCGAGGCCGCCATCGAAACCACGGATGCCCGCATGAGGGGCTCCCGTGCTAACCTCCGTGCGCACACTTCTCCCACCAGGAGCCTCCCATGCCTCGGAAAAAGGTAACGGTCGTTGGCGCCGGTATGACCGGCGGCGCAATGGCACAGCGACTCATTGAGCGCGACATCTGCGATGTCGTGTTGCAGGATGACCCGCAGTTCGCCGGGACGATGCATTTCGGCAAGGCGCTCGACGAATCGCAGGCGGCGCCGTGGGAAGGCTACTCGACCCGGATCTCGGCGACCGACGGCTGGGAGGAGACCGCGAATTCAGACGTGGTGATCGTGACGGCGGGCGCCCCGCGCAAGCCCGGGATGACGCGCGAAGAGCTCTTGAACGGCAACGCCGACATCGTGAAGGCGAAGGTGGCGGCGGCAGCCCAGGCCTCGCCGAATGCGGTGCTCGTGATTTTTTCGAACCCGATGGACGCGATGTGCCAGGTGGCGATGAAGGCAAGCGGCTTCCCCCGGGAGCGGGTGGTCGGCCAGGGCGGTGCCCTCGACAGCGCGCGTTACCGCTACTTCGTTGCCGATGCGCTCGGCGTTTCGGTACGGGACGTGCACGGCTACGTCATCGGCGGACACACCGACACGACGATGGTGCCGGTGGTGTCGCAGACCCGGGTTGGGGGCGTGCCCCTGACCGACCTGCTGCCAGCGGACCAGGTGCAGGCGCTGGTGGCGCGGGCGATGCGCGGCGGCGCGGAGATCGGCGAGCTCTACAAGACCGGGTCAGCGTACTTCGCGCCATCGGCGGCGACCATCGCAATGGTGGAGGCGATCCTGCTCGACCAGCGGCGGCTGATCCCGTGTTCGGTATACCACCGGGGCGAGTACGGGATCCGCGACGTCTTTAGCGGAACGGTGTGCCAGCTTGGCGAAGGCGGCATCCAGCGGACGTTCGAACTGCCGCTGACAGAGGATGAGCGGAGCCGGGTGGTGGCCGCGGCGGAAGCGACGAAGGAGCTGTTGAAGTTGTTGAACTGAGTGCG
>DAOKYT010000025.1:1505-32840 GCA_035326025.1 Tepidiformaceae bacterium
GCGGCCAGCCGCACCTGGCGCGGTGCCGTGCCGCCCGTGATGTCGCGCGCGGCGAGGGCCGAATCGACAGTGATGTCCAGGACATCGCGCTCGAAGAGCGCGCTGGCAGCCGCGTAGACCTCGAAGGGGAGTGCGTTGAGTTCGCAATGGCGCCGTTCGGCCTCGCGGACCAGGCCACCTACCACCTCGTGGGCCTCGCGGAAGGGGAGGCCCTTCTTCACCAGGTAATCCGCGATGTCGGTCGCCAGTGAGTAGCCCAGGCCGGCCGTCTCCCGCATGCGGGCCAGGTCAAACTCGAGGGCGGGCACCATGGCGGCGAAAATGCGGAGCGTGGGGAGGACCACATCCGCGACGGCAAGGATGTAGGTCTTGTCTTCCTGGAGGTCGCGGTTGTAAGCCATGGGCAACCCCTTCATGGTGGTCAGGATGCCCACGAGCTCGCCAAAGACCCTGCCGGCGCGACCGCGGGCGAGTTCGGCGACATCGGCATTCTTCTTCTGGGGCATGATGCTGGAACCGGTCGCGAAGGCATCGGGCAGGCGCACAAACCCGAATTCCGCCGTCGACCAGAGCACAATCTCCTCGGCGAGGCGTGAAAGGTGCGCCTGTGTGATTGCCGCGGCCGCGCAAAACTCGGCGGCGAAGTCCCGGTCGGCGGTGGCGTCCATGCTGTTGCGGCTGATGCCGTCGAAGCCGAGTTCGGCGGCGACCATCTCACGGTCGAGCGGGTAGGGAGCGCCGGCGAGCGCCCCGGAGCCAAGTGGGAGGACGTTGGCGCGCTTGCGGCAATCGGCGAAGCGCTCACGGTCGCGCAGCAGCATCTCGCCGTAGGCGAGGAGGTGGTGGCCGAGCGTGACCGGTTGCGCGCGCTGGACGTGCGTGTACCCGGGCATCGGGTCGGCCGCGTGCCGTTCGGCCAGCTCGCAGAGGACGGTGATGAGGGCTCCCGAGGCTTCGGCCGCACGGTCGCAGAGGTCGCGCACCAGCATGCGGTTCAGGAGGGCGACCTGGTCGTTCCGGGAGCGAGCGGTATGAAGGCGTCCGGCCGGCTCGCCGATCTTGTCGCGGAGGAGCACCTCGATGTGCGTGTGGATGTCTTCCAGCTCGGGTTTCCACGCGACCTTGCCGGCGCGGAAGTCATCGAGGACGAGGTGAAGGCCGGCGATGATCGCCTCGGCATCCGGGCCCGAGATGATCCCCTGCTTCCCGAGCATGCGGGCGTGGGCGATGGAGCCAGCGATATCGTGTTCCCAGAGATCCTGGTCGGCGCCCGCCGTATAGGCCTGGGTGAGCGCATCCATCTCGCCTTCGAATCGCCCGCCCCACGTGCGCTTGCCGGCCATCAGTGGGCAGCCTCGCGGAGTGGGGGCCAGCCGAGCAACTCAGAGACCCGATCGACGGTCACTTCCGGGGTGACGCCCTCGGCATCGGGACGTGAACGCTTCCAGGCGGCCGTGATGCCGAGGGCCTGTGCCCCGGCAACATCCTCGACGAGGGAATTGCCGACCATCAGCGCCTGGCCCGCGGGGATGGCGAGGGAATTCAGCGCATGTTCGAAGAGGGCAGGGTGGGGCTTGAGATAGCCCACTTCGACGGAGACGGCGATGACGTCCCAGTCGACGTCGAGGCCAAGTTGGCGAAGGTCATCGCGGAAGCGCTCGCCTCCGAACGCCCGGTTCGTCACGATGCCGAGCCGAAAGCCGCGCCTGCGCAGCTCGATGAGGGTAGGCCGGGCATCCGGATACGCCGCCTTGCCCCCCTCGACACCGGAGACGTAAATGGCTTCCATGAGCGCGCCCGCCTGTTCGGTGGTGAGCAGGACTCCGCAGCCGGCCGCGGCGGCCCGGGCGACCGAGGGATAGTCGGGCTCGACGCGGTCGGTCGCCCGGGCGGCGCGCATCGCGTCTTCCATGGCGTCCCACGTAGACCGGGCCAGCTGTTCGGGATCAGGGCAGGGAATGCCGCGTTCGCCGACGAAGGCAGCGGCGCGGGCCGCAGCCATGCGGCGGAACTCCGCTGGCCCGGGTGCGCGGGCGGCGTGCCAGAGGGTATCGCCGACATCGAACAGGACTGCGCGGAACTGCATAGAGCGGAGGTACCTTGACGGCCCGGATCAGCCAGAAGTCGATGATCGCACTCTGAATGAATCGGAACAACGCGACGCGTTTACAGGCCGGAAGCATTGCCGGGGTACAATACCTTGATGCGACTTCGCGCCACACGAACGTTCCTCATCGAGCCAGCCATCCCGCCGGAACTGGAACCAGTCCGGCGCCTGTCCCAGAACCTGTTCTGGACATGGAACACGGACGCCGCCACCCTCTTCGAACGGATTGACCGCGAGGCCTGGCACGAATCGGGCCACAACCCGGTGCGGCTGCTCCAGCGCGTGACTCCGGAGCAGTGGCAGAGCCTTGCCAAGGATGATGGATTCCGGCGGCACCTCGAAAGAGTGGTCGAGGCGTTCGAGACCTATATGAGCAGGAAGCCGCTGGTCGAAGTCCCGGGGACCTCGAAGAGGAACGTCATCGCGTATTTCTCGATGGAGTTCGCGCTGGCGGAAAGCCTTCCGAACTACTCAGGGGGCCTGGGCGTGTTGGCGGGCGACCATCTGAAATCGGCCAGCGACCTTGGGCTGCCGCTGGTGGGAGTGGGTCTGCTCTACCACCAGGGGTACTTCCGCCAACAGCTTACGCCCGATGGCTGGCAGCACGAGGAGTACTCCGATATCGAGCTCGCGGGGCAACCGTTGCGCAGGGTCCACGACGCCTCGGGCGACCAGCTGCGGGTCCAGGTGCCATTCGATGGGCGCCAAGTGCATGTCTGCGTGTGGCGCATCGACGTCGGCAAGACGCCGCTGTATCTGCTCGACACCAACATCGAGCCAAACAGCCCCCAGGACCGGCAGATCACCGCGAGGCTCTACGGAGGAGACTCGGAGACCAGGATCCAGCAGGAGATGGTGCTGGGCATCGGGGGTGTCCGGGCCTTGCATGCGCTCGACCTGCACCCGGCCGTTTGCCACATGAACGAGGGCCATTCCGCCCTGCTCGGCGCCGAGCGCATCCGGATGATGATGGAGGAGTACGGAGCAAGCTTCGAGGAGGCGCGCATCCCTGTGACCTCGGCGACAGTGTTTACCACGCACACCGCCGTCGCCGCGGGTATCGATTTGTTCGCGCCCGACCTGCTCCGCAATTACCTGGGGCACTACTACACCAGCATGGGGCTCGATGACCAGGGATTCCTTGGCCTGGGCCGGACCAACCCGGCCGACGGTACCGAGCCCTTCTCGATGGCCCTGCTTGGCCTCCGGCTGAGCGGCTACCGGAACGGCGTCTCGAAGTTGCACCAGACGGTCTCGCGGCGGCTGTGGGAAACGGCATGGCCAGCCCTGCCGCTGAGCCAGGTCCCGATCGACTCGGTCACCAACGGGGTGCACCTTCCGACGTGGGTGGCACATGAGGTTGGCGACCTCTTTGATCGTTACGTGGGCCCCGGGTGGCGTGATAACCCGGTGAACGCGGAGTGGAATCGCGTCCTGGATATCCCGGATGAGGAGCTCTGGAGGGTCCACGAGCGGCAACGCGAGCGGCTGGTGTTGCGAGCACGAGCCCAACATGCCGAGGACCTCGTGCGGCGCGGCCAGGCGCCCGGCAGCGAGCGAGCGGGACAACCGCTCGATGGCCGCGCCCTCACGATCGGGTTCGCCCGGCGGTTCGCGGGGTATAAGCGGGCCACCCTGCTGTTTCGCGACCCGGACCGCCTGGCAGCGATCCTGAACAACCCGGAGCGACCGGTGCAGGTTGTGTTCTCGGGGAAGGCGCACCCGAGGGATGAACCGGCCAAGGCGCTGATCCGCGACGTGCTCCAGTTCAGCCGGCGGCCGGAGTTCCGCGATCGCGTGATCCTCCTCGAACGGTACGACATGGACCTTGCGCGATCGCTCGTGCAGGGTACCGACGTGTGGTTGAACACACCTCTTCGGCCGCTGGAGGCGAGCGGGACCAGCGGGATGAAGGCCGTGGCCAACGGCGGATTGCACATGAGCGTGATGGACGGGTGGTGGTGGGAGGCCTACCGGCCGGGACTTGGCTGGGCTATCGGGCGGGACCGGTTGGACGATGACCCGGAAGCCCAGGACGCCTTTGACTCCAACTCGCTGTACGACCTCCTGGAAAACGACGTGGCGCCAACGTTTTACGACCGCGACGGCGACGGCATACCCCGCGCGTGGGTGCAGCGGATGAAGGCATCGATCGCCGCGTTTGCCCCGGTGTACAACACGAGCCGGATGGTGGCCGAATATGCGGACACCGCCTACGCTCGCGCGGCCGCCAGCTGGGGGCGGCTCCGGAAATCCGGCCTGGCGATGGCCCGCGAGCAGGCAGCCTGGCTGGCCCGGGTGCGCGCGGCATGGGGCGAAGTGAAGGTGTGCGATGTTGAGGACGACGGCGGCGAGGCACGGCCCGCCGGCAAGCCGGTGCGGGTCACGGTCCAGGTGCACCCGGGGCCGCTTTCCCCGGACGATCTGCGGGTGGACATCGTGTTTGGGCCTGCAACCCCGGCAGGCGACCTTTCGATCGACAGTACAGCGCCACTCACACTGCGCGAGCGGAGAGACGACGGTATCTGTGTATTCGGCGGAGCGTTCATCCCGGGGACAGGGGGCCGGGCGGGGTATGCGGTGCGCGTGCTGCCGCATCACGCCGGACTGCATGACCCATTCGCGAGCGGGCTCGCTCTGTGGGCATAGCGCTACGATGGTAGCTGGACGCCATGCCGAAGCATGAACTGAAAGGAGGCTGATCGGGTGTGACCTACTGGGCACAGCTCCTGCATTTCTATCAGCCACCGACCCAGACGCACGAGATCCTGCACAAAGTGGCCGAAGAGTCGTACCGGCCGCTCATCGAGGTGATCCGCCAGCATCCCAATGCCCGGCTTGCCGTGAACATCCAGGGCGTGCTCACCGAGCAGCTGCTGGAGCACGGGCTGGGCGACGTGGTGCTCGGGCTGAAGGAACTCGCGGAAAAGGGCCAGGTGGAGTTTGTGGGGAGCGCGAAGTTCCACCCCATCCTGCCGCTCATCCCTCTCGCGGAGCGCGAGAAGTCCATCGCCGAGAATGCCCGTACCAACGGCCGGGCGTTCGGGAGCGCGTGGAAGCCGCGGGGCTTCTTCCCGCCGGAGATGTGCTACAGCGCGGGAATCACGCCGGCGATCCATGCGGCGGGACACGAGTGGGTCATCCTGAGCGGTGTGGCCTGCCCGGAAGACTGGCCAATCAACGTCGTCTACCGGATGCCATCGAATTCGAGCGCCATTGCCGTGCTCTTCCGCGACGACGTGCGAAGCAACCGGGTGTCGTTTCGCGAGACGGACCCCCAGCGATTCGTCGAGGACCTGAGGAAGGTGGGCGGCTCGGAAGAAGCGTACGTGGTGACTGCGATGGACGCCGAGACCTACGGCCATCACATACGCGATTGGGAGAAGGAGTTCCTTGGCGCGACATTCGCCCTCCTGGCCCACCACAAGGCACATGGAGGGAGCAACGTGCGGATGGCGCTGCCGAGCGATCTCCTCACCCTGTTTCCCGCCGGGCCCACCATCGAACCGTTTCCATCGAGCTGGAGCACAAGCCGCGACGACATTGCCGCCCAGAACCCCTACCCGCTCTGGAAGTCGCCGGGGAACCGGCTACACGAGCTCCAGTGGGAGTACGTGGACCACTGCCTGGACCTGGTGGCGATCGCCAGGAGGTACGCAACGACGGCGCCAGCACGAAAGTTCTCATCGATCGCACAGGAGAAGCTGCAGCCGGCGCTGCATTCCTGCCAGTTCTGGTGGGCGAGCCGGCGGCCGATGTGGGATGTCTCAATGGTCCACCGGGGCTTCGTGTTGCTCAACGAGGTAGTGGTGTACGCCTCGAAGTCGATCCGCGAGGGTTCGGCATCCGAGGCAGTGAAGCGGAACGCCGCCTGGCGCCTGGCGGCCGCCAACGAAGCACGCATGGAGATCGAACGAGAACTGATTTGGAGCGAGGGGGGATGAGAGTCCTCTTCGCCTCGGCGGAGGTCGACCCGTTTTCGAAAGCGGGAGGACTCGGGGATGTTGCCGCGTCGCTCCCGCGGCGGCTGATGGAGATCGGCCACGACGTGCGGATCGTGGCTCCCTGCCATCGTGACTCGATGGCGGCGCATGCCGCATCGAAAAAGCGCCGCGCGTATACGGTGCCGGTGCCGGGGCACCCACGCGCTGTCGATGTCGCGGTGGCGCGGGGCGACGGCGGCGTGCCGGTGTACCTGGTGGCGGACTCGCACTACTTCGGCGACCGGGAGATTTACGGAGAGCCCGACGACCTGTTGCGGTACCAGTTCTTCTGCCGCGCCATCATCGAGATGTTGAAGCAGGACGAGTGGGTACCCGACATCCTGCACCTGAACGACTGGCACACGGCACCGATGGCGTTCGCGCTGCGGAACCTGGCATGGGCGAACCCGAAACTGCGGGGCGTCGCGTCGGTGTTCACGATTCACAACCTCCGGTACCGGGGGCCGGATGAACTGAACGATTTTCTCGCCCAGGCGATCTACTACAGCGACATCGTGACCACGGTGAGCCCCAGCTATGCGCGGGAGATCGTGACGCAGGAATACGGCGAAGGGCTCGACGCGTTGCTGCAACTGAGAGGGGACGCCCTGATCGGGATCCTCAACGGGCTGAACTACGACGTCTTCAACCCGCGGACGGACCGCCACATTCACAGCCAGTTCGACCTGAGTACCCTGGAAGCGCGTACCGGCAACCGCTCGGCTCTTCGCACGGAGCTGGAGCTCCCCGAGACGGATGGGCCATTGCTGGGGATGGTGACACGACTGACGGAGCAAAAAGGCGTGGACCTGGTCCTCCAGGCGATGCCGGAGCTACTCGCCGCCGGCGCTCAAATCGTAGTGCTCGGCGAAGGGGACACGTGGCTGAAGGACGAACTGGCGCGTCTGCAGGCCGAGCACCCCGGGAATGTGCGGTTCGTCGCACGTTACGATGCGGAGCTGGCGCAGCGGATCTACGCGGGGGTAGACCTGTTCCTGATGCCATCGCGCTATGAGCCGTGCGGCCTTGGGCAGATCATCGCCATGCGCTACGGGGCGGTGCCGGTCGGGCGCCGCACGGGTGGGCTCGGCGACACGATCATCGATGCGGACGAGCACCCTGAACTGGGAACGGGGTTTCTGTTCGACGAGTTCAGCTCGTTCGGGCTGGTGAGCGCCATCGAGCGCGCGTTGCGGGCCTTTCGCGACTCCGCCGCGTGGACTCGCCTGCAGACGAACGGGATGAGCCGGGATTACTCGTGGCGCGCCTCGGCCACGCATTACGTTGAGGCGTACATCGCGGCGCTTCGCGCGCGTGGTATCGTCCCGCTCGAATGAGCACGCGAAGCGGCTGTGGCGGGCGATTGTTATGCTCGCCCCTATGAGGTGGGCGCATCCGGCAGGCAGGGGCCGATGAACGACGGAATCGCCATCCACGTCGCCGGGCTCGGACCGGGCTCGCCAGCGCACCTGACGGCGGGCGTGCGCGAGCTCCTCGCCTCGGGGATGCCGGTCATCCTCAGGACGCGGCATCACCCCGTCGTCGCGGCGATCCCGGGGCTGGCCGCCGCGCGCGACTGCGATGACCTGTACGCTACCGCGGAGAGCTTCGAGGCGGTGTACCTGGCCGCGGCCCGGCGAGTCCTGGATGGCGCCGCGGGCGGCCCCGTGATCTACGCCGTGCCAGGGCACCCGCTCATGGCGGAGCAATCGGTGACGAGGCTGCTGGCGATGGCCCATGAGCGCGGACTTGCCGTGCGCGTGTACCCCGGAGTGAGTTTCGCCGATGTGGCCGCGGCCGCGCTCGGGCTGGACCTCGGGACGGTGCAGCTGTGCGATGGGTTGGAGCCGCGGATAGACACCTGGAGGCCGGCGCTCATCAGCCAGGCCTACGGGCGCGACGCCGTGACGACGCTGAAACTGCGCCTGCTCGACATCTATCCGGCCGAACACCGGGTCACGGTGCTATCGGCGCTCGGGACGCCGCAGGAGACCGTGCGCGAGGTACCGCTGGCCGAGCTGGACCACCGGGCGTATGGGTACCTCGATTCCGTCTACGTGCCCCCAATCGCCCCGCTGGAGGACGTCCGCCGGTTCGACGGACTTCATCACATCATCGAGCGCCTGCACGCGCCGGACGGGTGCCCGTGGGACCGGGAACAGACGCACGAGACACTCCGGCCGCATCTGCTGGAGGAGAGCTACGAGGCGCTCGAAGCGATCGACCGGGACGACCCGGTGGCGCTCACCGAGGAGCTCGGCGATGTGCTGCTCCAGGTGCTGATGCATGCGGCGGTCGCGGAACGGCTTGACGAGTTCACGTTCGGCGACGTGGTGGAGCACATCGCGCGGAAGCTGATCCGGCGGCATCCGCACGTGTTCGGCGAGGGCACGGCCACGACCGCCGAGGACGTGTACCAGAACTGGGAAGCCCTGAAGCAGCAGGAGAAGCCCCGCCAGTCGATCCTCGATGGCGTGCCCGCCACGCTGCCGGCGCTCGCGGCATCGCAGTCGATCCAGGGCCGCGCCCGGCGCATCGGGTTCGACTGGCCCACGGTCGAGGGCCCGCTTGAGAAACTGAGCGAGGAGATTGGCGAGCTCGCGCGGGCGAATGGGGCGTCGGAACGCGAGGACGAATTTGGCGACATCCTGTTCGTGGCCGTGAACATCGCGGACCACCTCGGCATCGATGCCGAGCAGGCGTTGCGGCGAGCGAACCAGAAATTCCGGCGCCGCTTCGCCGAAGTGGAGCGCCTTGCCACCGAACGAGGCATCGACCTGAAGGACCTGGACCTGGCCGGGCTGGATAGATTGTGGGACGAAGCGAAGGCAGCCGAACCGCGGTTGTGAGGCGGGATCGGCCATTGTAGGCTGAATGTTGCACTTTGAAACTCACCCGGAGGTTGCCATGGCCCAGGCCGCTCAGTCCGTGATCACGCTCGAACGCTTCGCGAAGGGGAAGACGTTCCAGCAGTACCTCGCAAGCGGGATCCGCAACCGCGACCTCTTCGAGGACAACTACAGGAGCCTCGTCATCTCGGCGGACCAGGAGAAGGCGCTGAAGGAACTGGCGGCCCGCCCGGACGGCCCACATCACGTTGTCGTCATCGGCGAGGACTGGTGCCCGGATGTGTATCGCGGGGCGGGCGTGGCACAGCGCATCGCCGAGGTCATGGGCATCGAACTCCGGTTCTTCGAGCGCGACCAGAACAAGGACATGATCGCCGAATACCTGAAGGACGGGGAGTTCGAGTCGATCCCGGTGTTCATCTTCTACGACCGGAACCATCGCGAAATCGCGCACTTCATCGAGCGCCCGAAGCTTGCCAACGAGCAGATCCACCTGACGCGCGAGGTGCTGGGCGATACCTCGCCGGAGGGCATCGCGCGGCGGTTGGGCCATGAGCCATCGGAGGAGGAGATCGCGGCGGCGCGCGCCGAGGCCCGGAAGCGATACGTGGAGTGGCAAAAGGGTGACATCTGGGCCGGGTGGCGCGTGGCAACGGTCGACGAGGTGATCGACTTGCTGCGCTCGAAGCTCGGCTGAAGCAACTCCCGTGTAAACTCTCGCGAAGTCCCGGCGTGATGCCGGGACTTCGTGTTGCGGGGGTGGCCGCGGACGTGGCTAAATCGGGCGGTGGAGCGCAACCCCGAAGGAAATCGCAAGAGTGCGGGAACCCAGGTCCTCGCCAGCATCCTCATTTGCGCCCTGTTCGTCGGAGCGTACGTGGCCGCCATGCACGCGCTGGTCGATGTGTCGATGGTGGACGACGAAGCCGGCAGGAACCGCAGGGATACGGTGTACCTTGCGGTGCACCTCGGGTTCCTGGTCCTGGTCGTGGTCGTGGGATTTGTGATCGGCAAGTGGCTGAGCGGGCTGGGGCTCGCCTATGGGTTGCTGTTCTTCATCGTGCTCGTGGTTGCCATGCTGGCGGTCCAGGGCGGCTCATACGAGCTGGCCTGCCGGGGCCACAACGACCTCGTGCGGCACTGGCAGTGCTGAATCCGTTCAGAGCAAGGCCCGGGGCCGGGGGAGCGCCGGGCAACGGCACGCCTGAGGGACTTGCCGGGGCCGTCCAACACGCCGGATTCGCCTTCGATGGCGAGGCCGCGGCAGGGGCGCTCCTTCGCAACGGCGGCGAACAAGACGCGCGGGTCGAGGCCGGCATTTGCGCGCCCTGGGGCGGTCTGCAGGTGTGGAAATGGCCACATCGCCATGGAGGACTCCGAACCAGCCGGCACACGCGATGAGGCCGCGGCCGGGCCAAGGGTGGAGAGGTCGGCCCGGCCACATCGCCTACCGGAGGAACGTGAGCACTTCGGGGGTGAGCTCGCGGGGCTCGCTACTTCAACGCGAGAGCGTTGGGAGGCGACCCGATGCCGCCGAGCTTGTTGATGGGCGCGGACGTGAGGAAGCAGGCGTAGCGACCATCGGCGGCGCAGTCGGTGGCAAGCTTCGAAAGGTCCCACAGTTCGCCGATGGCCATGCCAAACAGGCCGAGGACCCACTCGTGCAGGAACCCGCCGGTCTCGTGGCGCGGGGGCCAGGCTTCGAGCGAGGGGAGGTCGCTCGCCGCGGCAACAACATGGAGGTCCCACAGGTAACGCGCCATGGGCTCACCTGAGGCGATGCCGGGCGCGCGGAAGGTTGCCATGTTGGCGAGCGCGACACGCTGCTGTTGGTCGAGGGTGCCGTACCACTCGGTCCAGCCAGTGCGGAGGAGGAGGACATCGCCGGGTTCGAATGCGACACCCTGCGCCTGGCGGCAGGCTTCGAGCTCATCGACGGAGAAGCGGCGGTCGGTGGTGAAATCGATGGGGTCGCCGCGGGATTCGAAGTAGCGGCCGATATCGAGCAGTACTGCCCGGCCAGCGATACCGCGGCGCGCCCACTGGTCGATGCCGCCCCTGGAGCCTGGCCTGCCGGTGACCTCCGACGCCTTGATGCCGTTGTAGAACCCGTGCCGGGAGTTGCCGACATGGACGAGGGTGTCCCACTGGCTGCTGGCCTGGGGATAGAAGTTGTCGAGCACGTCATCGTGATGGATTGCCCCGGCGATGATGCTCTGGCGAATCGCGCCTCTACCGAACAGGGGTGGGTTGGGAAGCTCCAGGTCCCAGTTGAGCGCGAACATCTTGCCAGCGGTGACGAGGCGGGCCGCGGCGGCAATCCGCTCCGGGGTCTGGAGGTTGAAGAGGCCTACCTGGTCATCGCGGCCGAAGAGCCACCAGCCCGAGTGGGGCGGAGCGCCATCGACAGCGGGGAGCTGGTCGAACGTGGGGAGGGGGTCTGGAATTGGCATGGCGCGCATTGTAGCGGCCCGCGACGGTGCCGTGCCGCGGGCGGTCACGGCATGCGGCTGCTCCGGCCGTGCCAGGGACGATCACCGCGATGGTGGCGTCCCCGGCATCCCTGGCGCCCGCCGCGAGACGGAAGCGCTCCGGGTCGAGCAGCGGTTGGGAGCCGGGTCCGACTGTGGCACCGGTGTAGCGAGCGGCGGTGAGCCCGGACTGGACCGGGCGAACGTGGCGGCTCTCCTGCCCCCGGCGGATGGCGCCGGCAATGGCACGGCGGAATCCGCGGTGCGGATCGGGCACCCGGCTGCGGCGCCGGGGGGCGGTTCGTGGTTGCTCAACCGGGTAGCCGCTGGTGGCGGTGGCGACTGTGGACCTGCCGGTATTTTGGGAGCTGGCGGGGACGGCGGAGAGGAGCCGGGCGTTGTCCTTGAACTGGTAGGCAACGAGTCCGCGCGCGACGCACGCGGGCCATGGCTGGCCCCCGGGGACGGGGGTACGGGCCGGGGCATGGGCGCTTCCCGGCACTCAACGTAACCGGTCTCCGGGGCATCTCGCCGGTTCGATTGACGGCAAATGTACGATCGGCAAGGTTTCGTCGCACAGACGCAGGAGAGGGAGCGATGCCCTTTGATTCCAGTACGCCGCTGAAGGTTGAGGAGGTGAACGAAAAGCGCTGGCGGCTGCTCGCCGACCTTCGCTACCAGGGAAAGGTCGACGACTTCGTCGTCCCGGCGGGGACAACAACGGACTTCGCCAGCGTGCCGCGGATGTTCACCTGGCTGGTGCCAACCTCGGGCAAGTACACGAAGGCAGCGGTACTGCACGACTACCTGTGCGAGACAGGACTTGTGCCTCGAAACGACGCCGACGGGGTGTTCCGGCGGGCATTGCGCGAATCCGGTGTCCCGACCGTCCGCCGGTACGTCATCTGGGGCGCGGTGCGGCTGGCGGCGGGGTTTCGCGGGGCGAAGGTGGGCGACGTCATCGGGATTGTGCTCCTTGCCCTGGTGGTCGTGCCGCTCGCGGCACCCATCGCGATAGCGGTGCTCGGCGTCCTGGCGGTGCTCTCACTGGTGGAAATCCTGGTGTGGCTGGTATTGCGAGCCTTTGGGACCGCGGTCCCGGGGCCGTTCCACTGGTGGTGGACGTAGCCGGGACAGGGCGTCAGATGGTTTTTCGCCCCGCGATGGGCTGGCCATCCTCGATATCGGCGAAGAAGCGGAGGAGTTCCCGGGCGAACAGTCCTGGCTGCTGGATCGGGATGGAATGGCCTGTGTCCTTGAATACGAGGTAGCGGGCGCCCGGGAGTTCACGTGCCATGACGTCGCAGGCGCCGCGCACGGGGTCTTCCTCGCCAATGCAGATCAGGACCGGGATGGTCAGGCGCGCCCCGATGACCGGCAGGAGGTTCGGCCGTTCGCGGCGCGCACGGGCACAACCGAGGATGCCGTTCCGCGACATGCGCGCGTAGCGGTCACGAATGCCCTGGGCGAGGAAGGGATCGTCAACCGAACGGGCCGCCCGCTTGCCCGCCTCCGCCGGCCCAAACCGGTCGACCGTGCCGGCGAACTCGGCGATGGCTGCTTCGCGCTGGCGATAGCGCTCGTCGTAGTCCGGGTGGTCGAAGGCGGCGGAGGTGTCAGAAAGCACGAGGCCCGCGAGGCGTTCGGGCCAGGTAACGGCAAACTGGAGGGCGACCATGCCGCCGAAGCTGGAACCAACGAGGGCGCAGATGTCGACGTCCAGGTGATCGAGGAGTGCCGCGACGTCACCGGCGAGGGCCTCGATGGTGTAGGCGGCCGGGTCCTCGGGCGCGGAGGAGAGACCGTGCCCGCGGAGATCGATGGCGATGGCGCGGTAGTCGGCCGTTAGTTCTTCGAACAGCGGCGCCCAGCTACGCAGGTCGGAGGTGAAGCCGTGGAGGAGGACAACGGCCGGAGCCTCGCGGTCACCCACGTCTTCGTAGTTGATGGTGATCCCGTCGTGTTCGAACTGCGGCACCGGGCGATGAGACACCTTTAGAGGCGGATGGGCAAGGGGTGGCCACGTTGGGCAGCCCGCGGATGCAATCGCGTGGCCAGCACCGGCGGGGAGAGCCTGCAATGCCGCGGACCGTCCGCGTCTACCACCGGAATCCAGGGCCGCCCGGCCCCAGGCTCATGGATCCCGGCATGGTACTCCGGCGTGCGCAACGCCCGCGTCGCCACCCTGACGTGCGCCGGTGGTTCGATCCCCGGGGCAAGGGGCGATGGGACAGGGAAGAATCGACAACCGGCCGATGGCAGGGCACGGCCGGGATGGTTGACTGGCCCGCGGGAGGTGGCGCCCGTGAGAGACCTCAGCCTTGGCGAGTGCGAAGACGTCCTCAGGAGCCATACGATCGGGCGGATCGCGATGCGCGACGCCGACGGCGTGTACGTGGTTCCGATCCACTACGCGTTCGCCGAGGGCGCGATCTTCGCCCATGCCGCGCCGGGCAAAAAGCTCCGCCTGATGCGGCTCTGGCCGCACGTCGCGCTCGAAGTCGACACGATTGTCAGTCCCACGGAGTGGAAAAGCGTGCTCGTGCAGGGCGCGTTTCATGAACTCACCGGAGAAGCGGACCAGGTCCACGCCCGCCAGGTGCTGCTGCGGGCGTTCGGGGGTAATCACGCGGCGGTGACGGCCGGGCACGGCCACCGGACCACGCTTGCCGAGGCGGTGGTCTTTCGCATCGACCCGGCGGACATCACCGGGTGCGCCGAGGGGGCGTGAGGTCACGCTGCGCCTGTAGGGGTACGACCGTCTAGGATCGGCGCATGGCGGATGCCCCCGCCCGGAGCGAGAGCGACATGCCGGCGCGGGCCGCCGGGGGGCTGGCTATCGCCGCCGCCATCGTTGCCTTCGGGTTCATCGGGTCGCGGCTTTTGGGCGTGGTGCGGACGATTGCCATCGCGAACGCCTTCGGTTCGAGCCCGGAGCTGGATGCGTACAACATCGCATTTCGCGTGCCCGATCTGATCTTCCAGGTCCTGGCCGGGGCCACGCTGGGAAGCGCGTTCATCCCGGTGTTCGCGCGCCTCTACCGCAGGGAGGGCGAGGCGGAAGCATGGCGGCTGGCGAGCCGGGTGCTGAACCTCGTCACCGTCGCGACCGCGGTGCTGTGCGCCGTGGCCTTCGCGCTCGCGCCGGTGCTGGTCCCGTTGCTGGCGCCGGGACTGGGCGAGGACATTGGCCGCCGCGATGAGCTCATGGACGAGGCGGTGGAGCTCACGCGGATCATGCTGCTTTCGCCGCTGCTGTTCGCGGTCAGCGGCATGATCACGGGCATCCTGAATGGGCGGCAACAGTTCTTCCTGCCGGCGCTCGCTCCCATGCTCTATAACCTGGCCATCATCTTCGGCGCCGTTGCGCTCGCCGACGCGTGGGGCGTCAAGGGTCTGGCGATCGGCGTGGTGATCGGGGCGGGGCTCCATCTCGCGGTCCAGGTGCCGGGGCTGTTCCGCGAGCGCATGCGGTACGAATTCGGGTTCGGCTGGGGCGATGCGGCGGTGCGCGAGGTCGCCCGGCTGATGGGCCCACGGGTGGTGGGGCTGGCCGCGGCCCAGGTGAACTTCGTGATCACCGGCTTCTTCGCCTCGAAGGTCGGCTCATCGGCGATTTCGAACCTGACGTATGCGTGGTTGCTTGCCGGGCTGCCACTGGCGCTCTTCGGGATGGCGCTCTCGACGGCCGCGTTTCCCCGCCTGGCCGACCAGGCGGCGGATGAGGACCTGGAATCGCTGACGGCCACGGTTTCGCGTGTGCTCAGGGTGATTATGTTCCTCACGGTGCCGGCGGCCCTCGGGCTGGCGATCCTGCGGGAGCCCGCGACCGTGGTGCTGCTCGAACGCGGGGAGTTCCTCCGTGGCGATTCGCTGATTACCGCGGCGGCCCTGGGCTGGTACTGCCTCGGGATCGTCCCCCAGGCGGGCATCGAAATCCACAGCCGGGGTTTCTACGCGCTTGGGGATACGCGAACGCCGGTGACGCTGGCGGTCATCGCGGTGGGCGTGAACCTGGCGTTGAGCGCGGTGCTGTGGCGGGAGTTCGGCACCGAGGGGCTGGCATTCGCTGTATCGGCGGCGGCGTGGCTGGAGTGGGTGATGCTGTACCTGCTCTACGCCCGCAGGACCGGCGCCAACGTCGCGGAAGACCTCGAATCCATCGCGGTTGTGGCCGTCTGTGGAGGCGTGATGGCGCTCGTGCTCGGAGCCTCGTTCGCGACGTTCGACCTCGAGACCTGGACTGACCACCTGGTGGTTGGAATCGCCGGGGCGGTCGCGGGTGGAGCGGTGTATGCCGGGATGGCGAATCTCCTGGGCGTTGCGGAATTCCGCGAGGCGCTCGCGCGAGCCGGTGCGCGATTCGGCCGGAACGGGACATAGCGCACCTGCGGGCCCAGTGGCCTGTCATTCGGGGCCGGTGGGGAGGATGGCGAGTCCGGACGCGGGGATATCGTGTCACCGTGATTCGTGACTCCCTCCGATGCAGTGGTCCGGAGCGGACCCGGCGCCTGGCGATCCTGGTGCTGATCGTGGCTGTGCCCTACGTGCCGGGCGGCGTGGCACTGGCCATGCTGCTCACGGGCGCGGACTGAGGGGGACGGATGGACCGAGACCTGGCTGTCCTTCTCCTCATCATCGCACTCAGGGGAGGCGTCCCGTTCCTGGTGTTGCGATGGCAATTCGCGGGCGGGTTGTTGTGCATCCTGGCCGATGCGAGCGACTCGATCCTGCAGGACGCGCTGGGTGCGGAGCCCCTGAAAGGCCATTACCACCTGGTCGATAAGTCGTTCGACACGTACTACCTGTTCTTCGAGGCGATCGTGGCCTACCACTGGCTCGATCCGCTGGCGCGATGGGCAAGCGTGGGCCTCTTCGCGCTTCGGGCGGGCGGCGTTGTGTTCTACGAGCTCACGGAGATCCGGGGCACGTTCCTGGCGACGCCGAATGTGTTCGAGAACTTCTACCTGTTCATCGCCGGGTTGCGATCGATCGACCCGGAGTACCGCATACCGTCCTGGCGGTGGCTCGCAGGCATCGTGGTGTTCGTCGGGGCGCCGAAGGTACTGCAGGAGTATGTGATGCACTACCGCGAAGCAGCGACGTGGCGGTTCGTGAAAGAGAACATCCTGCTCTGGCGGTAGGCCGGGGGCGAGGCCGCGAACGCCTACGACTCCTTCGGCGCCAGGCCCGCGCGTTCGCCACGGAGCCCCCGGATGGCGAGGTCGACCCCGCCGAGGCGGCGCATGCCCTCGACGCGGCCGCTGCCGCGGTTCTGGGCCATGAGCATGTAGTCGGAGAGGCCAGATTCGAGGGAGCTCGTATACCCCATCAGGTCCTGCGACTTGTTGGCGGCGAGCTTCGACATGCGGACGGCCATCGGGCTGTTCTCGGCCACGCGCAGAGCGTAGTTGACCGTTTCGCGCTCCAGTTCGCCGTTTTCGTAGACGCGGTTGACGAAGCCGAGTTCCATCGCCTCTTCGGCTGTAAGGAAGCGGCTTTCGAACATGAGTTCCTTGGCCTTGCGGGTCCCGATGTCGAATGGGAGCGAGAAGTACTCGAGGAGGGCGGGGAGGAAGAGCGCATCGTTCGCGGCAAAGACCAGGTCGACGCAGGCCGCCATCATCCAGCCGGCGAAAATACAGTAGCCCTCGACCATGGCGATGGTGGGCTTGGGAGCGTTTCGCCACTTGAGCAGCAGATCGAGGTTGTAGTGCTTGAAGTTGTCGTAGAACTCGAGCCCGGCATCGGCGATGCCGCGTGCCTCGCGATCGGCCAGCTGCTCGGGAGTACCCAGGTCGTGCCCGCTGGAGAAGTTGCCGCCGGCCCCTCGGGTGATGATAACGCGGATGCCGGGGTCGGCGACGGCCCGGTCCATGGCGAGGTCGTACTCATCGAGCAGCCGCCACGACTGGGCGTTCCGGTAGCGGGGCCGGTTGAAGGTTATCCAGGCGATTGGGCCATCGGTGCTGTAGAGGATGTCTGTCGGTTCCATGAAGGACTCCCGGGGAGGGTGGTGTGGCCGGAGTGTACCTCCGGGGTTGACGTGGGGAATTCATCACGCGTAGAATTCAACACATGATGAATTCTACGGCAATGACCCGGCGCCCGGGGCGGCGCTCGGGCGAATCCGGGACCCGGGAGGCGATCCTGGAGGCGGCCAGGGCACAGTTCATCGCGACCGGGTTCCGCGGAACGACGATCCGGTCGGTGGCCAAAGCGGCGGGGGTGGACCCGGCACTGGTCCTGCACTTTTTCGGCAACAAGGACACGCTGTTCACGGAGGCGGTTCGACCCCCGATCAACCCGGCGGCGCCGCTGCGGGAAGCACTGGAACGTGCGCCGGATTCGGCGGGGGCGGCACTGGTGGGTTTCTTGCTCGACGCCTGGGACTCGGAGGACACGAACCGGACGCTGCTGGCGATCGTGCGGTCGGCAATGACTGAGGAAGTCGCAGCGAAAATGGTCCGCGAGCAGATCGTGAATTCGGTCGCGCAGACGCTGGCTGCTTGCGGGATCGACCGGCCCGAGTACCGGGCGGCACTGGTCGCGACACAGATGGCTGGCATCGCCGTCGGGCGTTATGTCGTCGGCTTTCGCGCGCTCGTCGAGGCAGACCGCGGCGAGATGCTCGCGGCATTCGGCCCGTCCATCCAGCGCTACCTGACCGGGGCGCTCCAACAGGAGGCAGGAGTATGACCTCGCCAGCGATCGAGATTGATTCCCTCCGCGTTGTTCGCGGGGGCAAGGAAGTGCTCCCCGGGCTATCCATCGGGATGCGGGCGGGGATAATCACCGGCCTGCTTGGCCCGAGCGGATGCGGCAAGACCACATTGATGCGCGCGATTGTCGGCGTGCAGGTGGTGGCCAGTGGGCGCGTGACGGTGCTGGGACTGCCGGCCGGGAGCAAGGCACTTCGTTCGCGGGTTGGGTACGTGACGCAGGCTCCGGCCGTGTACGACGACCTGACTGTCGGGGCGAACCTCAGATACTTCGCGAAAATCCTGGGAGCGGCCCCGGAGCGCGTGGCCGCCGTGGTCGAAACGGTTGGACTGACGGGGTACGGCGAGAAGCTGGTGAGCCAGCTTTCCGGCGGGCAGCGGGCGCGGGTATCACTCGCCACGGCGCTCTTGAACGAACCGGAGGTGCTGGTGCTCGACGAACCGACGGTTGGGCTCGACCCGGTGCTGCGCCAGGAATTGTGGACGACCTTCCACGAGCTGGCGGACCGGGGAGCCACGCTGCTGGTTTCGAGCCATGTGATGGACGAAGCGGAGCGCTGCGACGAGCTCATCCTCATGCGAGACGGCCTCATCCTGGCCCATGCGAGCCCGGAAGACGTCTTGTCGCAGGCCAACGCGTCCACCGTCGAAGAAGCCTTCCTGCACCTGGTCGGTGGGAATGGGGATGGGGCATGAGCCTGCGGATGACGATAGCGACCGGAGTGCGGGTGCTCACGCAGCTGTGGCACGACCTGCGGACGATCGGGCTGCTGGTGCTCGTGCCGGTGCTGCTCGAAGCGCTGGTGAAGTGGGTCTACGCCGACCAGGACCGGGTCTTCCAGCGCGTCGGCGTGCCGCTGCTGGGGATTTTCCCGCTGACGTCGATGTTCCTGGTGACATCGGTGACCATGCTGCGCGAACGGACGTCCGGGACGCTGGAGCGGTTGCTGACGACGCCGATCGCGAAGTTCGACCTGCTGGCCGGTTACGGACTGGCCTTCGGGACGATCGCGATCCTGCAGGGCGTCGTGGTGTCGATAGTGTCGTTTGGGTTCCTCGGGCTGGAGGTCGAGGGGCCGATAGCGGGAGTCGTGGCGCTGGCGGTGCTGAACGCGATCCTGGGGACGGCGCTCGGGTTGCTGGTGAGCGCATTCGCGCGGAGCGAGTTTCAGGCGGTGCAGTTCATGCCGGCCTTCCTGCTGCCACAGTTCCTGTTGAGCGGGCTCCTTGCGCCGCGGGACCAGATGGCCGGCGCCCTCGAAGCGCTTTCGAATGTACTCCCGATGACGTATGCGTACGATGCACTGACGCGTGTGGCCGCAGGCGATGGGTTCGGTGGACGGCTGGCACTGGACACGGGTGTGCTGGCCGGGACGACGGTGCTTTCGCTCGCGCTGGGAGCGGCGACGTTGCGGCGCCGCACGCCGTAGTCCGTGTGCCCGTCCGGCGATGGCGCGATACCATAACGAGACATTCATCGCCCGGAGCGCCCCTTGGACGCGTACAACATCACGGTTGTCGGCGGCGCCGGCATTGTCGGCCGCGAGTTCTTGAGCCTGCTGGATAGCCGGAAGGTCCCGGTGGAGCGCCTTCGCCTGCTGGCGACTGCGCGCTCGGCCGGCAAGGTGGTTGAATTCCGGGGCGAGAAGATCACCATCGAGGAGACAACGGAGGCGAGCTTCAGGAAGGACGACGACATCGTCTTTCTCTCGGCCTCGGGCTCGGCGTCGAAGCAGTATGCGCCCATCGCCCGGGCGAACGGGAGCCTGGTGATCGACGACTCGAGCGCCTACCGGATGGACCCCGAAGTACCGCTGGTGATCCCGGAAATCAACGCGGAGGACCTGGAGTGGCATCGCGGGATCGTGAGCCAGCCGAACTGCACGACCACGCCGATGGTGCTGGCCCTGAACCCGATCCACCGCGTGAACCCCCTGAAGCGGGTGGTGGTGAGCACCTACCAGGCCGTGGCGGGCGCTGGCGGAGCGGCTGTCGACGGCCTCCGGGCCGAGACGGCTGCGGCGCTGGAGGGACGGCACGAGCCTTCGGGCACGCAGAAGCGGGAAATCGCGTTCAATGCGGTGCCGCAAATCGATCTCTTCGCCGAGGACGGCTACACGAAGGAAGAGATCAAGATGGCAAACGAAACGCGGAAGATCCTGCACGCGCCAGACGTGGCCCTGAGCGCGACCTGCGTGCGCATCCCGACGTTCTTCGGCCACGCGATGGCGGTGTGGGCGGAGTTCCGGGAGCCGGTGAGCCCGGCGGAGGCGCGCCGCCTGATGGAGGCGGCGCCTGGTATTCGCCTGATGGATGACCCGGGGCAGGAGCTGTATCCCACGCCGATGGATGTCGCGGGCACGGACGAGGTGCTGGTGGGCCGGTTGCGGGCCGACACGTCGCTCCCTGGCGGCATCACGTTCTGGACTGTAACCGACAGCATCCGCAAGGGGGCGGCCACGAACGTGGTGCAGATCATCGAAGAAGCGGCGCGGCGGGGACTGGTGCGGCGGCGGTAGGCCGGAGGGGTCAGTCTGTTACCAGGGGACCGGTTGGCTGAGCCTATAGGCTGCGGCTCTGCCATAATGCGCGCCAATACCTTCGGAGTTTCAGCTATGGCATTCACGGTGAATCCCGACAACTTCCGCTTCCCGGCGGAGTTCTCGGCGGGCGTACAGGGCAAGCGCGTGCTCATCTCCGGCGCGGGCAAGGATGGCGGCCTGGGACAGTCATTCGCGCTGGCGGCGGGCCTCAATGGCGCGGAAAGCGTGGCGGTGCACTTTCACACTTCCTACGACGACGGCCTGGACCTGGTGGACTTCCTCCGCGGCCAGGGGGTCAACGCGTTCCCCCTCCAGGCGGACGTGACAAACATGGGCGACCTCTGGGCGACGCGGACGTACGTCATCGAAAAGATGGGCGGCATCCCCAACCTGGTCATCTGCAATTCGGGCCTCACGGAAAAGGGCTACTCGTTCGGGCGCTCGCTGCGCGAGGTCGAGGGGGAATCGATGGCGATGCGGCGGGCGCGCGTCCGGCAGGCGTTCATCAACAACCTCGAAGAGACGCGCCTCGTGCTCGATACGAAGATCGATGGGTTCATGGCGATGACCCACCTGTGGTCGGGCGAGGCGGTATACGCGAATGAGCCGCTGCAGATCGTGTACATCTCTTCCCGGCAGTCGATCGACCCGGGGGTGAGCGTGCCAGGGTACGCGATCGCGAACTGGGCGGTGTTGCAGCTGCCGAAGGTACTGGCGGTGAACCTCGGCAAGGCGGCCAGCCTGGTTTCGGCGTACTCGGTGATGTACCCCTTCGTACGGACCGGGATGACGAACGAGTACGCGGAGAACCCGAAGGTGTTCGGCCGCTGGCAGCCGCGCATGCTCGAGACCTTCGAGGCGGCGGAGGCCTTCATGCAGCTCCTGGCGCAGCCGAGCGACGTGACCAACCAGGGCATGTTCGAGGTGATGGTGGAAGAGGAGCCGGCCAAGGGCGAACGCGGCGTGAAGGTGACCTGGAAGGAAGTGAAGTTGAACGTGACCGAGGAGCTGGCGCCCTGGAGCCAGACCCCCCTGACGTTCGGCTAGGCAACGGGCGCTCGATGTCGAGGATGACGGCCCCGCGCAGTTCGCGGGGCCCTTCCGGGGGATGCCTTTACCGGCTCGCCTACATAAACCCGGCGGGGACCGCCCATCGTTCTGTCGCGAGCACGCGTCATCACGACGATAAAACAGGGGCTCGATGAAGGGTTTGTGAAGGGTGGTTCGAGGCGTCATAAGATGCTTGGAATCGGGGCTGCGGGCGCCTACATTGGCGGCGTTGGAGGCGGGGTGGTCGAAAGCCACCACGCAGGCGGGGAAAGGCCAATCGGCCTGGAAGCGCCGAAGGCCAGCACGGGAGCCAGGGCTCCCGGGATGGCCACCGCCAGCGCGGTCTCGCCGGGGCGACCTGGCGGGGCAGGGTGGTACCGGGGTTCGCGGCCGAAAGGTAGCGGGCCAGGGAAGCCCCCGGAGCGCCGCAAGGCCCCGGCAGTGCGCAGCGGTGCAGGTCCGGGCCTCTCGCAGGCGGGGCACAAGCTCACGCGGCGGGGCCAGGAACCAGTGGTTTTCGATAGACTACCTCCACGAAGCCAAGAGGGCCGCCTTCCACCCGCAAGGGCTGGAAGCGGCCCTTCGGCATTTCCCGGGAGTCCGCTGCCGGGCACGACAGGGACCGGGGTCGAAGCGCCGCAACGCATCGGGGACGGGAGCCTCCTGTTGCGCCCCGGGGGCTGAACGGCACATTGGATTTCCCGTTTAGCATGGCGGGCGTAGCATGGGCGGACCATGCCGCCTGCCGGCGCCCCCAGGTGGGTCATGCGCACCGCGAACTACGTGTTCTCCGTTATCTCCATCGTCCTGGGGATTGCCCTCATCCTGTTCATGATGACGCAGGCAGTCGAGTGGAACATCGGCGTGGCGATCGGCGTGGTGCTGATCTTGAACGGAGCGATACGCCTGTGGTTCGCACAGGATGACCACTAGTGCCATGCTTGGGGTGCAATCGATCGAAGCAGGCCGGCGCCGGGCAGGATAACGAGTCATATGGTCATGCCGCAGACGTTTCTGGTCCCCATTACGAACTCGCCGGCGAGCCTCGAAGCCGTCGCCGTCGCGTCGACGGTGGCCAGGTCCCGGAAGGGCCGGGTCTACCTCGTCCACGTCATCGAGGTGAACCGGTCGCTGCCACTGAACGCGGAGATGGATGCCGAGGCGCGGCGCGGAGAGCAGGTGATCCGGCGGGCCGAGGCCTTGGCATCGGAGGCGGGATGCTCGGTGACCGGCACGCTCGTGCAGGCGCGCGAGGCCGGGATGGCAATCGTCGACGAGGCACAGGACCGCGGCGTGGACGCGATCGTGATGGGCATCGGGCACAAGCGGCTTACCGGCTCGTTCCAGGTTGGTAGGACGGTTGACCATGTCCTGAAGAATGCCACCTGCGCGGTGTGGGTGGTGCGGCAACCGGTGGCGGCGGGCCACCACCACGAATAGCACGGCGGGTACCATGAAGGTCATCATCATGGGCTGTGGAAGGCTTGGCTCACGAATCGCCGGGATACTCGACCGGCAGGGACACCACGTGACCATCATCGACGCGAACGAATCGGCGTTCCGGCGCCTCGGAGACTCGTTCGGAGGCGACCGGGTGGTGGGTAACGGCATGGACGCGGCGACCCTCGAGCGGGCGGGCATCGAGACGGCCGATGCGTTCATGGCTATCACGCAGGGCGACAACCGCAACTACTTCGCGAGCCAGATGGCAAACGAGGTGTATCACGTGAAGCGCGTATTGTGCCGGGTGTACGACCCGGTGCGCGAAGAGATCTTCCGGGACCTGGGGCTCGAAACATTCAGCCCAACGAGCTACGGCGCCCAGATCATGGTCGACATGCTGATGCACGAGCCGGCGAGGAGGTAGCGGAGTGTACATCCTGATCGCCGGCGGTGGGAAAGTCGGTTATCACCTTGCGGAAGAGCTGCTGAACGAGAACCACGAAGTGCTGGTCATCGAGCGCGACCCCGCGCGGGCCGCTCAGATACGTGACGAACTCAGCGGGAACGTGCTCACCGGCGACAGTTGCGAAGCAACGACGCTCGACCTGGCGGGAGTCTCCCGTGCCGACCTTGTCGCGGCGGTCACGGGAGACGACGAGGACAACCTGGTGATCTGCGACATCGCCCGCTACCGGGGAGTGGCCCGGACGATTGCGCGGATCAACAACCCGCGAAACGAACTGCTGTTCCGGAAGCGCGGCATCGAGACCACGATCTCCGCCACGCAGGCGGTGCTGGCGCAGATCGAGCAAGAGTTGCCAACGCAGCTGATGATCCCGCTCCTGCAGCTCCACAGCGGCCTCGAGCTGGTCGAAATCAAGCTCCCGGAGACCTCGCCAGTGGCGGGGCGCTCCGTGCGGGAGGTACTCCTGCCGGCGGAGTCGCTCATCTCCCTCATCGTCGACCCGGGTGGGGTGCCACGCATGCCGAGCGGCGATACCCGGCTGAACGCTGGCGATGCGCTCGTGGTCGTGAGCCGCAAGGAGAGCCTCCAGATGTTGCGCGAGCAGCTCATCGGCTCGACGCACGGCCTGGATACCTGAGCGATGACCCGGCTCGCGTTTCTTGGGCCACCAGGCACCTGGGGCGAAATGGCGGCCATGAAGTTCGACCCCAACGCGGAGTTGTTGCCGTTCCCTTCGCACGCGGCTGTCGCGGTGGCGGTGGAGTCGGGGATGGCCGACGCCGGGGTCGTCGCGATCGAGAACTCGATCAACGGGTCGGTGCAAGAGACGCTCGACATCCTGATTCACGAGACGAGCCTGCAGATCCAGGCCGAACTGCTGTTGCCCATCGAACACAACCTGGTGGCGCCCCCGGGCACCCGGGCCGACCAGGTGAAGGTCATCTTTTCGCATCCCCAGGCGCTGGGGCAGTGCCGGAAGTTCCTCGAGCGGTGCTTTCCGAAGGCCCAGGCCGAGGCGGCGCTCTCGACCACGGAGGCGGTGCAACTGGCGATGCGGCGCCCGGGTGACGCCGCGGCGATCGCCACCGAGAGGGCGGCCCAGCTGGAGGGTGCCGAGATCATCGCGCGAAACATCCAGGACACCGACCGGAACGTGACGCGGTTCCTGGTGCTCGGCAGGGGGAACCCGGCGCCCACGGGGCGTGACCGCACCTCGATTGCCTTCACCTTCGCGGAGGACCGGCCGGGTGCGCTGGCGGGCGTGCTGGTGGCGTTCGCCGAGGCGAACATCAACTGCACGAAGATCGAAAGCCGCCCGACCAAGGCGACCTTTGGAGAGTACGTGTTCCTCATCGACTTCGAAGGGCACCAGGACGACGCGAAGTGCCGGGCCGTGCTCGAGCGCATCCGCCCGCTCTGCGATGAGCTGAAAGTGTTCGGAAGCTACCCGCGAGCCTGAGGGGCCAGCCCGCCGGGTCCCGGGAACGGGCAGCAGTCCCGCAGCTGGCACTCGCCACAGCGTGGCGCCCGCTTCAGGCACAGGTGCTTGCAGTGCAGCACCACGAGCGCATGGTAGCGGGCGAAGAGGTCGCGCTGGCTCTCGGGATGGGCGGATGCATGGGCTTCGCGTACGAGGGCATGGAGCATCCAGCGCTGCCACTCGTCATAGCTCTCTGAACCGGGGCCAAGCCCGAGGCGGCCGAACAGGCGCATGGTATAGGCATCGATGGCGAGCGCGGGCATGCGGGCGGCGTAGCAGACGATGCAGTCAGCCGTTTCGGGGCCGATGCCCCACGTTGCGAGCAGGCGGCCGCGCAGGACGGGCGCATCGACCGAGAAGAGCGCACCGAGGCCCCCCTCGGATTCGGCAAGACCGAGGAAGGCGCGCAGCTTGCGGGCCTTCTGGCGGTACTGGCCACTGGGGCGGACCAGCTCCTCGAGTTCTGCTTCGGAGAGCGCAGCCATGACCTGCGGGTCGAGGGCGCCGGCGGCGCGCAATCGTTCGAGCGCGCGTTCGGCGTTGGTCCACATCGTGTTCTGCACCAGTATGGCCCCGGCGCATACTTCGAAGGGATCGGCATCGGGCCACCAGTGCCAGCCGCGCCAGGCGTGCATGCGGTCGAGGGCGGCATAGACATCGAGGAGAGACGGAGGTGCATTCATATGTCGGCGGGGAGCACGGCCAGGCTGGCATCGGCCCGGCCGCGCTCGCTCAGGACGGTCCGCACGGTGACAGCGGCAACGATGATGGCGCCACCCAGCACCGCCCACCAGCCGGGGGCTTCGCCCAGGAAGATGAACACCCAGACGGGGTTGAGCACCGGTTCGAGCATGCCGATGAGGGATGCCTCGAGTGCCTCCACGTGAGCGACACCGAACCCGAACAACAGGTAGGCGAACCCGATCTGGACGACGCCGAGGAAGGCAAGGCCGAAGAAGTCCCGCACATCAGGCGTGAAGGGTTCGGCCGAGCCCCGGGCCAGATTCACCGCGACGAGGCCAGCGACGAGGAGGATGTTGCCGAGCATCATCGCCTCTGGGCGGGTGGCGGGTGTACAGGACGGCGCGCGCAGGAGGGTGAACATGGCCGCGAGCGAGACACCGGAGAGCACGGCGAGCACGTTGCCCCCAAGGGCATCGGCTTCGAGGCGGCCGACGAAGAACAGCCCCATGCCGCCGAAGGCGACCGCCACGGTGGCGAGGTCGATGCGGGTCGCCCGTTCGCCGAGAAAGAGCGCACCCGTGACGAGTAGATAGAGCGGGGCGGTGTACTGGAGAAAGATGGCGTTGGCGGCGGTGGTGAGCTTGGTAGCGGAAACGAACATCACCAGGGTGAGCGCGTAGCTGACGGCGATGGCCCAGGTGATGCGGTTGCTACGCCAGGGCGCGCGAATGGCCGGCCGGGCAACGACATACATGGTGATGCCGGCCAGGAGCGAGCGCCACATGGTGACACCGAGGGCATCGAGGGACACCCACTTGATGAAAAGGCCCCCGGTGCTCCAGAGGACGGCCGCGCCAAGCACCGCGAGCAACCCCTGGCGATGAGGGGAAAGCGCGCCAAACGCGGCGCGGGTGCCGGCGAATGCCGGGGTGTTCACGTTGGGGAGTGTGCCGCCGCCGGGCGCTGGCGGCTAGCGGCGGACGGGGTTGCCGTCCTTGTCGTACAGGATTTCCTCGGTGCCGAACCTGCGGTCGAGGTAGATGTAGCCGATGAGGGCGACCAGGCCCCCGGCGGCGCCGATGGTGATGCCCAGGAACACGGCATCGGCATCGAAGCGGACGAACAGGTAGACCAGGGCGGTGACGATGAAGCCGATGAGAAACGCGTTGAGGTAGCGGCGCAGGGCTTTGAACATGGGCCGGAGTATTCAGCGCGGGGGAGCGCCTGTAAAGAGGGTCACGTGGATGGGACGAACTTCCGCTCGAGGGCCACCACTTCGTCGATGATGTGGCGGTAGCGGCTGTTAGCACGGTGGCGGGGAATCCGGGACGAGATCGAAAGTAGGCGCAGTTATCGGCTGTGCTAGTGCCTCTTCGGACGAACCGCGACTACACTCACTGCCCGCTCACTGCCACCGTCCAGAATCCGCCGGGCCCGTTCCAGACTAGTACCCAGTCTCGTAGGGTATTGCGCCCGATCAGGCAAATGAGCGGCTGCGGCGGTTGGATGGGAATGACTTGCCCCGACAAGTTCGAGCCGACCACCATCTGGAGTTCGAGATTCCAGCCTGCCGTCGGGAAATGAACTCGGGCAGCGTAGACATTTTGGACTGTCGGCCCGTTCGCCGTGCCCATGTTCACCGTGTTGACCGGTGTGAGTCCGAGCGTCGTCAGCGCCGGTTCATGGATCGCGGTCAGTGTGGCTCCCGTGTCAATGATGGCGAGCCCAATCTGCGGGGCTGGGATTGGTCGGCCCGCTTGGGCCAACGTGTCGGCTATGACAGTGGGAACGTGCACTTCGATCGGGAAGTACGCGCCGGCCACGACCAGCCCATCGGGGTGGATGGGCACCGGCCCCGGCGTGGCGGTCATGAAATGGTTGTAAATGGAGATGGCCATCTACGGCGTGGAGAACAGGAGACCAGCGTTGAGGGCAGGAAGGAGGATAGGAGTGTCCTCGGGAGTAATCTGTCGCACCATGAACTGCGACAAGCCGTGTCTATGCACCCCGGCCTCGAAGGCCTCCGCGAACGTTGTGAAGACCCCGTCAACAGTGTCGCCCTTGATGAGCACGAACTGCCCCTCGTGGGTCTGGACGAGAGCTGCGCGCACAGCCTCGAACCGGCGGGCCTCAGTCTCAAGTGCCAATGGAGGAGCCTCCTGCCATGTGTTTGGGATCTTACATCCTACCATGTAGGTCGGCGTTCGAACGTCAAGTCAACAATCTCGGCCCGGACGGGGGAAGTCACTTTAGACAATCAGATACAGGATCCGCTGGCAGGCCATCGAGGCAGCCACGAGGGCGTCTACCTTCTTGGGGTGGGTCTGCTTCACGATCCGCAGGGTGCTGTCATCCCGGGACGGTTTGATGCCGCGGCCAACGCGAGCGCTCGACGCAGGGCCCTTTCCGTCATACGCAGCTTCGGACGTACCGCCGTTCGAGGGCGACGACTTCGTCGATGATGTGGCGGTAGCGGCTGAAGACCTGGCGGGCGGCTTCGTTCGCGCGTTCGACGTCATTCGCGCTGAGGGCGCCCGAGGTGGCGAGCGCTTCGAGTTCGTCGCGGTCTTCCTCGATCAGGGTGCCATCGGGGAGCGCCCACCAGTCGAGCGCGAGGTCGCGGTAGCGGACCTCATCCGCGGTGATGCGCACAGCGGTCACGGCATCGAATCGGTGCGCGATGAGCGCGCCACCGGGACCGAGCCAGCGGTAGACGTTGTAGGGACGGCGGGCCCAGAAGTACCCGTAGGACACCGAGCCGGGAGGGACGACGACCGGCAGGTTGGGCGGGCCGCCGCCCTGTTGCATCAGGAAGCGGACGATGACGAGGCGCGGGTCGCGGTGCACCAGGCTCGTGGTGTAGGCCAGTTCCGTGCCGTCGGGCTTAACCTTGACCTCACGATAGCTGCGGCCGGTCGCGGAGGGTCGCCCCGGCGGAGTATCCTTCAGGCGCATCGAACTCGCCCGGAACGAGGTGGCATCATGGCGGATCTTTCCTTCCAGAACATCATCTACGAGAAGAAGGGCGCCGTCGCGGTGCTCACCATCAACCGCGAGCCGCAACTCAACGCCATCAACGCGCAGACATCGAGCGAGATGTACCGGGCCTGGGAGGATTTCCGCGACGACGACAACCTGCGCGTCGCGATCCTCACCGGCATGGGCCAGAAGTCGTTCTCGACCGGCATGGACCTGGTGGCTACAGCGAAGGGGGAGAACCAGTTCGAAGGCGGACGGCCAGTCCCGTTCGGCGGATTCACCAAGCGGATGCCGATCTACAAGCCGATCATCGCCGCGATCAATGGCTTTTGCCTTGCGGGTGGGATGGAACTCGCCCTGGCGTGCGACATCCGCATCTGCACGCCGGAGGCCCGCTTTGGATTGCCGGAGGTGCGCTGGGCGATCATGCCGGGGGCCGGCGGGACGCAGCGGATGCCAAGGGCGATCCCGCAGGCGTGGGCGAACTACCTGATCCTCACCGCCGAGCAGATGGATGCCGAGACCGCGCTGCGCGCCGGCCTGGTCTCGCACATTGTCCCGAAAGACGAGCTGATGGACCGCGCGCACCAGATCGCGAACACGATCTGTGAGCGCGGGCCGCTGGCGGTGCGGGCGGCGAAGGAAGCCATCAGCCGCGGCCTCGATATGCCGCTCGACCACGGGCTCGCCCTCGAAGACCTGCTGCTGGGCAGGCTGATGGCGACGCAGGACGCGAAGGAAGGCCCGCGCGCCTTCGCCGAAAAACGCAAGCCGGAATACCAGGGCAGGTAATGGGAAGCATCGTGCCAGCGCGCCGGTTGCCGCCGGTCCTGGCCATCGTGGTGGTGGTCCTGGCCATCGCCGCGTGCAGCTCGGAGGGCGGACCGGGGCCTCCTCCCGAGGTCACCTCGGCGGTTGCGGAACGCGACGTGGTCGACGGGCTTGCTTCTCTCCGGTCGACGGTTACGGTGCGGTTCGATCGGCCGTTCGAGCTGGCGCCATCGAGAGTGCCGCTGGCCTCGCATTTCGAGTTCGAGGTGCCGCTGGCCACCGGCGGGACGAAGCGTGTCTTCGTGGCCTCGGCCGAGCACGAGTCACGCGCCATTGTCTTGAAGGTCGATACGCTCATCCCCGACGGCGCGACGCTCAGGGTCGCGCGGCGTGCGTTCGATGCGGAGGCGACCGGCGAGATGGAGGTCACGGTCGAGGGCGAGCTCGATCCAACGCTGGTGCTGCTGGCCTCGACCGAGCTCCAGGTCTCGGACCCATCGTTTTACGATGCCGCGTTCGTGGCGGAGGTGAGCGAGGACGACCGTGACGCCGCGGCGCAGCGGAAGGCGCTGGAGGTCCACCTCAACCAGCGCCAGGCGGACCCGCGGACAGTCGCTGACGCGCTGGTTACCTACGACGCGATACCGGCCGGCATCGTGACATCGCCCAAGCTCCGGGCGGCGATCGCGGCGCTGACGGGGACGTTCGCCGAGCCGGCCATCCAATCGTTGCTCACGGAGGAAAATTGCACCGGTCTTCCCGCGGCGCGGATAGCGTTCGAACCACCGCCGGGTGACGCGGATTTGATTGCCCGCGTGACGTATCTCGGCAGCGGGGCGAGGGTGATCTCCGTGAACCCGTTCGCCGAAGGTGAGCGCATCGAGCACCTGATGCCGATCCTCGCGCACGAGGCGGTGCACTGCGATGGGCTCGATGGCCGCGCGGAAGAGCTGGCGGCGACGGCGTTCGACGGGCTGCTCTACCTGAACCTCGTGGCGGCCGACCCGGAGCTCGCGCGGGTGAAGACGCGGGTCGCGCGGGAGCTGAACATCGACGCGGTGGCGCTCATCAATAGCGGAGGGCGGCTGCCCGAGTCGATTGGCGTGCTGCCGAGCCCGGGGGTGACGCGCATCCTGCCGGGGACGAACAGCGAGCACGGCTCATTCGCCGAGTTCATCGTGGCGGCGTACCCGCAGATCGACCGTGCGACATCGCCCACGGAGGACCTCGCGCAGGACTATGCGGACATCCTGGCACAAGGAGCGGGGATGGAGCGGGGGGACCCGTTCAGCATCCGGTACCTGGACGAGCTGCTGGGGCGGGCCATCCACCCGGCGGTTCTGGTGGCGGCGATCCAGGCATTTGGCCTTGCGCCGGCCAGTTAATTGCGGGTGGGCCGGATTCTTACGCTTTTCTAACGGTTATGGCTTGTCCGAATCTACGCGCGGAGCGGAGGGGCGTAACAACGGGCCGCATGAAGCCGGGAATCGCGACAAGTGCCGTCGCGATGCCCAACTACTGATGCAGGTGTGGCTGCCGGGGGTCTTGACTTGTTCTTCACCCGGTAGCCACGATGCAGTCCCTCAGGGGAAACCCTGATAGTCCAGGCAAAAGGAAAGGCCCCGGCGCGGCGGCAACCGCGACGGGGCTGGTCGCAAGGAGAACGTGAGAGCGCCTTGCGCCGGGGAGTTTAGCACGCGCTAAGCTGGCCGTCGCAATGGGTAGAGCGGCAAGAGCCGTGACGCCCGCCCCCTCTCTCCCGCGACCCGGAAAGGAGCGTTGCCGGG
>DAOKYT010000026.1:0-13933 GCA_035326025.1 Tepidiformaceae bacterium
ACCGGTCCGGTGGCCCGGACAAGCGCTTGCCCCGGCGGCCACGTCTTGTTGCACGGGGAACCAGCGGCCCCACCTCCTTGGCCCTCCGGCCATCACCATGGCGTGCCAGCGGAGGTACCATCTCCAGTGCGCCCGCCGCAACGGCCGCGACAACGCAACGAGGAGTGTGGCGTGACTGCTGAGACGCTCACTGTGATCGACAACCGCACGGGAGAACGCTATGAGGTACCGATCCAGGATGGCACCGTTCGGGCGATGGACTTCCGCCGCATGCGGACTTCCCCGGAAGACTTCGGGTTGATGGTGTACGACCCGGCATTTACCAACACGGCCTCGTGCCGGAGCGAGATCACCTTCATCGATGGCGATGCCGGTGTGCTCGAGTACCGGGGTTACCCGATCGAGGAGCTGGCCGAGAAGAGCACCTACCTGGAGACCGCCTTCCTGATCGTGCACGGGCACCTGCCGTCGGCGGCGGAGCTGGCGGAATGGACGCACAACATCACCTTCCATACCTTCGTCCACGAGAATGTCCGGCAGTTTATGGAGGGCTTCCGGTACGACGCCCATCCGATGGGGGTGCTGATCAGTTCGGTGGCAGCGCTTTCAACGTTCTATCCGGATGCGAAGGACGTCGACAGCCCGGAATCGCGGGACCTCCAGACCTGGCGGCTCATCGCCAAGATGCCGACGCTGGCCGCCTTCGCCCACCGGCATAGCCGCGGCCTGCCCTACGTCTACCCGGATAACGAGCTCTCGTTCGTGGCGAACTTCGCCAGCATGCTCTGGCGGATGTCCGAGAGCCACTACGCGGCGAGCGCCGTCATCGAGCGGGCCCTGAACGTGCTCTTCATCCTCCACGCCGACCACGAACAGAACTGCAGCGCGAACGCGATGCGGGCGGTGGGGAGCTCGCGGCCCGACCCGTTCGTCGCGACGGCCGCCGCCGCGGCCGCGCTCTACGGGCCGCTTCACGGCGGCGCGAACGAGGCCGTGCTGCGCATGTTGGCCGAGATCGGCGACGTGAAGGCTGTGCCCCAGTTCGTGAAGAGCGTGAAGGCCGGCGAGCGGCGCTTGATGGGGTTCGGCCACCGCGTCTACAAGAACTACGACCCGCGCGCCCGCATCATCAAGGCGACGGCCGACGAGGTGTTCGAGGTGACCGGCAGGAACCCACTGCTGGATATCGCGCTCGAACTGGAGCGCATCGCCCTTGAGGACGGCTACTTCATCGAGCGGAAGCTCTACCCGAACGTCGACTTCTATTCGGGCCTGATTTACCAGGCGCTCGGCTTCCCCGTGGAGATGTTCCCGGTCCTCTTCGCGATCCCGCGGACGGCGGGCTGGGTGGCGCAGTGGCGCGAGATGATCACCGACCCGGAGCAGAAGATCGCCCGGCCCCGCCAGGTCTACACGGGCGCGCGCGGGAAGTCGTACGTGGAGCTGGGGAAGCGGTAGCCCGCCGCGAGGGCCGGCCACCGCGCATGAAGAGCGAGGGGGACGGGTCACGGCCCATCCCCCCTCGTTTCGCGTTCAGGCGATGAAGAGCGGTGCCAGCACCAGCGTGATCGTGCTCAGCAGCTTTACCAGCACGTGGAGGGCGGGCCCCGCCGTGTCCTTGAACGGGTCGCCGACGGTGTCGCCCACCACGGCGGCGGCATGAGCCTCGGAACCCTTGCCAATCACGTCGCCGTTCGCGGCGCGCATGCCACCCGACTCGATGAACTTCTTGGCGTTGTCCCAGGCGCCGCCCGCGTTGTTCAGGTAGGTCGCCAGGAGGACGCCGCCGATGGTTCCGACCATGAGCAGGCCCGCCACCGATTCCCAGCCAGCGTTGCCGCCGATGGTGAAGCGGAAGACGACGCCAACGAGGACCGGGAGACCGACCGCCAGGATGCCGGGCGCCACCATCTCACGCAGTGCCGCCGCCGTGGTGATGTCGACAGCCCGGGTGTAATCGGGACGCACCTGGCCGGTCATGATCCCGGGGTTTTCGCGGAACTGGCGGCGCACCTCATCGATGATGCTGCCGGCGGCCCGGCCCACCGAGCGAATGGCGAGCGAGCTGAAGAGGAAGGCGAGCATCACGCCGAGGAGCCCCCCAACGAAGACCTGCACCTTGCCGAGGTTGATCGGCATGATGCGCGGCAGCGGTGCCGGGCTCGCCTTGAGACCATCGGCCTGCTCCGCCGTGATCGAGCCATCTTCGAGCTTGTGGCGCAGGAACGCGGCCGTCTCATCGTCATCGGCGACGAGCAGCGTCTCGATGTCGTCATCCTCGAATCCGCGCGACTCCAGGTCGCCCGCGTAGCTGGCGATGGCCTCGGAGACGGCCTGTTCGGCCTCGTCCCCCTGGATCAGCCCGAGGTCGCGGACGCGGTCGGCATACGTCGAGGAGTCCTCCGCGGCCTGGCTGCCGAACTCGATGCGTACTTCGTCGAGGTAGGCGGTGAAGAGCAGGAAGGCGGCGAGGGCCGCGGAGCCGACCGCGTAACCCTTGGTGAGCGCCTTGGTGGTATTGCCCACCGTGTCGAGGGCGTCGGTGATTTCGCGCGCCTCGGGGCGGGTGCCCTCGGCCATCTCGGTGATGCCGCCCGCGTTGTCGGTGATGGGCCCGAAGGTATCCATGGCCAGCACGTAGGCCGCCGACATGAGCATGCCCATGGTCGCCACGGCGGTGCCGAACACGCCCGTCGAGATGCTGCTCACGTTCTCGAGGTCGGCCTGCTGGCCGAGAACGAACGAAGCCACGAGCGCCGCGCCCACCGTGATGGCGGTGACGGCGGTCGTCTCGAAGCCGACGGCCGTGCCAATGATGATATTGGTGGCCGACCCGGTCCGGCTGGCCTCGGCAATCTCACGGACGGGGCGCCACGACCCCGCGGTGTAGTACTGGGTGATGTAGACGAAGGCGATCCCCGTGGCGATCCCGACGAGGCCGCAGAAGAAGAACCAGTACCAGACATCGTCGAGCATGGCCCGGGTGGTGATCCCCAGTCCGGCGATCGAGAGGGCGGTGATCACCCAGTAGCCGCCATTGAGCGCGCCCATCGGGTCCTTGATCCGCTTGGCCCAGAAGGGCACGGTGAGCATGCCCAGGATGGTGGCGATCACGCCGAAGGACCGCAGCACGAGCGGGAAAAGGATCCATTCCACGCGGCCCGTAGCCGTGAAGATCGAAACGCCGAGGATCATCGCGCCGATGTTTTCGGCGCTCATCGATTCGAAAAGGTCGGCGCCGCGCCCCGCGCAGTCGCCGACGTTGTCCCCCACCAGGTCGGCCACGACCGCGGCGTTGCGGGGGTCGTCCTCGGGGATCCCTGCCTCGACCTTGCCGACGAGGTCGGCGCCGACATCGGCGGCCTTGGTGTAAATACCGCCGCCGAGCTGGGCAAATAGCGCGACGAAGCTCGCTCCGAAGCCGAAGCCGACGATGAGGAAGGGCGCATCGTCGATCGGGTTGCCCAGCACGCGGCTGTAGATGGCGAAGATGCTGGAGACGCCGATGAGGCTGAGGGCCACGACGAGGAAGCCGGAGACGGCGCCCCCGCGGAGGGCCGTGTTGATGGCGTCGGCGAGGCTACGCTGCGCTGCCGATGCGGTGCGGCCATTGGCCCGCACGGCGATCGACATGCCGATATAGCCCGAAACACCGGAGGCAACGGCGCCAACGATGAAGGCGACGCCCGTGAGGACGCCGACCTCCCCCGATTCCTTGAAGAGACCGACCACGAGGCCGACCACGACGCTCGTGCCGATCGCGAGGATGCCGATGGTGCGGTACTGGCGCTTGAGGAAGGCGTTGGCGCCTTCGAGGATGGTGCCGGCCACGGCCTGCATTTCCGGCGTGCCGCGATCGCGCCGGAGGACGTCGTAGGCGAGCCACGCTGCATAGAGGACGGCCAGTGCGCTGGCCAGGGGGATCATGATCTGTGCGAGAAGCACCTTTTTACTCCAGGGATTGAGGAAAGGCGCAGCCGCGGATGGCCACCGCCCGGTTGGCCGGGCGCGTGCTTCACCGTGGAAGCGTGGGAATGGCTAGGACGCGAGGCGCGCGAGGATTGCCTTAAGGCGCTCCTCGTCAGCCTGGAGCGATTTTCGCCACTCGAAGTTCTCGGTGTTCGAGATCTCCATCTTGAGATTGCCAAGATGGGATTCGAGGATACGTCGCATGAGAGCGATATCGGCCGAGTCCAGCTCAAGCTGCACGAAAGGCCTCCAGTGCTGGGCCGGGCGGAGCCCCGGGAGGCGGCTGGGTGCTGGTTCGCGACCGGCGAATCTTCCTCCAGGGGAGGTGATGCGACCGCATGAACCAGCAGCGGGGAGAAAGGGAAAGTAGGTACACGAGAAACCCTGCTCCTGGAAGTGGTCGCAGGGGGCCTCCCCGCCAGGTTCTACGTGGCGGAAAGGTTGCGCGGTCAGAATCGCAACGTGCTTGCGATTGCCTTTTCCCGGCCCCTCTGCGCTGAAGGGAATCCTACTGAGCCGCGGGGCCACAGCCAAGTTATGGTCGTGTGCCGCGGCGCGCCGTCCCCCCGGCCGCGCCCGTCAGGTGATCGCGGCTTCGATCAGCTCCATCAGCGCCGGTTCGCCCGCTTCCTCGAAACCGTAACGCGCGCGGATCACCGGCCTGGCGGCGCCAGTAAGCGCGGCCAGGTCGAGCGGGGTCCCCGAGACGACCACTTCGGCGGCCGACCTGTCGATCGTCTCGCGCAGGGCCGCCACCTGTTCGTCGCCGTAGCCGACCGCCGGGAGGACGTTCCCGATGTGCGGGTATGCCGCGTAGACCGCCTGGATCGAGGGCGCCGCGCTCTCGCGGGGGTCGATGATCTCTGCGCCCGCTTCGAGCGCCGCGACATAACCGGCACCGTACGCCATTCCGCCATGGGTGATCGTCGGGCCGTCCTCAACCACCAGGACGCGCCTGCCCCGCACCGATTCGGGCGCGTCGAGGCGGATCGGCAGGGCCCCCCGGATGATGCGGGCCCCCGGATTGAGCTCTCGCGCCGTCCGCTCGGCCAGGGCCACCTGTTCGGGGGTGGCGGCATTCACCTTATTGATGACGATGACGCCGGACATGCGGAGCACCGCCTCCCCCGGGTGATAGGCATTGGCCTGCCCGGCCCGCAGCGCATCGAGCACACCAACCTGGAGGTTGGTGTGGTAGAACGGGAAGTCGTTGTTGCCTCCGTCCCACACGATGACGTCCGCCTCCGCTTCCGCGGCGTGCAGGATGTCGCCATAATCCACGCCGGCGAACACGACGAGCCCGGCGGCAACGTGGCTCTCATACTCCTCGCGCTCCTCGGCGGTGCAGCCGGCGGCGGCAATGTCGGCGCTGGAAGCGAAGCGCTGCACGCGCTGGCGTTCGAGGTCGCCGTAGGGCATGGGGTGGCGGACAAGGGCCACCCTCCGGCCGCGCTCCATCAGCCGGCGGGCGATCCAGTGGGAGATCGGCGACTTTCCCGAGCCGGTGCGGGCGGCGGTAACCGCCACCACCGGGATGGAGGCGCGGAGCGACGTGCGCTCCGGGCCGAGCAATTCGAAATCGGCGCCCGCCGCGAGCGCGCGCGAGGCCAGGTGCATCACGTGCTCGTGGCTCACGTCGCTGTACGCGAAGACGACGCGCTGGACGCGGTGGGCCAGGCAGAGCGACTCGAGCTCGGCCTCGTCTTCAATTGGGATACCCACCGGGTAGAGCGGCCCGGCGAGCGCGGCCGGGTAGCGGCGTTTCGCAATGCCGGGGATCTGAGTGGCGGTGAACGCCACCACCTCGGTCGCGGGGTCGTTACGGTAGACCACGTTGAAGTTGTGGAAGTCGCGTCCCGCGGCCCCAAGGATGATGGTGCGAGTCCTGGTGCTCATTCGCTGGCCTCCCAGAAGGTGATGCCCTGTTCCCGCGGCGAAATGCGGGTACCCGCGGTCCCCGCCAGGATGGCGGATGCCGATTCGAGCGCGCCAATGGCGGCCAGGGCGCCCGTCGCTTCGGCGAAGCGGATCGCGGCTTCGGCTTTTGGCCCCATCGAGCCGGGGGCGAACTCGTACTCGCCGATGGCCCCCGGCGTCGCCGCGCGGATGGTGCGGCTGGCGGGATCGCCCCAGCGCTCATGGACCGCGGCGACATCGGTCAGCAGCAGCAGCGCGCCGGCGTTCAGCCGCCTCGCGAGCAAGGAGGCGGTCAGGTCCTTATCGACGACCGCCTCGACGCCGGCCAGCCGCCCCGAGGCATCGCGAGCGACCGGCACGCCGCCCCCTCCGGCCGAAATGGTGACGACGCCGGCGCCCAGGAGCGCGCGGATCGCATCGAGCTCGAGCACCTCGAGCGGCTCGGGCGAAGGGACGAGCCGCCGCCCGCGATCGCCTTCGAACCCGAACGTCCAGCCGTTGGCGGCGGCCAGGCGGTCGCACGCTTCGCGCGAGTAGAACGGACCGATGGGTTTGGAGGGGTGCTCGAAGGCGGTGTCCGCGGGGTCAACGAGCACCTGCCCGAGGATGGTCGTGACCGGCCGCGATGCGAGTTCGTTCCGGAGGGCGAGCTCCAGCAGATAGCCGACCATGCCCTGCGATTCCGCGCCGAGGACATCCAGCGGGAAGGCGGGCGCGGCGCCGCTCGTGCCGCTTTCGAGCGCCAGCAGCCCGACCTGCGGCCCGTTGCCATGGGTGATAACGAGCTGGTGACCGGTGGCCAGCGCGGCGAGGGCGCGGCCAGCGCGCAGGGCGTTGCGCTGTTGCGCCCCGGCCGTCAGGGGTTCGCCGCGGCGCAGCAGGGCGTTGCCGCCGACCGCGGCCACGATCAGCATGGTGGCCACTCCGCTGCCACGAATTCGCGCATCGAGGCCACTATGCCACCGCCGCCGTGCGGACAACATGGTCCGGGAGGCTCGGCGCGGCCCGCCCTTTGGCCCTCCCATGGCGGACCGGCGAGGCGGACAATGCACTCCGCCATCACCCGTGAGAGAGGGCGCGCCCCGGCAAGGAGGGCCACATGAGGAGATATCGCGATCGCGTGGATGCCGGCCGGCATCTCGCCGCAGCGCTCGCGCAACGCGGCTACGAGAACCCGGTTGTCCTCGGGATTCCCCGGGGAGGGGTGCCGGTGGCCGCGGAGGTGGCACGCGCGCTCCACGGCCAGCTCGGCGTGGTTGTCGCGCGAAAGCTCCGGGCCCCGGGCCAGCCAGAGCTGGCTATCGGCGCCGTGACAGCCGACGGCTCCGCCTGGGTCAACACCCAGCTGGCGCGGGATGCGGGGGCCGATGAACGCTACCTCGAACGCGAGAAGGCGCACCAGGTGGCCGAGGCCAGGCACCGCGAGGAGCTGTTCGACGGGCACCGGCGCCCCCCCGTTGAGGGGCGGGTCGTCATCATCGTGGACGATGGCCTGGCGACGGGCGCCACGGCGCGGGCCGCGGCCCGGTCCATGCGGGCCTCGGGCGCCGCGAAGGTGGTGCTGGCAATCCCCGTCGCGCCGCCCGGTTCGGTCCGCGAGATCGCGGCCGAGGTCGACGAGGTCGTCTGTCCCCGGCTGGAGATGGATTTCTGGGCGATCGGCCAGTTCTACGACGCATTCCCGCAGGTTCCCGACGAGGAGGTGAAAGCCATCCTCGACCGGTTCGGCTCCAGCGTCGAGACGCGTGAGGCGCGGGTGCGCCGCGATGGCATCGAGCTTGCGGTGCGCCTCCGCCTGCCCGGCGGGCGGCCGCCGTACGTCACCTTCGTGCACGGGCTGGGGAGTTCCAAGGACTCGCCGCGCAATGTGGTCATTGGCGAGCGGCTGGTAGACGAGGGCATCGCCGCATTGCTCTTCGATCTGAGCGGGCACGGCGACTCGGGCGGCCGGCCGGGCAGCATCGACGACTACGTGGACGACCTGGTGGCGGTCGAAGCCTGGGCACGGTCGCAGGCGGAGCTCCGGGGCGCGCCCCACGCGGTCGCTGGTTCGAGCCTCGGCGCGGTCGTGGCCCTGCGGGGCGTGCTCGAAGGGCGCGTCACCGCGGATGCCCTCGTGCTCCGTTCCGCGCCGATCAGCGCGGAGGAGTACCGCGGTCTGACCGTGCCGGCGCTGCTGCTGGCCGGCTCGCACGACCCGCTGGTGGCCGAGGCGCGCGAGGCGGCCCGCCTCTGCCCGGCCATCGACCTGCGCGTGGTGCGGGGGGCGGGACACCTCTTCGAAGAGGAGGGCACGCTCGAAGAAGCGACTGCCATCACGGCGGAGTGGCTCGCCCGCGCGCTCGGTGCCACGGCGGCCGGGGCGCCGGGGTGAAGGAGGTGCCATGCTCGCGCTAATTGCCGGCGGTGCGCACCCGGCCCTCGCCGGGCAGATCGCCGGGCTGCTGGGGGTCGCGCCCGCGCCGGTCACCCTCTCGCGCTACCCCGATGCCGAGGTGGTGCGCATCGATGCGAGCGTTCGTGGCGCTGATGTCTACCTGGTGCAGCCGACGCCGCCCCCGCCCGAGGGCCCGCTGGTCGAACTGCTGATGCTGGCGGATGCCGCGCGCCGGGCCGGGGCCGCGCGGGTGAGCGCCGTGGTGCCGTACCTCGGCTACAGCCGCCAGGACCGCCGCGCGGCCGGGGAGCGGACCGCCATCGGCGCCCGCGTGGTCGCGAACATCCTGGATGCCGGGGCTATCGACCGGCTGGTCACGGTGGACCTGCACCAGCCAGCGGTGGAGGGTTTTTTCGAGATGCCTGTCGAGCACCTGGAAGCGTTCCCGCTGCTCCTTCACGCGCTGGGCGAGGTGGCCCCGGATAGCGCCATCGTAGCTCCCGACCTCGGCGCCGCCCGCCTGGCCGACCGCTTCGCGGCGGCGCTCCACCTGCCGATGGTGGTGGTCCACAAGACCCGGCTCACGGGAGTGGACGTGGTCGCGACGCGCGTCACCGGGGATATCCGCGGGCTGCGGCCCATCATCGTCGACGACATGATCACGACAGGGTCGACGGTGCGTGCCGCGCTTGCCGCCGTGGCCGGGGCGGGGGCGGTGGGTCCGGCGACGGTAGCCGTCACGCATGGCATCTTCTCGCACGATGCGCCGGCGACGCTGGCTCGCTCCGGGCCGGGGCGCCTGCTGGTCACGGATAGCGTTCCTCTGCCGGCCTCGGGCATCGAACACCTGGAGGCGGTGGCCCTCGCGCCGCTGCTCGCCGGCGCGATCCAGCGCATGCACGACGGGCGTTCCCTGGCCGGCCTGCGCTCGCGGCGGTAGGTCAGCCGGCGGTTTCGGCGGCGGCGACGGCTTCGCGCGCAGCGAGCAGTGTATCGGGCGTGACCGAGATCGAGTCGATCCCGCTCTCGACGAGGAAGGCGGCGAAGGCCGGGTCGTCGCTGGGCGCCTGCCCGCAGAAGCCCACGGTGACGCCGTGTTGGTGCGCTTCGCGGATGACGGACCGGATCATGGCTTGCACGGCGGGGTCCTCTTCCGAGAAGAGGGCGCGCAGTTCGGCCGAATCGCGGTCGACCCCGAGGACGACCTGGGTGAGGTCGTTCGAGCCGATGGAGAAGCCATCGATGCGCTTCGCGAACTCGGCGGCGAGGACCACGTTCGACGGGATCTCGCACATGAGCCAGACTTTCAGGCCGTCCTCCCCCCGGACGAGGCCGTGCGCCGCCATTTCCTCCAGCACGCGGTCGCATTCGGGCACGGTGCGGCAGAACGGGATCATCACCACCACGTTGTCCAGGCCAGCCCCGTTGCGGACGCGGCGAATGGCCTGGCATTCGAGGGCAAAGGCTTCCCGGTAGCGCTCGTGGTAGTAGCGGGAGGCGCCCCGCAGGCCAAGCATCGGGTTCGCTTCCGCCGGTTCGAACCAGCTGCCCCCCACCAGGCTGGCATACTCGCTGCTCTTGAAGTCGCTCAGCCGGACCACGACCGGCCGCGGGTACTGGGAGGCGGCGATCAGCCCAATGCCCTCGGCCAGCCGTTCGGTGAAGTAGGAAGCGCCCGATGCGAACCCGGCGGCAAGCCCCGCCAGCGCGCCGCGCTCGGCCGCGTCGCCCACGCGTTCCGGGTGGAGGAGGGCCATCGGGTGCGCCCGGATCTGCTCACCCACGATGAACTCGATGCGGGCCAGGCCCACTCCATCGGCCGGGAGCCGCCACCAGCGCAGCGCCGCTTCGGGGATCGAGAGGTTGAGCATCACCTTCGTGCGTGCCGGCCGGGCGCCCTCAATCGGGAGGTCGCGCACCGCGAACGGCACGCGGCCGGGGTAGACAAAGCCCTCGCTGCCTTCGGCGCACGAAACGGTGACCTCCACCCCCTCCGCGAGCCTCGCCGTGGCATCGCCCGTTCCCACGACGGCCGGGATGCCGAGCTCGCGGCTGACGATGGCGGCGTGCGAGGTGCGGCCGCCGAGGTCGGTGACGATCGCGGAGGCGCGCCGCATGAGCGCCACCCAGTCTGGGCTGGTCGAGCGGGTGACCAGGACGCCGCCGGCTTCGAATTCGGCGCCGGCGAGCTCGTGGATGATGCGTGCCGGGCCGGCTGCCATCCCGGAGCCAACGGCAATCCCGCGCACCACGGGTTCCGCGCGCTCGCCGATGGAAAACGACCGGAGGACGGCTGGCACGCGGCCGCCGTGGATGGTCTCGGGTCGCGCCTGGATGATGCAGAGCTCGCCGGTGCTGCCGTCCCTGGCCCACTCGATGTCCATCGGACGGCCGTAGTGCTGTTCGATGCGCGCCGCCAGCTCGGCCAGGCGGATGACCTCGTCGTTGGCCAGGCAGAAGGCGGCCCGTTCGCCGGGTGTCGTGTCGACCAGGAGCGTTGTGCCGGGTTCGGCACCGGCAACCGCCTTGCGGAGCTTGGAGCCCAGGCGCCGGGCAAGCACGGGATCGGGGGCGGTGCCGAGCGTTGGTTTGAAGACGAGGAATTCGTCCGGCGTCACGAGCCCCTGGACCACCGTCTCGCCGATGCCCCAGCTGGCCGTGACGCTGATGAGCCCGGGGAAGCCTGTTTCAGTGTCGATGGTGAACAGAACGCCTGCAACAGCGCAGTCCGGCCAGGCAACCATGGCATGGACGGCCACGGCCAGGGCTGCCTCGCGATGGTCGAGGCCCATTTCCTGGCGATAGGCGAAGGCGCGTTCCGTGAAGAGGGAGGAGAAGCAGCGGCGGCAGGCTGCGATGAGCGCCTCGCTGCCACGCACACCCAGGAAGGACTCGTGCTGGCCCGCGAAGCTCAATCCGGGCTGGTCCTCCATGGTGGCGCTACTGCGGGCGGCGACGGGCGCATCGTCCTCGCCCAGGCGGCGGCAGAGTTCGCGATACGCCCCGGCGATTGCGGATTCCAGGGCCGGGGGAAACGGGCTGGTGTCGATCAGCTCGCGGGCGCGGGCCGACGCTGCCGCGGCGCTGAGGTCGCCGCGTTCGAAGCTCGCGATCACGCCCTCGATGGCTGGCCCGATGCCGGCCTCGCGGATGAACGCCCGGTAGGCTGCCGCGGTGACGGCGAAGCCCCGGGGGATGATCGCGCCGCTGCCGGCGAGCGCGTGGGCGAGCTCGCCCAGGGACGCCGCCTTGCCCCCGGCGAGGGAGGTGTCGCCGGTCCGCAGGGATTCGAACCAGGCGATGAAGGGGCCGTTAGGTGGGGCTGGAGCCGCCATCGGGCGCATCGTACAGCGCAGGCGAACGCCGAGGGGATCGATACGACCCCCGCGGCAGCTGCATGGACCCGCTCCCGCGGATTAGTTGAGGTAATCCCGCAAGCGGCTCGTGGCGCCGTGTTCGCGCAGGCGGGCCAGGGCCACCCGCTCGATCTGGCGAATGCGTTCGCGCGTGAGGCCGAATTCGCGCCCGACTTCCTCCAGCGTGCGGCTGCGCCCATCGGCCAGCCCGAAGCGCAACTCGATGACTTCACGTTCCCGCCGCGGGAGGCTGGCGAGGATATCGGCCAGCTGTTCCTTGAGGAGCTGGTAGCTCGCGATTTCGGCCGGCTGGACCGCGCCCGGGTCGGCGATGAACTCCCCGAGCTCGGATTCCTCGCCTTCGTCGATCGGCGTTTCGAGCGAGACCGGTTCGCGCATGTACCGCTGGATCTCCTGGATCCGCTCGACGGTGTAGGGCTGGTTCTCGGTGTTCGTGGCCTCCATCGCGTCCGCGAGTTCCGCGTCTGTCGGGTCGCGGCCGTGTTCCTGGACAAAGCGGCGGCTGACTCGCGTCAGCCGGTTGATCACCTCGCCCATGTGCACGGGGATCCGGATGGTGCGCGCCTGGTCGGAGATGGCGCGCGAAATGCTCTGCCGGATCCACCAGGTCGCGTAGGTAGAGAACTTGAACCCCCGGCGGTAGTCGAACTTCTCGACCGCCCGGAGGAGCCCGATGTTCCCTTCCTGGACGAGGTCGAGCATCGTCATGCCCCGGCCGACGTACTTCTTGGCGACGGAGACCACGAGGCGGAGGTTCGCCTCGGTAAGCCGCTGCTCGGCAACGTCGCCCTCGCGACTGGCGCGGTCGAGCTGCCGGGCGATGTCAGGCTCGATTCCGGCGAAGACCTCGAGCAGTCCCGCCTCGGGGGCGAGTACCGCCGGCTCGCCGGCTGCCTCGATGAGCGTTTCGAGGAGACCGCGGTTCAGCAGATCCGTGACGATCGACAGGCGGACGATGGCGTCCGCGGCCTCGTCGCTGCCGAGCCCGAGTTCGCGGACGGCGGCGGCGCGGAAGTGCTCATCGAGCTCGCCATCGACAAGCGCCCGGAACCGGGGGTCGCGCACGCTCTCCACGATCGAAGCGGGCGCGCTTTCGCTGCCAAGGAAGCGGAGGGCGGCCTCGTGGAGGGGCCGGAGAGCAGCCCATTCCTGGAGGATGGACAGCGCCAGGCGGCCGGCCGACGGGGAGCGTCCATGCGCTTCGCGGTAGGCCTGGCGCAGGCTGGCGACGTAGTTGCGCTGTTCGATCTGGCGGCCCAGTTGCTTCTCATCGGCCGCCGTCAGCAAACCGACGCGGCCGATTTCGCGCAAATACTGGCGGACCGGGTCTTCGGTGGCGTCGGGCTCTGTCGCGCCGCCGCCGCGGCGTGGCGTATCGAGCGCCACCGGATCGTCCCCGGCGATGTCTTCATCGGCTTCGAACTCATCGGCCGGCGCCAAGCGCGGTTTCAGGTCATCGGTTCGGGCGGCGCGGGCCGCCAGTTTGGTCGTCAAGGTGGTTACTCCCTGCCCCTGTTTCGGAGAGGCGCCCGGTTTGCCCCTCGCCGGGGGTGCCGGCGGGGCGAAAGCGGATTCAATGAGAAGGACGGAGGCGCCGGTGCGCCCGGCGGCTTGCGATGCGCTAGCGTGGCCGCTGATCCCCGCGGCGCTGGACTCCCGGGCCACGGTTATGGCCCTGTTGCTTTCCGTTCCCGTTGCCAAAACGAGCGCCAGCCCGTTGCCCCCTGCCGTTCGGGCTTCCACCGCGGAAGGCGCCGTACTGGGACGTGCGCCTGAAATCGTTGGTCAGTCCTGGCGGTTGCGGCTGGAAGCATTCGTTGCAGTACACGGGCCGGCCATCCCGGGGTTCGAAGGGCACGCGCGCGGGGTTGCCGCACGCGGCGCATTCGATCGTGACCAGGGTGCGCTCGTACTCGGCGCCGGCACGGGCCTTGTCCGCGGATCGGCAGGCGGGGCAGCGCCAGTGCGTGCCGTTGACAGTTGCCTGGTCGCCGGCTTGTTCTCCGGCCGCCGTGCCAAAGGGCCGGCCGCAATCGGCACACGTGTTCGTGTTGCTCTTGTGGGCGAAAGACACCCCGGGGCCTCCATTGTCGACGCCTGGCGGCCGGCGGTTCGGGTTGCTGTTGGCGCGGGATTCCGATCCCGCCGTCGTTGCAAGGGCGGACGCTACATCAGCTCACGCAATCGTGAGAGCAACGTCTGCCATCTGCCGGGGGCGTGCGACCTGTGGGTATCATACACCATGCAGGCAAGGATTGGAACACTTGTTCGCGGCCCTGTACAGCCGCGGCCA
>DAOKYT010000026.1:14033-32693 GCA_035326025.1 Tepidiformaceae bacterium
CACCATGCAGGCAAGGATTGGAACACTTGTTCGCGGCCCTGTACAGCCGCGGCCATCGTCCCTCGATCATCCGCGGACCGCTCCCGTATTCTTGCCGATCATTGTCGCGATTGGCGTCCCGTGGACCTCACCAGGGAGCGGACCGTCGCCGCCGCCGGGAAAACAGGGGTGACCGCAACTCGACCAGTACTGCCCGGCTGATGTCTTGACCGGAAGCCCCGGGCCTCGTCACGTCTCTTCCGGCAACTCGCGGCACTTCGCGCCGGCCAGGAACACCCCCAGGGTCCGGTCGACCGCCTCCTCAATGCCAACCGACTCCCCCAGCTCACGGAACCGCCATATCAGCGCCAGGCCGAGCAGGAGGTTCGACGCCACATCCACGTCGAGGTCGCCCCGGAGTGTGTGCAGTGCTACCCCACGCTGGAGGATATCCGAGATGCGCCGGTCAGCCGCCACTCCCTCGATGCCCTCGCTTGCCTCCGTGGGCAGGTCGCCGGTCAGCATGGCGTCGAACAGCCAGCCATAACTGTCGGTCGCCCGCAGCAACGCGGTGAGGAAGACGCGCAGGGCAGTCAGCGGCTCGGCGCTTCGCTCCGAATCCCCGAGCTCCCGCTCGAACTCGGATACCGCCTCGAGCACGACTTCGCGCAGCAGGCCCTCCTTGCTGCCAAAGTGCCGGTAGATCGTGCCGACCCCAACCCCCGCTCTTTCGGCGATGTAGGTCACCTCGGCCGCCGGCCCGAGGTCGGCGAACGCATCGCGCGCCGACTCAAGCAACCTCGACCGGTTCGCGATCGCATCGGAGCGCCGGGACTGCGTCATCGGGTTCGAATCCTGTCACGCCACGCGCCATGGCGCCGGCGGGATGTCGCTCGTCTATGACCTCCCGATGGCCCGAGCCGGATGCCGCGGTACCTCATCCTTACCCTGCCTTACCGTGAACCCTCCGCCGGCTGGTTGACCAGATGCGGAATTCCTGTTCACCTTAGCATAATTCAAATCGGAGCACCTGTTTGAGTCGGCTCGTCTCCTGGATCACCGAGTACAGCTATCGACGAGCCTGGCTTGTCGTCGCCGTGGCGCTGGCGTTGGCAGGTTACGGCCTCTACACCATGTTCAATGTCCGCCAGGAACTCATACCGGATATCGAGTTCCCGGTCGTCGTCGTCATCGTGCAGGTCCCGGACGCACAGGCAAACGACGTCTCACGGTCCGTGACGATACCGCTCGAGGAACGCCTCACCGCGCTCGAAGGCGTCAAGAGGCTGGAATCCACGACCGTCGCCGGCCTCGCCCTGATCTCGTTGGAGTACGATTTCGGTTCGAACCTCGATGCCGCGGAGGATGATATCCAGGCGGTGCTCGATAGCACGAGACTGCCGGCGGCGAGCGCGTCATCGATCCTCACGTTCGACCCGACGGTCCTGCCGATCGTCGACTTCAGCCTCCAGGGCGATCTCTCGGAGGCCGACCTCCGCGAAATCGCCCGGCGGGACATCGTACCGGCGCTCGAGAAGATCGATGGGGTCGCATCGGTCAGTGTCGTGGGAGGGGCGGCCCGTGAGGTCGTCGTGTCGCTCGATGCCGGGGCGCTCGTCACATCGGGCCTCACCTACAACGAGATCACCCAGGCCCTCGCCGACAACAATGTCCTGATTCCCTCGGGCCGGATCACCGCCAACGGGACGAGCCTCCCCATAGAGACGGTCGCCACTTACCAGTCCCTCGATGACATCCGCGCGCTCCAGCTCCGCGCTCCGGATGGTACGACCCTCAAACTCGGCGATATCGCCACGGTCGAGGTGGGGCAAGCGGCATCGACCGGCGTCACCCGCGCGGACGGGCAACCCGCGGTCGCCATACGGGTAACAAAAGAGAAGAGCGCCAACACGGTGGAGACATCCCATGCGGTCACCGATGCCCTCCACGAGCTGGAAGGAACGCTGCCAGCTGGAGCTTCCATCACCGTCTTCCAGGACCAGGCGGAGTTCATCACCGATTCGATCAACGGGGTCGTCGAAGAAGGCCTTATCGGCGGCATCCTCGCGGTCGTCATCGTATTCCTCTTCCTCTCGAACTGGCGCACCACGCTGGTGACTGCAGTCTCTATCCCTCTCTCGATCGTGCTGGCCGTCGTCCTCCTCGATAGGCTCGGCTATTCGATCAACATCATGACACTCGGCGGGCTGACCATCGCCATCGGACGCGTCATCGACGATTCCATCGTGGTGCTCGAGAACGTCTACCGCCACATGGCGGAGGGCGAGGAGCCCTTCCCCGCGATCATCACGGGCGCTCGCGAGGTCACCATCGCCATCGTTGGCGCGACGGCAACGACATGCGCAGTCTTCCTGCCCCTCGGGTTCGTCGGAGGACTCGTTGGTGAGCTCTTCCTCTCCTTCTCCCTCGCCGTCGTTTTCGCCCTGATCGCTTCACTCATCGTCGCCGTCACCGTTATCCCTGTCCTCCTCAAACTGGCGATCGCTGGCCGTGTGAAAATTGAGCCCGAGAAGAAGGCGGCCGATACGCGGCTGGCCCGGGCCTACTCCCCGATTCTTCGCTGGTCCCTCGGCAACCGATGGAAGACCCTCGGTCTCGCCGGCGCCGCCTTCGTCGCGAGCCTCGCCCTCGTCCCCCTTCTCCCCGTCGTCTTCCTCCCCCCCGCGGGCGAGAACATCATCACCGTCACGGTGAATGCGAACCCCGGCCAGACGCAGGATGCGGTCCTCGCCCAGGCGACCGCCGTCGAGCAATTGCTCGAGGCCTACGACGTCAAAGCAATGCAGACCATCATCACGGGAGCCGGTTCCGACATCGGGGCCGTTGGCAACATCCTCTCGGGCCAGGGCGCCAACAGCGCCGCCATCACGGTGGAATTCGCCTCCGGGGATAAGGATGACATCGCCGCGGACCTTCGCGATCGGCTCCCGCGGGAACTCCCCGGCTCCGGCAATATCGCCGTCAGTTCGACTGGCGGGTTCGCCCCACCCAGTGGGATCGTCTTCACCGTTTCCGCGGAGACGGAGGCCGATGCGTCGCGCGTCCCCGAGGTCGCCGCCCTGGTAGCGGATGCCGTCCGCGGCACCGAAGGCACGGCGAACGTGAAGTCCGATGTGGGAAGCTCAACACAAACCCTCCAAATCACCGTGGATTCCCAACGCGCGTTTGATGCCGGGGTCTCCCCGCAGGAGCTCTCGGAGTTTGTGAGCAGCCTCTCCTCGAGCACGGCAGTCACCACCGTCGACCTGGGCGAAGGCCCCGTCAATCTCCGGGTTCTCGTCTCGGGCGCCACCCAGACCCCTCAGCAGCTGGCCGCGCTCGAACTCCGCCCGGGTGTTCGCATTGGTGACGTCGCCAGCATCGACACGATTGAGCGGCAGGAGCGCCTGACGCGCGTCGACGGCCGGCCCGGGGCTACCATCAGCGCCGATGTCACGGGGGAGGACACGGCCGGTATCGCCGCCGATGCCCTCTCGGCAGTCAACCGCATCGACGTCCCCGACGGGGTCCTGGTGGAGCAGGGCGGCATTGCCAGCGACATCGAGGAGAGTTTCAGCAACCTCTTCTTCGCCATCATCGCGTCCATCGTCATCGTTTATCTGCTCATGGTTTTGCTGTTCCACAGCTGGCTGGATCCGTTCGTCATCCTGTTCAGCCTGCCCCTGGCCGTGATCGGAGCGATTGTTGCGCTCGTCATCACGGGCTCCGCGCTCAGCGTAAGTTCGCTCATCGGGCTGCTCATGCTCGTCGGCATCGTCGTTACCAACGCTATCGTCATGCTCGAGTTCGTCAACATGCTCAAGCACGAGCGCGGCTATTCCACTTACGACGCCATCGTCGAAGGTGCGCAGACGCGCTTGCGGCCCATCCTCATGACGGCCATCGCCGCCATGCTCGCGCTCGTCCCGCTGTCGCTTGGCCTTACCGAGGGCGCGCTCATCGCGGCCGACCTTGGCCGTGTCGTTATCGGTGGTCTGTTCTCCGCAACCATCCTCACCCTTGTCGTGGTACCCGTTGTCTATAGCCTCGTCGATGACCTCAAGCGGCGCTTCGCACGGCGCGGTTCCCCACTACAGGCGAGACCAGGTTCCGGAGCACCGGCCGCGCGGGAGGCTCAGTAAGATGGATGCGGAACCGGAAAAGCAAGTGACGCGCATCGTTGCGGTGCTCGGGCACCCTGAGGAAATCCAGAGCGGACTGCCCTGGTCGGTCGCGCTGGCCCGCAAGGCTGGTGTCCCGCTAACCCTTCTCCATGTCATCGATCCAGTAACCAGCGACGAAACCACCGAGAATGGTACGGCCATGGCCAGGGACATGTTGTCCCTGCTCGCCGCCAGTGGCGCGGTTGCGGGGCTCGATGTCCAGCCACGCGTCGAAGCCGGCATGCCCGAAACCGTCATCCCCGCGGTGGCGGAGGAGAGTCATGGCGCGGTACTCGTGCTCGCCGCCGGCGACCACGGAGCCCTTGCTCGTTCGCTGCTCCACCGCGGCCGGGGAAATGTCATCCACCACCTGAGGTCGCCCTTCGTCCTGCTGCCCCCCCGGATCGGCCCTCCCGTCCCCCTCCAGCGGGCCGTCGTGGGGCTGGACGGCTCCGAGCTGGCGAACGCCGCCGCCTCAGTAGCGCGGAAGCTCGTGGCTGGAATCGCGATGATTGCGGTGGAAGTGCTTGAGCCAGGTGCCCTGCCAGTGGAAGAGTACCTCGCCCTGGTCCCGCATTTCGCCGAGAGCCATGTCAGAATGCGGGGGCGCGCCGGAGTCGTACTCCTCTCCGCGGCACGCGCCATGGACGCTGGCCTGATTGTCGTTGGCGGCCACGGCCGGACGGGACTCCGTGGACGGCACCTCGGTGGCACGGCCCAGTGGCTTAGCCACAACGCCGACCGTCCCCTCCTCATCGTTCCGGGGTAACCTGCACAGCCGCCGCAGAGGGACCTGGCCGGCCCCCCGGGGCGGAAGGCCATCCCTGTGACCCGCCCCGGCATGGAAGTGCCCCGCTTCACCGTTCCCATGCCATTCGCGCTCCGCGCCCTTCGTGGCCCGGTTGGCCCGGCCCGCACTCTTGCGAACTGCTCGCCGCCCTCGATGCTCGCCACCGAGGCCGATGCGCCTTTCTGATCAGAGGCCTCAACAGGCCTCCGGTGGGTTCGACGACCTCGATGGGCATGGTCGAGCCGGGCAACGCGGGGCCCTTGCAACTGGCGCTCGGGACGAGTCGTCTTCAAGTTGTGAGCCGATCGAGCGTTGGGGCTACGGCGTAGCCCGAGACCTGTGCCGTCGCATCTGCGCCACAAGCCGCGTCGCGCCGGCCTCGGGCCGCTGCTTCCGCCCGTGACGACGCCGGCCGGAGTCTGCGCCAGCAGGCCTCGATGCAACCGCCGCGGACCGGGCCTTCGTTCAGTGCCCCTCGGCGCCGTCGGCCCCGGCCCATCGCTCGTTCCACCGGTCTACTTCCCGGAACAGGCCTTCAAGGTCCTGGCCGGGAGAGGTCAGCCGGTAGACAAGGTCCTGCACATCCTGGGAACGTTCGACCAGGCCGGCGTCCTCGAGCTCTTTCAGGCGCTCTGCCAGCAGCCGGTGCGAGAGTCCCGGGATCTCACGGCTGATCTCGCTGAAACGCATGGCCCGCATGCAGAGCGCCCGGAGGATCGAACCTGTCCAGCGCCGTCCGATCAGTTCGAGCGTGGCCTGGAAGTAGGGGCAATAATGCATTTCGCGCCCGGAACTGTGCGCCTCCATGGATCCAAGTATGCTCCGTCTTGCGGTTACGATGTGTAACGTGTTACGGTTCGTAACCGAGGCGGTCATCGCCGAGCTCTCCCCGCGGCGCCTGCACGTTGGACCTCGGGGAGTGCCGGATTGCGACGGCAACCGCCGCCTCACACAGGCAAGCGGCACCAGGCTGCCAGCCAGCGGGAGGAAGCTGAATGGAGATCGCCGCTGGAATCATCCAGGTCATCCTCGGTTTGCTCTTCGCCTTTTCGGGCGGCACCAAGGTCGCCGGGATGCGCATGCAGGTAGCCAATTTCGATCGCTACGGCTACCCGCAGTGGTTCCGGGTCTTCACGGGCGTCGTCGAACTGGTGGGCGCCGCCGGCATGGTCGTGGGCCTGTGTGCCGATGAGGCCGCGATTGCGGCGAGCGCCCTCCTGGGCGTCACGATGATTGGCGCTGCCTACACCGACCTGCGGAAGTCCGCGCCGGTCTTTGTCGTTCCGCCGCTGGTGCTATTCGGCCTCTGCGTCGCGGTGGTGATACTCCAGGTTGCCGATTGAGCCCGCCCGGTCGCATCTGATCACACAGAATTCATACATTCATCCGAGGAGAGTACCTGATGTCGTTCGACCTCACAGAGCTTACCGAAACGGTTGGGGGCGCCCTCGCCCAGGGACGGCCATGTGTGCTCGCCACCGTCGGCCCCGACGGCCGCCCCGACATCGGGCCGAAGGGCAGCATGCTCGTCCTCGATAAGCACCGATTGGCCTACTGGGAAAGGACCCGCGGCGGCCACCTCGAAAACCTCAGGCAATCGCCCTACGTCGCCGTGCTGTACCTCGACCTGGAGCACGGCAAGTACATTCGCTTCTTCGGGCGTGCCGAACTCCATGAGGACGGCCCGCTGAGGGCGCAGGTGATGGAGCGCGTCGTGAAGCCCGAGCTTGACTATGACCCGGAACGCAAGGGCATTGCTGTCGTCATCGAAGTCGAGCGCGTGCACGACCCCTTCGGCCGCGGCGAAATGACCCGGGACTGAATCCTGGACCGCCGGCAACGAGAGTTCCGCAATGCTGAAAATCGGGACCACGGCACCGCAATTTACCGCCGCGCTCGATAACGGCGAGACGTTCAACCTCGGCGACTGGCGCGGCCGGAAGCACGTGGTCCTCTACTTCTACCCAAAGGACGACTCCCCGGGATGTACCCGGGAGGCATGTGGCTTCCGCGACAACTACGAGCCGATCACCGCGCTGGACGCGATCGTCGTCGGCGTGAGCGCCGATTCCGCGGATAGCCATCAGCTGTTCCGCGAGAAGCACGCCCTCCCCTTCCCCCTCATTCCCGACACCGATAAGCAGGTGAGCAAGCTGTACGATGCGCGCGGGCTCCTCGGCCTGACGACCGCCCGCATCACGTACGTCATCGATCGGCAGGGCATCATCCGCGGCGCCTTCCGGCACGAAGTCAGGGGCATCGGGGACCACATCGCAGACGCGGTCCGCACCCTCCAGGAGATCGCCCGGGGGGACGCCCCCCCGCAAGCGTCCTGATCGGGCGGCCCGGGCGCGGAGGCGCCACCCCAGGCGTTCAGATCGCCCCACGGGGCGCCCGCCCGGTCTGTGCCGCGCGGACGCTTCCGCGGAGTCAGGTCACTCCTCGTGATCAACATCCGTGGGCTCGCCAAACTCCCCTGGCCTGGGCCGCCCGGAGATCGCCCCGCGGACGTCAGCCGCCCGAGTCTTCCCCTGACGCGAGCTGGCGATTGGCCCCTGTCGCCGCCGGCTGCGCCGCCCCCGCGGTGGCCGGCTCCATCGCCTCGGCAGCTCTCGGGCTCGATGGCGCGGGCGGCGGCACCTCAGCAATCGTGATGGTCCGGCGCAGCGGGATCTCCCTGATCAGCACCGTGACCACCAGCGCCGCCAGGACGAACGGCACGCCCACCAGGAACACGTTCTGCAGGGAGGCAGCCAAACCCTCCCGTACGGCGACCAGGACATCGGGGGGGAGCTGGGCGAGCGAGGCCGGGTTCAGGACTGAGCTCGCCGACACCGACCCAAACTCCGCGACCTGGTCCGCGGGCAGCCGCTTTGGTATCTCGGAGGCGGATGACTGCGTAAGGATCGTCCCGAGGATCGCGACGCCCGCGGTTGAGCCAATCGAGCGTGAGAGCTGCGAGGTGGCCGTCGCCACCCCAAGATCCTCGTGGCGCGCGTCGTTCTGCACGATCAGGGTGAACGTCTGCATGCACAGCCCCAGGCCGACACCCGTGACCACCATATTCCGGAGGAGTTCGAAATTGGTTGTGCCCGTGTCCATCTGGGAGAAGAGCCAGAACCCCACCGCCATCAACACGGGCCCCGCCAGCACGAACATCTTGTAACGCCCGGTGCGGGTGATCAGGAACCCTGTCGCAATGCTCGTCAGGATCATCGCCATGCTCATCGGGATCAGGATGCCGCCCGAGTTGGTGGCGTTCTTGCCCAATACGCCCTGGACGAAAATGGGGATATAGAAGATCGCCCCGAACATCGCCATCGCGACGAAGAGGTTGGCCAGGTTCGCGAACGTGAAGATGCTGCTCTTCCACAGCCTGAGGGGGATGACCGGCTCCTTGGCGCGGATTTCGGCCGCGACGAATACTCCAAGGAACACGGCCGCCAGCGCATAAAGACCCACAATCTGTATCGACGACCACGCATACTCCACCCCGCCCCAGGTGGTCGCGAGCAACGCGGCGACGAGAAGGCCCGTGAGCGTGGCAAAGCCCAGGTAGTCGATCGTGTGCTGCCGCCGCACGCGCGGCAGGTGCATGAACGGGATCACGATCGCGAGGGCCGCGGCGCCGATCGGCAGGTTCAAAAAGAACAGCCAGCGCCAGCTGTAATGGTCGGTGACAAAGCCGCCGATGAGCGGCCCCGCCACTGATGCGACCCCAAAGGCCGCACCAAGCAGCCCCTGGTACTTGCCCCGATCACGAGGCGGGATGAGGTCGCCGACGATCGCCTGGGAAAGAGCCATCATCGTGCCCATCCCAAGGCCCTGGATCGCGCGGGCCAGCACCAGCGTGTTGAAGTTCGGCGTCAGCCCCGCGATCACCGACCCGGCACCGAACACGATGATCCCGCCCGCGAAGAACGGCTTTCTACCGAAGAGGTCCGAGAGCTTTCCCGCAATCGGGGCCGCGACCGCAGCCGAAAGCAGTGCCGCCACGGCCACCCAGCTGTAGTGATCGATACCGCCCAGGTCGGCCACGATCCGCGGCATCGCGGGCGAGACAATCGTCTGGCTCAATGAGGCGACCAGCATGCCAAGCATCAGACCAGCAAAGACAAGCGGCACATGCACGGCGCGTTCCGGTTGCGCTTGCGGTTGGGCAACGCTCACAGGGATACCTCCGGTCCGCCCGCGGCCCGGACGGCTTCCTCGTCTCGTGGCGAAAGTGCCGTGCATTCCGGGAACACCGGTTGGCGCTCACCTGCAGCGCAGGCCTCCACTGCCCGTCCTGGCGTGGCGGCGTAACACCTCAGGCCCATGATTCCACTTCCCTTTCCCTGTTCTGATTCGAAGTCTGCCGGAGATAGGTGGAGAAGTCGTCCGCGAACCGCACCATCAGCCGCGACAGCGCATCCCGGTCGTCCTCGGACCAGCCAGAGAGCACGTCCCGGAGGATGATCTGCCCGGCCGCGAGCAATCGCGCAACGGCCTCCTCCCCGGCACTGGTGAGCGAAATACGGACAGCGCGCTGGTCCTCCCCCTGCTCGCGGGCAATAAACCCCGAGGCGCCCAGCTGCCGAAGCGTCCGGCTCATGGTCGAGACATCGACGCCTGCAGCCGCCGCGAGGTCTGACACGTGGAGCGGCCCCCCCTCGCTCAGTTGAAGAAGCGTCGTTCTGGCAGGCCTGGTCAGGGCGAGCCCCGCCGCCGCCTGCAGGCGCTGCTCAACCGCCGGGAGATGCGCCTGCCGGGTGCTGATCTGCCAGGCCTTCTGAAGGGTCACCAGCGAATCGGTGCAATCCATGTTCTCCACCCTGACGCAGTTGCTTGCAACAAGCAACTGCGCCACAGAGAATGCAAAGGAGCGGAGACAAGTTCCGCCCGGCGTCCGTCCAGCACTTGAAAGGCCATTCGATGCCAGATGTCTCGGAGCGCGGGAACCGCGATAACTTCCTCCAGATCGGCGATGCGGCAAGCCTCACGCAGCTGACGCAACGCACCCTCCGGTTCTACGAGGAACGCGGGCTGCTGCGCCCCCCGGAACGAATGCACGGGGGCTTTCGCCTCTATTCTCCCGCCGATATCGAGCGGATCGAACGCATTAAGCAGCTCAAGCAGCTGCTCGGGTTCTCCCTCGCGGAGATTGCGGAGATGCTCGACGCCGAGGAATTGGCGGCCGGGCCCGGCGCGGGACATCCAGCCTCCGGCGGCGAGGGTTGCCGCTCCAACGCCGCTCCCGCGGCGCTGCGCCGTCAACTCGATCTCATCGACCAAAAAATGGCCGGCATGGCACGGCTCCGCGAACAGATCGCCGACCGGCTGCGCGAGTACACCGGAACACCGGAGGGTGGCCGGTGATCCGGCTTTCCAACAGGCACGTGCTCTTCGGCGTTGTTTCGCTGGCCCTCCTGACGTCCTCCATGCAGTTCTCGATGGTGTCCGTCGCCATCCCCAACCTTATCGACGACCTGGACGCGCCCCTGACCTGGGTCGGTTGGGTAGTCACCGTGTACACGGTCATGCAGGCAGTCTCGATGCCCATCGCCGGGAAGCTCAGCGATGAACTTGGCCGCCGGGTCGTCTTCCTCGGAGGGGTCGCACTGTTCGGGGCAGCTTCCCTCGTCTGCGCAATCGCGCCGAACGTTTGGCTCCTGATCCTGGGACGTGCCGTCCAGGGATTGGCTGGCGGAAGCCTGCTCCCTTCCGCCTACGGGATCGTGGGCGACGCGTTCCCGGGCAGCCGGGCCCAGGCACTGGGCCTCATTTCATCCATCTTTCCCATTGGTTCGATCCTTGGCCCGAATTTCGGTGGCCTCATCGTCGACTCTGTCGGCTGGCGCTGGACGTTCGCCCTCAACGTGCCGCTTGCCGCCGCCGTCATTGGCGTCGGGTTTCTCGCCATGGCCCCGGGCACCCGTCGTCAATCCAACCGGATCGACTTTGTCGGTGCCGTCCTCATGGCTGCCGCCGTCATTTCCCTCGTCTACGCACTGACCGAACTCGGCCAGCAGGAACGCTCACCAAACCCCTTCGCGGTCGTTGCCGGATTCGTCCTCGCCGCCGCGGCGACTGCCTCGCTCCTGAAATATGAGCAGCGCACGAGCTCGCCAATCATCGACCTCGCGCTACTCAGGCGGCGCGAGTTTGCATTCGTGAACACCCTCAACTTCTTCTACGGCATCGCCGTGTTCGGCGTCTTTTCGTTCATCCCGCTTTACGCCAGTTCCGCCTATGGCATGTCTTCGGGGGAGACCGGGCTCCTCCTCACCCCGCGCGCAGTCGTGATGATGCTGGTTTCCACGGTGGCGAGCATCCTCCTCCCACGCACGGGTTACCGAAAACCCATCATTGGTGGACTCTTCGTCATGGCCGCCGGCATGGTTTTGCTCTCGCTCGAACTCCACGAAGCAACCGTCCTCGGGGTAGCCGTCTCCGAGTTCACGGTCCTCGCAACGGTTATCGCCGTGGCGGGCCTGGGGCTTGGACTCGCCGGGCCCGCGGCGAACAACGCCGCAATCGAGCTCGCGCCCGACCGCATCGCCGCCATCACTGGCATGCGCGGCATGTTCCGCTCCCTCGGCGGCGCCATCGGTGTCGCCGTCATCGTCCTCATCACCTCGACCGCCTCAACCACCGAGCACGGACTCGCCATGGCCTTCGTCGGGCTCTCCGTCGTCACGGTGCTGACATCGTTGCTGGTGCTCGGCATCCCGGACAGGGTCGCCACGGCGATCCCCGCTCGTCCTCCCCGCCTCCCGCACGAGACTCGAGACAAGGCCGACGTGGCGAACCCGTTCGAGTCATAGCAGGCATCGCCCCCGGCGGCAGGGACGACCATTGAGCCCGGCTAACCCGTCAGCATATCGCCAGCGTTCCGCCATCTGAACCCTGCCAACTCCGCTGGACGGAGTTGCCGCGCCGAACCAACCTCGGGCCGGACCGTCACCCTCCGTGCCGCTCACTGCCTCCCAGCGGCGTCGCGTGCGACGCCATGCCGCGGGCCTGGTCGGCAACGTGTCGCCAGGACAGCGGCCCGAGCCCTGTCTTGACACTCTTTGTCGTCAACTCAGAACTCGGATTTTGGTAGGCCCGGAGAGATTCGAACTCTCGACCAATGGATTAAAAGTCCGTTCAGGCCCATCCCACCCTGTTTGGAGGCGTCCCAAATCGTCACTTATGTTCCAGTTTGAATCTGATCACGCGGGACCCGATCCGGCGGAGTGGGGCGCTGTACCACCCCATGTCGGCAAGTTGGTCGGCAAAATGTCGGCAGAAGTGAGGTGCTCCGGCAGTGAGAGCCAGCGTAGGCTCACCCATCCCAGCGCTGTGCCTGCGGATTCCAGGCACCCGATTGGACCTTGCCCTGCAGAACGGAATCGAGCATTCCCGCCGCAGCCGTATGACCGGCGTTCAGATCAGTGTCCAAGCCCACTTCGATAGCAAGCTGGCGATATGGAACACGCCACTCCGCCGGTGGGCTCGGGAGATCCGATGGGAGTTCATGGGTTCCGCGGCTGGCGAAGACCTCCCGAAGATCGAGCAGCAATCGAGCCGCGTCCAGCGAGAACAACTGAGCGACCAGCGCCAGATCAACCAAGTCTTTGGGACGGCTGCTGACTCTGCCCCCTTCATAGCGTCGCGTGTATGCGTGCAGCTTTTCAGCAACCTGACGCGTCAACGGAATCACGGGAACCGTGACGGGTTCGATGCCGGCGAACCCGAGCAGGTCTGGAGTTGTCAGTGCCTCGGGCTGACTGACGGTAACGCCGTCCCCCTCCCCAACGTCCATGAGAAAGGTCTCGAACAGCCGACCAGCGAGCGAGGCTTGAACTCGGAACCGGTGAGCACCGCCCATGCGGTCGGGATCAGCGGTCGTCCGTTCCACCTGGAACGAGAAGAAGTCACCCAAGTCCTGGATGGTTGCTTCGATCAGCCTTTCGAGCAGTTCGTCCTCCTGGACCTGCCAGGCGAGATCGATGTCGCGAGTCGTGCGAGCCCGGCCTGCCATGCGCAGTTGCAGAGCGAACCCGCCCTTGAGCGCCCACTGATCCGGCGCGACGCGTAGGAGGCGAGCGAGGAGCCGATCGAATGCAACCTGCTTGCGCAGTCGCGCAAGCAGGGCACCGTCCCGACGACTGCGTTCTTTCAGCCGATCCTCAAGCGCCCGACGAAACGCGGCGGCAGTCTGATACCTCACGCGGGAACTCGCCGGATGGCGCTTTCTATAAACAGGCGTGTACGGGTCGAGCGGCCCTCTGCCACACGGCGGAGTCGACGAGGTGTCGTGAGGCCGCGGTCCACGGCCTGCCGAACAGCAAGCTCTATTTGCTCAGGCGGCGAACCATCCTCCAGAGCATCGACGAGCGTTCGCTCGGGGCTGGTTACCGGCACGCCGTCAATGGTCCGGAGATCTTCCGTCCCGAGTTGCCCTTCGATTGTGTGTATTCGCACGCCCGAACGCGGACGCACGCCACGCTTAGCTCGTGGGACCGAGACGTGGACAGCTGACGGGATTACATCCGAGAGCCCGTAAAGCTCGAGAGCGCTCTCGTGGGAGACCACGGCCCCGGTGGCCTTGAGCGGCAGCCATGCCGCCACAACGTGTTCGTGGGGACTGGAGGGGAAGTGTCGGAGCCGATAGAGGCCGCGTCGGACTCGCTCAAACCGTCCTCCCGGGCGCGCGTGGTGGCGGAGCGTGCTCCGGTCGATGCCCGCTGACTCCGCCTGGCCCGCTGTAAAGTAGCCCGCCTGCTGTTCGGCAATCTCGTAGAGCTGGTCGTGCGCGGTGTCCGACATATGGGGCACATGATAGCCGAAACGTCGGACACGGTGGCCTTCACGGGCCAAGCATCCAGGCGTGCGACTACATCACGTCCGCGGAAGGCGGCACCCAAAGGCTTGAACCTCAATTCCCGCGAACTGGCATTCGCAGCAGAGGACCAGCGCCGAGCCGGCCGGCGCATTCGGAGCAGTTGGCGTCGCGCCGCGGTACCTCACTCACTACTGAGTCCGTGAGAGGGTGGAACTTGCGCCAGCGCAACTCGACATCGGTCGCCAGTCCCGTTACGGCAAACAGGAAGTCATTGACCGCAAGAGCCGCAGCAACGGCGTTCAGTGTGATGACGCTCGGGGCAGAGATCTCGTCGATGTACCGCTGCCTCCGGAGCTGCTCCGGATTCGTTGCTTCCTCGGCGAGACGCGCCGGGTTAATCAGCTGGTTACACCACAAGCAGGATTCCCCGGGCACCAAGTGCCGAACGGCCGAGAATACGTCGTGCACCTGGCCGGTCTCCCGGTCGACGTCGACCTTGGCACCGACCTGTATCCCAGGGATTAGATACTGGTGGACGAGAGCGTTAGTCACGAGGCGAGCTTGCATCGTGTCGGCTGCGAGGAAGACGAAGTCGCAATCGATGAGGTGGGCGAGCACCGACGCGTCGCTGATGTCGCCTCGTACTCCTTCGAAGATAATGTCCGGGCTCGCCGCAAGCGCAACCCGCCGAGCGATGGACACTTTGCTGGAGCGACGGCGGAGGCCGATCGAGCGGATGAAGCCAGGCATCCGGCGGTGGGTTAGCCATGGTCGAACATCCTTGAGAAGCGCGCCGACGACCCGCGGGAGATTGGTCGGGTCCAGACGTTCCGGATCGACGACGACGAGGTGGCCCACCCCAAGTCGGGACAGGTACTCGTTAACGAGCGATCCCGCCCCGCCGGCGCCCACGACCCCAACCTTGAGCTGACTCAGGAGTGCCTGACCCGCATCTCCGAACAGGCGCACTTGGCGATCCCATTCCTCGGCGATTCCGGTGGGGACCGGAGTCGGATGCGGGAACGAGCGCACCTGCACGCGCCCGACCACGTCGGTACACTCGAGGCTAAACCGCCGTCCTCCGCCAATCCAGATGTCTCCCGCCACTGCGTTGCGAGCGAAGACAACTCCGCCTACGGGAGGCCCGGCGAGGATGTCGAGCAGCGCTGGATACCCTCGCTCGTGAGACGCAAGGTCGTCGGACGAGAACGAAACGGTCCGCTCGCCTCCGTGGCAGTGGATTGCAAGGTACGCGAGTCCTTCGTCGGCACACTTCAGGGCGCATTCGCGGACGAAGCTCGCCGTGAGCATCCGGTATCCTCGCTGTCCGGGGACATAGTCCACTCCGTCCACGGCCAGGAACAGACGGCGAGCCAGTAAACGAGTTCCCCGAGGAGTTGGGACGACGGCCGCTCCGATGACTGCGCCGTGCTCATCGTGGTCTCCGGGAAACAGATGTCCGCGGAGCGTACGCATCATCGGCGCGGGAATGCGAAGGGTCCACGGGCGTGTCATCGGAGTCGCAGCCATTCGAGCACCTTGGCCACCTTCAGGGCGGCTGTGTCCGTCGCCGGGTCGAGCTTGTTGTTGCGGCGGGAGATCTGGATTGCCGGCACGCCCTCAAATGACGCACTGGTAATGCCTTCCCCGAGGGGAGCGCAGTCGGCGCGGGCGAGGTCCGGCCGGACGAAAAGCGGGTAGATGTCGGCGTATGGGTACTGGAAGCTGATGCCGAACCGCATCCAAGTCTCCCGCTGCATGTACGGCTCGCCCGGGTCGACGGGATCGATGGTCACGCTAGCGCCCCCATCCCCGAGAGCGCGGGCTTCGACCACGCTGGCCGGGAAGGCCGCCGTGAGCTCCTCGATGGCGCGACTGACCTCGGGCGTCACGTGTCCTTGTCCTACGAGTTGTCGTCGGCGGCGGTTGCCACGAACTTCGGGTTCCGCGTGACGGTGACCACGTCGCCATCTCCGATGATCTGGTGTTCACCGTTGGGGCGGATCTCCGCGAGCTGGAAGTCAAGCTGAATCGGCACGCCTTGGGCGATGGCCGCTTGTTTGATCTCCAGACCCGTGACCCTGTGGCGGTCGGGTTCGACTGCTCGGGTGTTGACGGTGACCGTGACAGGGCGGTCGTGCCGCTCCTCCGCCACTTCGACGCTTGTCTCTGACATCGTGTTACACTCCTATTGCGCGTGCGACGCGCGATTGCAAGATTAGCATTGCAGAGACGGTCTGCGATTGCAATATCGCAATCGCGCGCGCGGCGCGACAGGAGGCACACGACGGAGAAGAGGGGATGGTTCGACGCCGAGGCGTTTTACGAGGCACTGGATGCCGTGCGGCAGGCCAGGAGGCTCACGTGGAAACAGGTCGCCAGCCAATCGGGAGTGAGCGCGTCGACCCTGACGCGAATGGCTCAGGGCAAGCGCCCCGACGTCGATGGGCTCGCGGCGCTGGCAGCCTGGTCGGGACTCTCAGCGGACGACTACGTTCGCTCCGCTGAAGCGCGACCAACGCCCGAGCCGCTGGCGCTTATCACAACGCACCTTCGCGGCGACAAGAACCTATCGCCGGAAGCGGCCACGGCACTCGATGAGCTAATCAAGGCCACATACCACCGGCTCCGGATCAAGGAGTAGGTGAAGCAGTGGCGTACCGCTGGGGATTCAAGACGGAGGCGAACGACCTCGCTCGCGAAGTCCGAGCGGAGCTCGGTCTCGATCCGTTCGACCGTCTAGACCCCTGGAGGCTCGCCGAACAGCTCGAGATCCCTATCCTGGGCCTCTCGGAACTCGCGAATGAGGCGAGCGCGATCAGGCACCTGATGGTGGTCGAGCCCGAAGCCTTCTCCGCCGTCACCGTCTTCTGCGGCGCCGCACGAACGATCGTCCATAACGACGGCCATGCAGCAACTCGGCAGAATAGCAACCTGGCGCACGAGCTTGCCCACGGACTCCTTCTCCATCCGCCTACGCCTGCGCTCGACGACCGAGGCTGCCGCAATTGGAACCAGGACATAGAAGACGAGGCCGGCTGGTTGGGTGGAATCCTGCTGATCACGGAGGAGATGACCATAGCAATTGCCCGAGGTCAGCCCAGCGCCGAGGAGGCCGCACGCAGGCTGGGCGTGAGCCGTCAGATGATTCGGTTCCGAATGAATGCTACCGGGGCCGAGGCGCGCGTCCGTCGAGCTCGTGCGAGTGCTCCCAATGGACCGACCCGCCGTCGGTCGTAGTCCCCATGAGCCCCACACACGGTGGGACTGCCCAGGCGACAGGCGGGACCAAAGGCAGAGGGCCGCCAGGTGTCGAGCTACCGCGGCACGATCCTCTCGGGCAAGAAGAGAAGCCGCCCTTCAGGAACGGTCGAAAAAGGGGCGAGGGAGGACTCCTCCTCCCCCTTCGCCGCCTCAGAAAAGCCGAAGTTGCTGGCCGGCAGAGCGTGTGGCCTGAGGATCAGCATCGTCAGGCCGATCGGCCGCCCCCGGTTTCGCGAGGATTACCGAATCAAGGATCTGTGCCTCGTCCTCAGGGCTCGACCTGGATACCCGAGTGATCTCGGCGTCCGCGTCCAGCGCTTGACCGAACTCTTCATTGAATTCCCGCTCGGAGTGACGGAGGTCCGCAAACAAATCCTCCAGCGACTCGTCGCCCGCCCCGACCCGCTTGCTCAGGCTGCGTGCGAGCGCCATGAGCAGGTCTTCGCCGTCGTCGCCGAAGGTCGCGAGGCCGTCGTCGCCAAGCTCACCCTCGACGGCAAGGGAAGCCTTCAGCTTCTTCGCGACGAGGGTCAGCGCCTGGGCCTGGAGCGTGCCCCGGTAGGCGAGGTAGATCACGCGCACCGGGCGACGCTGGCCGATGCGCCAGGAGCGACGGCTGGCCTGGCGCATCGTGTAAACGGAGTACTCGACTTCCTGCCAGACGATAGTCGGGAACTCGACAAGGTCGAGTCCCGTCTGTACGAGCCTGGGATGGACCAGGAGGACATCGAGTCCGGCCTTCACGCGCTGTGAGACCCAGTCCTCCCTGCGTTCAGGAGGGACAGTGTCGGCCTTGAGGTTCGCCACGCGATGTCCGGCTTCCATGAGCACCGACTCAAGCCGCGACGCGATGTCGCGGGTTGCCGTGTGCGTGATGTAGACCAGCACCCTCCGGCCCTGGCGCTTCTCGGTCTCGATGAGGTCGAGCAACGCTTGTTCCTTCGGATAGCGGTGTCCTTCGGGCAAGGGCGGTACCGCCGCGAGGACGGCGCCGCTACCCGGGTCGATGACCTGCTCGCCTTTCGTGCAGGCGTCGGGGTAGGCGAGAAGCGATTGGAGGTAGGTCCCGAGCAATCGCTTCGAGCCCTTGGCCAGCGCGTCATGGACGGCGGCTTCGAGCTGTGACGCGAGCTGCTGATAGTACGCAGCCTGCGATGGTTCGTCGGGCGACGCTGAGGTAGCCAGCCCGATGAGCCGTACCTCCTCGGTGTACTCGGGCAGCCCGGAAGCGACATCGGCGAGCCGGAGGAACGCGGTGTTGCCAATGAGATGGAACAAGACGGCCGGCGAAACTCCGGGCTTCTCAACCACGCGCGTGCGGTAGCCCTTCCGCCGGCTGGAACGGCCGTCTTCGTAGGCGTCGTCGTCTCCGGCCTTGCGGCTGATTCGCTCGACGATGCCATACCGGGCAACCCATTTCGCCTCGTCGGCGTAGCCAAATTCTTCCCTTACCGCCGGCGAGAACCGCCAAAGCAGATAGAAGAGGGTCGAGGAATAGCCGCCCATCAGGGTGCCCGTGAGCGTGAGGACGGCGCGGCAGGCTTCGGCGAGCGTGCCCGCCGCCAGGCCCTGAGCGGAGCCGCGTGCCTTGTACTCGTGCTGCTCGTCGATGAGCAGGAGGTCGAAGTACCCGGGCATACGCCGGGCGATGT
>DAOKYT010000027.1:0-31358 GCA_035326025.1 Tepidiformaceae bacterium
GCGTCACTGCGGCGATCTGCGCCCCGCGTCGGACATTAACTCTGGCGATTCACAGCATAACCTCCCTGAGCGCAGCATCGATTGGGCGTCGAATGCGCATGCTGTGCCACCCCGGGTGAGGCCGTGCAGCACCGCCGGGGCGGATCCAGTTTCGGGTTCGGTCCTGGCTGCGGCGGTCTGCTGCCGGCGCCGTCGGCTGGCCCCCGCTGACCGCCGACCCGCCGGGCGAGCCACTCCGCGAGGCCCTGCTTGAGGACACGAATCCCCCGCACTGCTTCTGGAACGGTGAGCAGTCCGAGTTCAGGTCCGTTGCCGGAGAACTGATAGTTCATCCTGCGTACGTCGTGGTCTCGGGGTTGGGGGTCCAGGTTGTCCACGGCCACGTCGTTCGGAGCGGTCCGCATTCAGTCCCGCAAATGGGGTGCGGCGGTCCAGGGCGGCCGGAACGTCGCGCGATCACCGTTTGACCAGCCGCGGCGGGCCGGCAGCGCGTCACCGGCAGGAGTCCGCGCTTCACGTCGAAGCGGACGGCGAGTAGCGCTTGCCGGCCGGGACGGGGCCTCGCCGATGGATCAGGCCTACGTTCTCCGGCGAGAAGGACTCCGGGATGGGTCCGACCCCGCCAGCCGCCCAAGTAGTGGCCGGTGTCCGGCTCATAGCGCCCTGCAGCGCGACACACAGCTGCGGAGCTCCCGGCGGAGGCGGAGCCAGCGAGGCAAGCTGGACCGTGAACCGGTACACCGGGGTCTCACTTTCCCCGGAGACGGCGCCATCTTCATTTTCCATCAGCCCCGGGACGCGAGCAGTACTTCTCCCCTCTTCAGCGCAAAGCCCCCCGCTGCCCTGATGTGGAAAGGGCCCTCGCCCTCGACGCCCACGGGAACCGTCACGCTCACCGCTTCAGTTGGAGCACCTGCTCGGTCACCAAAGTGCTCGCGAGGTACCCGCCTGCCAAGGGACTGCCCGGTGCAGCCTGAATCGCACACCCTATCCGCGCGGGCGTGTACTCAGTCCGCGGATATCGCGGGGGCATCGGCGGGTCCGGCTGGCGCCGGTCTCTGTTGCCGCTCGGCCCGTTGCTTGAGGTAGGCCCACGTGCCGAAAGTAATGCCGATGTAGAGGATCAACACCGCGATGCCAATGAAGGACTTGGTGGAGGTGAGCAGGCCCATGTAGGCCTCGGAATCGTTGAACATCACCTGCATGAAGATGAAGGCGGTTGGCACAAAGAGTGCCACCCACGCCAGGCGGCTCCACTTCCAGATGCGCCAGCCGTCCATGAATTCGAGCGGGATGAGGCTGAACATCAGGCCCTGCAGGCAAACGACGAAGATGGAAAGGGCGATGGATTCGGGAAGAGCCGCCCATGCGCTGTCCGACGATTCGGAAAGGACCTGCAACGGCATAGCGAGGAACCAGGCCCCAACGCTGATAGCGAGCATGATAGCCGCCATCAGCGCCCAGGCCCGGCCACGCTGATCGGCCGTGAACTGTGAGTTGCCGCGGATGGACGCCGAGGCGATGAACCCCACAACCAGGCCCGGTTCAAAGTCGGCGGTGCGCGAAATCGCCACGGAGACGAGGGCGATGCCGATGCATGCGGGGAACAGGCTCAGCCCGGCCTCCACGTTGAGGCTGTGGCGGTACAGCCACGCCTTCCCGCCTTCGTAGACCAGGACCAGGACCCCCTGGCTCGCGACCAGGCTGACGAACAACGTCAGGCTCTCCCGGTTCCAGCCGAAGCTCGGTTCGAGCAGGCTGTAGATGAGGCCAGTCAGGATCAGGAGAAGTGCCGGCGCGAACGCGTAATCCAGCCATGTTCTCCCGGGCATAATCGCACGCCACCATCGCAACCCGGCACGGATCGATTCGCCGAACCCGGCGAACACCGAAGTCATCGGCACCGGCACGGGCAGGCGGCGCAGCCCCCAGCCCCTGACGTTTTCCTCCAGCGCCCTGTTGAAGAGCGAACCCCCAACAAGCAGCAGCAGCACGATCCCGAGCGTTACGCCGGCGTTGGTCGCGGCTACGTCTGGGCCGGCACTGAAGATGTCTCGCGGCAGGCTCAGTGATTTGAGGGCGTTCGGCAGGGCCGACTCCGCGGCCGGCATAGAGGGCGTCCGCGCCCAATCGAAGGTCAGGCTTCCATCGGCCGCTCCACCGTCGTGGGGCGGCACCCAGAGCGTGTACGTCTGCTCTCCCGAATAGACGTAGATGACCTGCCCCGGTGAGGGAGCCAGGCTCGTTACCTTCGTGGCGCCGGCGGGTGCCGGCGGCGCGTCGCCGGGGTTGGCAAAGTGCTCGCCAGCGACGAACGTCGTGCCGGGGCCGCCGGAGATGGTCGACCCGTCCCACGAAAGGTCCGGCGCATCGTTGGTTATGCGTGGGCCGTCGAAGTCATAACCGTTTCCCGGTGCGAGGGTGACGCGGGTAAATCCCTCGGCCGGCGGCGGGGGAGCCGGTGGCCGCATCGGCGGAGCGGTAGGCGTGCGGGTAGGTGAAGGTGTCGAGGTTGGCGTCGGGCTGGCCGTGGCAGTCCTTGTCGCGGCAACCGCCACGCCGCGGACAGCGCTCACGGGCGTGGGCGCGGGCGTCGGGGTTGACGGTGGCGGTGGGGTCGCTGGCGGCGCCTGCGTTGGCGGAGCGATGGTCGGCGTCGGTGTCCGTGTTGGTGTCTGTGTTGGTGTCGCCGTGGGCAGTTCCGCGATGATGACGGGCGGCGCAAGGAGTTGCTGCGCAGCCGTCGCGGTCGCCGTGGCTGTAGCCGTCGCGGTCGCCGTTGGCGTGACCGTCGCGGTCGCCGGAGCGGTGGCGGTTGGGGTCACGGTGCTTGTTGGCGATGCGGTTGGTGGCTCGGGACTCGCGGTTGGCGTCGCGGTTGGGGTGGCCGTGGCCGCTGGTTCGGCGAAGAGAACGTCGATGTGGGCAATGCCCTGGCAAGGGGATGCGCTCTCTGCCCAGCGGAGCACGGTGACGATCGATGTCCCGACGCCATCGACGGTGTAGCAGCCGCCCTCATACGTGCCGTCGAGCAGCGGCGTACTGTGCCCCTGCGCTCCGTCTTCCCGGAACATCTGAGCGCCGGACTTAATGCAGATCGCGGCAATCGTCCTTTCGCCCGCGTCGAAGGTGATGCCTACCCCTGAATCGGTTTTGACCACCGTATCGGCTGCATGGCAGTCATCGGTGGTGGCGCCCACCCCCGTCACGGTGCCGAGGCCCAGCCCGATGAAGGCAAGCAGGGCTCCGCCACAAATGACGGCGAGCACCAGAACTGAGTAGAACGGCCGGTGGGCCGAGGAAACATTGGGCTCGTGGCCCATAGAACGTGTGCCTTTCCCCGCAGCGGAGACTGGCGATTGTATCGGCAACCCTGGATATGATCCCAAAGTTTAGTTTCATCCAAATGAACACTATGTTACCAGGCAGCACATTGGCGCTCGATGGGGTACCGTTGGGGCCGAACTTTTAGGGAGGAGCAATGTTGAAATCGGAAATAGTGATTGGGGCAACCGTTTTCACGAAGGATGGGCAGCAGCTCGGAACCGTGAAGCGAGTCGAGGCCGGGGCCATGCTGTTGGACGCCCCGAGGCAGTTTGACTATTGGTTGGAAGTGAGCATCGTGGCCTCTTCGAGCGAGGGCCGGGTGGACCTGGCCATCGAGAACGCCGAACTCGGCGGTTACAAAATGGACAGGCCGAACGATCACAACGGATTCCGCGAGGGGCCGGCCCCGGAGTTGGACCCAACCCGGCTGCGCCTCTAACGACGGGGGAACTCCTACACCCTTTCCCGTGTACGTCCGGACCCCATCGCGGCGCGGCCGTGGTGGGGTCCGGACAAGGCTCGAAGAGCGGGCCTGGCCGCCGGTGGGGTGCATCGTAGGCACACGCAGAGCGCCTCGAGGTCGTCGGCCAGGCAGGCGGCGGCGCTCCGGTGCTGCGGACCCGGCTCGCTCATGAGGATGCGCGGCCGCTCTCGGCCGCTTCCGGCGTCGTCGCCTCATCGAGGCCGAGCCTCTGGATCGGCGCACGCGCTGGTGGATGGCGGTGTCCTGGGCAGCTTGGCCAGGAGGTTGCGCAGGCGGTGGACCGTGCAGCGTTGTCGCTGGCATCGGCCAGGGTTCCTCGATGGCCCGGATGAGGCCGGGGCTGCCGTCGCGCTGTCGGCCAGCCCGGGCGCGGGCAAGCCACGCTTCGCCAGGTCACGGGCGAGGAACGCTTCCGCTTCCTCGTCGGCGGCCCGCTGCAGGGCCAGGCGGGCACCGAGCCGGTGCCGTGCGCGGGCCTGTTGGCGCTCTACGACCGTGTCGAGATCGCCCACGATGACCCGGAACCCCGGGGCACCATGGTCACCGATGGCCGGATCACCGAAGTCGTCCGCGACTTCCGGGCCGAACAGTGGGCCGAGGCGCGGCTCCAGGAGCTCGGTTTGGCGCGCTTCTCACGGCAGGCGCCCTTCGGCACCATGGGAAGCGGCGCCATTCTCGTGCCCCCGGAAGGGTCGACAGGCCAATTTTGCCGCGCGTTTACGTCCCTGGTGCCGGGGTTTCACACGCGTGTCCTAAAGTGGTTCCTGCAAGGAGAAGCGATGGCCCGCACGCTCTCCCCCACCCTTGAGCGCCAGCAGGCCGTCCCAGGCTCGCTGGCGTGCGGCGCGGCCATCGCCATCCTCGTGTCATCACCGTCGCATGGCGGTATCCGTCCTGGCGGCGCCAGACCACCTCCCCGGACTGGCGCTTCGCCTCCTCTTCCCTGGTTCCCGCAGGCTTCAGCCGGTCTCTAACCTCTCCAGTCCGAAGCCCCAGACAAAGAACCCGCCGTTGGCCCGGCGGGTTCTTTCGCCGTGGTCCCCTGGTGGCCAATGCGTCGCGCCGGGAGCCATGGCTGTTGCGGCCGCAATCCAGGCCCGCACGGCGGTGACATCCGGCGCCGATGCGCCGCCCACTTCCGCGAGTTTCGCGGCGAGGTTTTCCGGGTTCCGGGTAGCCAGCTCCGTCGGAGTATCCACGCACGCCGGCAAGCTCCAGGAGTCGGCGAGTACCGCGCTCGCCCCCGGGACGCGCATCAGGTCCGCCCGGTTGGCCCTTTCGAACCAGGTGTGATTCAAGCGCCGTTGGGCGTGGTCTTCCCTGCCTCGTCCGCGCCGACGGCGGCGTTGACCGGAATGCGGCCCGCGGCAGGGCGGGCGGCCGTCACGGCCGTGGAAAGCTGGACCGCGGGCACGTGGCCGTTGCCGAAGAACGCGGCCACCGCTCCCCCCTGGAGCAGGCTCGAAACGAACACGTGGCCGGCCGGGACGCGCTCGGTCACCGTTGCCTTCGCGGCGATGGCGACCCCGCCCGCGCTGATCCGCACCTCGTCGCCGGAATTGATACCCAGCGCCGCCGCGTCCTGCTCGCTCACCTGGATGCGGTCGTAACGATGGAGCTTTTCGGCCTCGGGGTGGCGAAGTGCCGCCGCATCGAGCGCGGTGTACAGGTCCCGCGAGGCGATGACGCGCAGGCCGCTGGCCGTGGCAGGCGCCTCCACCGGGACGGCGACTGCCTTCGGCGATGCGGGCACGTCGAGGCGCACTCCCTCGCCCACGATCAGGTCCCAGGCGGGCTCATACGCCTTGTTCGCCTTCGCAATCTCACCGAGCGCGGCATCCACCGAAGCAGGCACCTCGACGCCGAGCTCGTGCGCGAGCGCGGCCAGTGCATCGAACATCGTCGCCGCGTCGCCCTCGGGCTGAATCGCGGACGACAGCCGCTGAACGCGGAAGTCACCCTGCGTGTAGGTGCCGTTCGATGCGTACGCCCGGCCTTCGGCGATGACCACCGTGGCCCGCCTGGCCGTCTCGTGAGCGACGTTGTCGATGACCACGATGGCTTCCATGGCGGCGAGCGCGTCAGCGCCGCCAGCGAGGCGCATCGTCGGGTCGTCGCGGATGACGAGCACGCCGGTCACCCCGTCGAGCGGGTTAGCCGGTCCCTCCGCGGCGACCCCCTGGTCCAGCAGGCCGTGGACGTTCACTTCGGGAGGGAGGATTACCAGGTTCTTGCTGGCATCGGCGCCGAAGAGCGCGATGGCCAGGTTCGCGGCGCCGCCGGCCATCGCGCCCGCGATGGGAGCGCTCACGGGGTTCGGCGCGCAGATAACGAGCGTCTCGTCCCTGGGGGCGTCGCGGAGGATCTCAGCGGCCCGGGCGATGTCGCCGGCCGGGGCAGCGGCGCCGTTGAGCGCGTCGGCAATCTGGGCAGCGGCGAGCCCCTCCTCACCCGCGGCGGTGCGCACCCAGAGCGTGGCGAAGTCCACCAGTTCGCTGCGGAGCGGCCCGACGACGATCAGCTTCGCCTTGTGATGCACGACGGCATCCTTGACCCGCACGCTCGCGATGTTGTGGCTCTCTTCGAGGTCGTCCGCGACCACGACAATCGCCTTCGACGAGCGGATGCGCGTCATGTCGGCCGCCATGCGCCACGTGCCGAAACGGGCTTCCAGTGCCTGCTTCACCGCCCGGACGACGGGGCCCAGCGAGCTGTCGGCGCTCGACTTGAAGGCGGAGCGCGCGATCGCCTGCGCCAGGAACGCTTCCTCGTTGGTAATGGTGCCCCCTGCGAGCACGGCGACCCGGCCCTTCGCGGCGGCGGCCTTGAGCGCCTTCGCGGCTTCGGTCATCGCGTCGGGCATGCTGGCCGGCGCCTGGATGTTCCCGCGCCGCACCAGGTGCTTGCTCAGCCGCTCGCGCGGCTTTACGGAGTCGTAGTGGTAGCGGCCCCGCACGCAAATCTGGTCGCCGCTCACCGGGTTGCCATCGCCCGGCCGCACGATCACGCCCCTGCCGTCCTTCGAACCGATGCGGATGCTGCAGCCGATCGCGCAGGAGTCGCAGGTGGTGGTGGTCCAGCTCTCCGGCTTGGCGACCCACTTGTTCGGGTGCTCCATCAGTGTGGCCGTCGGACACACGTCGATGCAGGCGCCGGAGAAATCGCAGTTGCTCTCATGGATAGGCCCGCCCGCGCCGAATGCAATCATCGTTTCCCACCCGCGCCCGCTGAGCGTGATGGCGCCGGTATGGCGCTTCTCGTCGCACGCGCGCACGCAGCGGGTACAGATGATGCACATCTGCGGGTCGAACTCCATGAACGGGTTCGCGCGGTCGGCGGGCGGTTGCTGGGTCTGGTACCAGGAGCGTTCCTCGCCAACCCACGGCTCGTAGCCTGCCGTGCCCACCATCTCGCAGGTGGCCTGCAGCTCGCAGCGGTAGTTCTTCGAGCAGGTGAGGCAGCGGTGGGTCACCACGTCGTCGCGCAGGCAGATGTCGCCCGGGTGGCAATGCTCCCGGCGGTGGCAGGTGAGGCAACGGTCGCTGTGGTTCGCGAGGATGATCGAAAGGACCGACTTGCGCGCCTCCTTCACCTCGTCGGTATCGGTGTGGACGACCATGTTCTCCTGGACCACGGCCGTGCAGGAGAGCTGGAGCGCGGGGGGGCCCTCGATGCGGACGAGGCACGAACGGCAGCCCGCATAAGGCTTCAGGCCGTCGATGTAACAGAGGCTGGAGACGTAGAAGCCGTTGTTCTTGAGGACTTCGACGAGAGGCGCGCCGGCGGGCGCCTCAATGACCTGGCCGTCGACCGTGATGGAAACCATGTGTGCCTGCTACAGCCGGTGAAAGTCGGCGCCGGGCGCCGGGGCCTTCATACCGTTGGGATAGGTGTTGTCGTTCCGTTCGAGGAATTCCCGGGCGACGCGGGTGAGCGCGTGCTTGTCGCGATACATCTCCTCGAACTGGTAAACCGCGTCATCCATCGGGCCCCCGGGCTGGATTGCTTCATACGGGCATGCCTCGGTGCACAGCCCGCAATACATGCAGATGCGGAAGTCGATCTCGTAGCGGTCGATGTTGCGCCGACCCTCGGCGTCCTGGCTGGTGGCCACCAGGATGCAGCCATCGGGGCACGCCTGCGCGCAGGTAGAGCAGCCGGTGCAACGCTCCTCGAACCACAGCAGGTTCGTGCGGGCGTCGACGGGGACCGGGCGCACTTCCTCGGGGTAGTTAATGGTCGCCACGGGCTGGAACATGGTTCGGAGCGTGAGGCCCATGCCCTTTGCGATGCCACTGCCGTACGCCATTGCGCCCCCATTACACGGCGGGCCATACCGCGCCCGATCCGGCCAAGAGAGTCTAACAAGAGGGGTTTGTGATTACAAACACAAGGGTAAGGAGGCATTGGAGCGGCCACCCCGCCGGAGACCGCGATGATCGCCCCGCACGCCCCGGACGTGTGCGACAGCCACGGGCAGCTACGGGACCCGCCGGACCCACACCCTCCGGATCATGACCGTCTCGCTGACCGCCCCGGCATCGCCGTAGGGATCGGGCGTGGCGGATTGGACGGCGGGCGCGGTCTCGGCAACCGGCTTCAGCTTCTCGCGCCGGGCCGCTTTCGGGCGGACCGCGCTGACCGCCTGCTTCGTCGCCTGGCGGGCAAGGTACCTCCCGGTCAGCCCCACGCCAATCTGCAGGGCCGTCCCGATGGCGACCGCGGTGGCGGCCTTCTTTACCGGGGCTGGCAGTTGGGCGCGCTGCCGTTCAACGCGGGCCGGCGGAGCCGCGATGATGGCCGTGTCACGTAGCGCGGCGAGGAACATCCCGCACTGGCGGCAGTAGTTGTCGGCGAGCTCGTAGCTCGCGGCACAGTCGGGGCAGGTGCGGGGTGCGTCGGTCATGCGGGCGATTATACGGCCCCTGTCGAGCATGCCACCGCGGCCTCCACCGCTTCCGTTAAGTCGACCGGTCCGGGTGGGGGTATCGCGAGCCTCCCTTCGGCCACCGCGCGGAGCGTCGCCACCACGAACGGGCGCTCCCGGGCGACGCCCCGTGCGCGAATATCGGCGTAGAGCGGCATCCGCATGATGTCGTCGAGGCTCGCCGCGGTGAGCTCGGTGGCGGAGAGGGCTTCCCACGCCGCCTCGTTCGCCGCGTCGCGGATGGGGAATCGGCAAAAGCTGATGGCCGGTCCGCGGTCCACGTCGCCGGTCACCAGGTTCATCATGCAGCCCGACTCGCGCGCGTTCCTGCGTATCAGTTCGGCGATCACCTCCTGGTAGGTACCAGTGGGGCCATCCGGCAACGCGGGATGGTCGTTGATGAACGTGAAGCGGGAATAGAGCGGTTCCGTGGCGATGAGCATGTAGCCGAACATCACGCCGAGCTCGAAGTCGTACCCGGAAAGGATGCGCGCCACCTCGGCGTCGTACGCATGGCGCCAGGGCTGGAGCGGCTCGCCCGGCTTCCCGATCCTGCCGCCCCGTGCCTTGCGGAATGCGACAGAGGACATCGTTTCGACGCGGACGCCGTGCTCGTCCAGCATGGCTATCAGCCGGTCGGTGGGCCCGGCTTCGCCGCGGTCGCGGTTTATGAACACGACGGCGATTTCGACGGGGAGGCCGCCCTCGATGGCGCGCAGGAGGTATTCGAGCGCGCCATGGGAACCGGGGCCGCGGCCGGTGGTAAGCCACGCAATTCGGCTCGTCCTCACCCCTCTACCTCGTACTCGTCTTCAACTTCGCGCAATTGCATCTCGTCCTCGTCGAGGCGCGACTGGAGCGTTTTCACCTTCAGTTCAGCCTGTTCGAGGATTGCCCGGAGCTGGTCGACCAGCTTCGCGCCCTCCTCGTAAAGGCGCAGCGACTCCTCCAGCGGCAGGTTGCCCTGCTCCAGCCGGCGCGCCTTCTCTTCGAGAGCCGCGTAAAGCGATTCGAACGTTGGTTCAGAGGCCATCAGCTCACCTCCGCCCAGAATGCGCCATCGGCAACCGCTATGGAAAGCCGGTCGCCCGGCTTCACCTTGCGGGTGCTGTTGACCACCGGCTTCCTGCTCGATCCCTCCTTCTGGACGATGGCGAACCCTCGCGCCAGCGTCGCCATGGGGTCGAGCGCGGCCAACCGTGCCGCCACCTGCTCGAACCGTCCCCGGTCGGCGACATACCTGCGTTCGAGGCCGGACTCGAGCCCGCGCAGGAGCTGCGCCACGTCGCGAGCCAGCGCTTCGGGGTCGGGCGCCGAGCGCTGCAGGCGCCGCAATGTGCCCTCGACGTCCGCGGCGGTCTCTCCGATCGCCCCGCGAACCGCCGAAGCCATCCCGCGGTCGGCGGCGCGAAGCGCGCGCTCGATCTGGGCGATGTCGGGCGCGCAGCGCTCCGCCGCGGCGCTTGGCGTTGGCGCGCGAACATCGGCCACCAGGTCGGCGATGGTGATATCGGTTTCGTGGCCCACTCCCGATATCACCGGCGCGGGGAAGGCGTAGATCGCCCGGGCCACGCGCTCATCGTTGAACGGCGAAAGGTCCTCGGCGGCGCCGCCACCGCGCGCCACGATGCACACGTCGAGGCCAGGCTCCCGGGCCAGCCGCCGCAGCGCGGCAGCCACCTGCCCCGCTGCCTGATCTCCCTGGACGAGTGCCGGGGCCAGGAGCACGGTCGCCAGAGGCCATCGCCGGCTCAACACGTTCTTGATGTCCTGCAGCGCCGCGCCCGTTGGCGAGGTCACCAGCCCGATCCGCACCGGAAACCGTGGCAGCGGCCGTTTGCGCGCGGTGTCGAACAACCCCTCCGATTCGAGGCGGAGTCTAAGTTCCTCGAACTTCGCCGCCATGATCCCGACGCCCTCCGGGCGGACGAAGTCACATACGAACTGCAGCTCCCCGCGTTGCGGGTAAATGGTGATGCGCCCGTGGGCCAGCACGCGCTCGCCGTCCTTGAGCTGGAAGCCCGGCATGTTGTCGCGGAAGAGCACGGTACGCAGGGCCGCGCCGGGGTCCTTCAGCGAGAAATAGCGGTGGCCCAGCTGCGACCGGCTATAGTTCGAAACCTCGCCCTGGATCCAGAGGTCGCTGAAGAACTCGTTCGCCTCCAGCACCTCCCTCAGGAATGACACGACGGCGGAGACGGAGAGCGCTGAGGGTGTGGTCATCGGATGGCACAGGATAGCGGCAGCGGAACGGATGCGCAGTACGAATGGAGCGGGGCACAGCTTCCCTCCGGGCGTCGTCGTTCAGTCCCCGCCTGTGCGAGACTCTGAGCATGTCTCACCACACAGCCATCGATGAAGCGCTGGCGGCCAATGAGCGCTTTGCGACCACGTTCCTGCCCGCCGAGGCGGGGCAACCACGGATCGCCGTGATCCTCTGCATGGATGCGCGCATCGACCCCGTGCGCGCGTTGGGCTTGCGATATGGCCACGCGCACATCATCCGCAATGCCGGCGGGCGCATGGCCGATGCCCTCCGCAGCCTGGCCATCAGCCAGCGGCTCCTCGGCACGCGCGAGGTCGCGCTTATCCATCACACCGAGTGCGCCATGATGACCTTCACCGACGAAGACATGCGCCAGCGGCTGCGCGACGAAGCTGGCTTCATCGCCGACCACCTCGCCTTCCTGCCGTTCCGCGACCTCCAACAGTCCGTGCGCGACGACCTGGAGGTCTACCGCTCTTCGCCGCTGGTAAGGCAGGACGTGGCGCTCCGCGGCTTTGTGTACGATGTGCGGACGGGCCGCCTGAGGGAGATTGACCCCGCCTGAGACAGGGCTCGTGCCGCGAGCAGCGCGGCTGCTACTGGACGCGCTCGATATACGTGCCCGAATCGGTGTTCACCCGGATCTTCGTGCCTTCCTCGATGAACAACGGGACCTGCACCACAAGCCCGGTCTCCAGCGTTGCCGGCTTGGTGCCCCCGGTGGCCGTGTCGCCCTTGAATCCCGGGTCGGTCTGCGTAACCGTCAATTCCACCGTGATGGGGAGTTCGAGGCCGATCACCTCGTCGCCGTAGAGCACCACCTCGCAGGTATCGTTTTCCTTCAGGTACTTGTTGGCGTCGCCAACCTTGTCGGCGCTGACCGGGATCTGCTCGAACGTCTCGGTGTTCATGAAGTAGTAGAACTGGTCGTCGCTGTAAAGGTACTGCATCTCGCGGCGCTCCACGCGCGCGCGGTTGAACTTGGTGCCCGCCTGGAAAGTCTGCTCGATGATGGCGCCGCTGCGCACATCGCGGAACTTGATGCGGACCTGGGCCGAGCCGCGGCCCATCTTGATGTGGCTGTAGTCCATGATCGAGTAGAGCTTTCCGTCGAGTTCGATGGTCGCCCCCTTCTTCAGTTCGCCGGTTGAAATCACGAGTCAAACTCCTGCGGGTGTCAGTTTTCGCGCGTGGCTGAGCACACGCGGCCGGCCATTCTCCAGGACCACGACGTCTTCAATCCGCACGCCGCCCCAGCCGGGCAGATAGATTCCAGGCTCAATGGTAAACACCATTCCCTCTTGCAGGACATCCTCCGATGACGCCCCGAGATATGGGTCTTCGTGGACATCCAGCCCCACCCCGTGCCCGAGCCCGTGGCCGAAGCGCTCGCCATACCCCGAACGGTCGATCACCGATTGCGCCAGCAGGTGCGCGTCCGAGGCCTTCATGCCCGTCTCGATGCCTTCGATAGCAGTCCGTTGCGCCTCGAACACGATGCCGTAGATCTCGCGGAACTTGGCGTCCGGGTTTCCAAGCACAACGGTCCGCGTGAGGTCGCTGCAATAGCCCGCGAACTTCGCCCCCATGTCGATGACGACCGGGCGGTCCGCCCCCAGTGGCTCGGCGCGCGGGCTGGCATGGGGCATCGCGCCCCAGGGCCCGCCGGCAACGATGGTCGGGAACGAGATGTCCTCGCCGCCCGCCGCCTTCACGTTGGCGGCGAAAGCGCCGGCTGCTTCGAGTTCGGTCATTTCGGGCGTGAGCGCATCCTCCAGCCGCTCGAAAGCCGCATCCGAGATGTCGATCGCGCGCTGGAGCAGTGCCAGCTCCCCGGCGTCCTTCTGACGGCGGAGCTTCTCGATAATCCCGTTCGCCGGCACGAGCTCGGGCCGGTCGGCCCCGGGGACCTGTTCGAGGTACTCCAGCATCGCCAGGTAACCGGCATAGGAAACGTCCCGCGTCGACACCCCGACGCGCTTGCCCGCGAGGCCGGCCTCGCCGGCCAGGCGCGGGAACCATTCTTTCCGGGCACCGAGGGCATGAAAGATTTCGAACCCGCGCGGGGCGCATTCGCGCTCGGCCTGCTCGATGTAGCGAAAGTCAGCCGCCACGATCGCCCGGTCCCGCGTGATCAGCACCAGCCCGGTGGACCCCGTGAACCCGCTGAGATACCGCCGGCTGGCCGCCCCCAGTTCCTCTTCGCCGGGCGCCGAGACCAGCAGCGCGTCGAGGTTGCGCTCGTCGAGCTCGATGCGGACCCGGGTGAGGCGGTCGGCGGCTCCCGCCGGCGTCACGCCCCGGCCCGCGCCTCCAGGTGATCCAGGAGGAGGTTGGTCGCGACAGTGTATCCAGCCCGGCCGAGCCCGGTCACCTGCCCCAGGCAAACCGGCGCAATCAGCGAACGGCGGCGAAAGCCTTCGCGGGCATGGGTGTTCGAAATATGGACCTCCACCACGGGCGGCTGGATGGCCTCGATGGCGTCGCGCAGGGCGACCGACGTGTGCGTGTAGGCCCCCGCGTTGATCACCACTCCATCGGCGAGCCCGCGGTGCTCGTGCAGGAAGTCGATGAGCGAGCCTTCGTGGTTGCTCTGGTAGCACAGCACCGCCGCCCCGCGGGCGCCGGCCGCCGCGGCCACATCAGCCTCGATATCGAGGAGCGTCGTCGTGCCATAGACCGCCGGGTTGCGCTCGCCCAGCAGGTTCAGGTTCGGGCCGTGCACCAACAGCAGGTTCATGGCCCGATTGTCGATTGCGGGGCATGCATTGTCGATGGTTTGGAGGACACGAGACCAGTGTACACTGCAAACGCGAGGAGTTGTCATGGTTCGCAACATCACCCTCAGTGCCGAAGAAGACCTGATTGAAGCAGCACGTGCCCGCGCAAGGGCTGAGCAAACGACACTCAACCAGGAGTTCCGGCGATGGCTCGAGGCCTACGCACGTCCAGCCCGGCGGCTCCAGAAGTACGATGACGTGATGGCGCGCCTGCGTGGGCAGATGCGTGTGGGCCGCAAGCTCACCCGGGAAGAAATCAATGAGCGCTGAGGCGTTCCTGGACACCAACATCCTCATCTACGACCTGGAAGGTCTCGATGAACGAAAGGCTGCCATCGCGGGCGAGCTGGTTCGCACTGGCATCCTCACCGGGAGCGCCTGCATCAGCTTTCAGGTCATCTCCGAAACGTTGAACGTCGCGCGGCGCAAGGCGGAAGTGCCCCTGAGCGCCGAGAGTGCGCATGCCTACCTCGATGCTGTCCTCGCGCCACTCTATCGCGCTCCCGCGACCATCGACCTGTACCACCGGGCCCTCGAAGTGGAGAGCAGGTACGGCTACAGCTTCTTCGATGCGCTCATCATCGCTGCCGCCCTGACCGAAGGGTGCTCACGCCTGTACAGCGAGGACCTCCAGGACGGCCAGCGCATTGACGGGCTCACCATCGTGAATCCCTTTGCCCCGTGACCGTGGCGGGGTGGTCTCACAGAGCGCGCGAGCGCTTCCGCCGTGGCCCTTCGAGCGCCTGTTCCGCCACTTTCTCCCAGGCGGCCGCGCTTACCTGTGCCTGCCGCGCCTGCGACACGTGCGTGTAGATCTGCGTCGTGTTGGCCGACGAATGGCCGAGCAAGTCCTGCACGATGCGCAGGTCCGCGCCGCCATCGAGCAGATGCGTGGCGAAGGAATGCCGCAACAGGTGCGGATGTACATCGACCGGGATGCCGGCCGCCACCGCATGCCGCTTGATGAGCGACTGCACGGAGCGGGCCGTGAGCCGGCCCCCAAAGCGATTGAGGAAGAGCGCGGGCTCGGCTCCCGATCTGCGCCGGGCCATGCCCCGGGCATCGATGAGCGCTGGCCGGCCGGCCACCAGGTACCGCTCGAGCGCCTGCATCGCGGGCTCGCCGAAGAGCACCACCCGTTCCTTCGACCCCTTGCCGTGGATGATCGCCGATCCTTCCGCGAAGTTCACCTGGCCCACATCGAGGGATACGAGCTCCGAGATGCGGAGACCCCCACCGTAGAGCAGTTCGAGCATCGCCCGGTCGCGCAACCCCTGTGGCGTTTCGGCATCGGGCGCGGTGAGGAGCGCGTCAAGCAGGCCCGGGTCGAGCACCTTCGGCAGCCGTTTCGGGCGCTTCGGCAGGGCAACGCCATACAGCAGGTCGCGCTCGGTCGCGCCTTCGCGGTGGAGGTACTTGTAGAAGCCGTGGATCGTGCTCGTCCGGCGCGTGATCGAGGCCGCGACCATGCCCGAGTCCTTCAGCCCGGTCAGGTATTCCCGGAAGAGCTGGCGGGTGGCGCGCAACGGTTCCAGCTCATGCGCGCCGCACCAGGCGAGGAAGCTGCCGATGTCGGTCCGGTAGTTGCGAATCGTGTAAGGCGACCGGCCTCCGACCGCCGCAAGCTCGCGCAGGTAGGCATCGAGGTAGGCTTCCGCGGATTTGTGGGGCGCCGTTGTTGGCATAACGGGAGTATGGACCGTTAAGGGCGATGGGAGAAGGCGCCGAAATTGCGGACGACGAAGGGCGAAGGGCTCCGGGTCCGAAACCCCGGCCCCTGGGCCGCTGCGCCCATCAGGGCTACTGCCCGTACAACGACCTGAACAGGCGCGCTACTTCGTCTTGAGGCGGCGGGTTCGGTCCCCAGAACGAGACGAAGAAGTATGGATCCCCTTCCACGGTCCAGTATTGCGTGTGGGCGTCCGACCAGGCCCAGTCAATCGTCACGCCGTCGATACCCGTATCGAACTGGACCAGCCGGACAGTTGGGCCGACGGGTTGCTGGCCCTGGGCGATCGTGAGCGGTGTTTCGCGGCCCTTCGTGTCGGCGTAGCCGATGACCACGCGGTGGTCGCGGGCGCGTCGGAGTTCGTCGTCCACCCAGACCGCGTCGACGTACTCGGGCCGGTAGCCGCCGGGCAGGTCACGCGGGCGGACGAGTTCGTAGCCGACCTCGGCCTCCGCGCGCTGGATGGCCTCGCCCAACGAGACCGTCGCCACGGCCGCCCCATCCACCCGGAACTCGACCTCAGGGTCGTCACCCTTTCCGGTGAAGGCCCAGAGCGCCACGGCCGCGACGGCGAGCGGAGGGGCCAGCCAGAGCGCCAGCCGGCCCCAGTGGGGTGGTCGCCGCATCAGTTGGCAGCGGCCAGCGAGATGGTCGCCTCCACGGGTATTCCAGGGTCGGCGAGGCGCGCGGGCGTGGCCGTGCCGGGCTGCGCGGGAAGGACCCCGAGCCGTAGCGTGAGCGCGGGGTCGGTGGGGACGTCCTTACCGGCGAAGACGAGTTCGAACCGTTCGTACTTCTCGCCGAAGCCGCCGCGGAAGGAGTAGACGCGCAGTTCGTTGCCGGGCACGGCGAGCGTGCTGCCGATCAGTTCCATTGCCTGGAGCTCCTCGGTCGAGAAGCCCGTGAAGTGGCCCGTTACCTCGACTCCCGAAGCATCGCGGACGACGCGGTCGATGACAGCGACGCCGGGGCCGAGAGCCGCTTCCAGCCCCTGCGGCTCCCACGCCTCGGCGGCGTACAGCGCGTCGATGCTGATGGGCAGGTCCAGCACGGTGGTCCTGCCGGGCTGCCCGGCGGTCATCTGGTCTGCTTCCCGCGAAAGGCTGAGTTCGAGCCGCGCCTCGCCGCCGGTGCTCCCGGGGAAGAGCAGGGTGATCCGGTCGACGCCGGTCTCCTGCCCGCGAGCGTCCACGGCGCTGCCGCCGGCCAGCACCAGCCGGGGGCGATTTGCCACGCGGATGGGGAGCGTCCGCTCATCACCGATGGCGCCCACGCTCAGTTCGATGCGCGTTTCGATGGCCGTGCTGACGGCGCTGACCACTTCGACGTCGGCGCCCACCGCGGCGGGAGGAGGCGAAAACGATGGCGGAGGTGTTCCCGCTTCGTCCCCGGCGCGGACGGTGATCCACGCCACGAGGAGCGCGGCGATGGCCACGTTGAGCGCCAGCCAGAGCCGCCAGCGCGGACTCGCAGGTCTGGGCAGGCGCTCGCGAAGTCGAGGAATGGTGGGGACGCTCAGCCGCTCCATGGCGCCAGAGTATACGCGACAGGGGGGGGTGTCAATACCTTCCGGGGATACTTAACCGGCGAAGCGGTCCGTGGCCGCGACGATCGCCTCGACCATGCCGGGCTCGGCGCTGGAGTGCCCCGAGCGCTCGACGATCACCAGCTCGCTGCCGGGCCAGGCCTGTGCGAGCCGCCATGCGGTCTCGATCGGGCTGCTGATGTCGAGCCGGCCGTGTATTAGGACGCCTGGGATGCCAGTCAGCCGTGCCGCGTCACGCAACAGTTGGCCGTCCTCAAGCCAGGCGTTGTGGCGGAAGTAGTGTGTCACGATCCGCGCGAAGGCGATGCGGAAGCGCGGGTCCGCGTACCGTGGGTTGGGCCCGGCATCCGGGTTCGTCGCGACGACGGCGTCTTCCCACGCGCACCAGCCGGCGGCGGCCGCCTCGCGTACAGCCGGGTCCGGGTGTTCGAGCAGGCGCGCGTAGGCCTCGACCAGGTTCCCGTCGCGCTCTGCCGGGGGTACGCCTTCGCGGAAGCGCTCCCATGCCTCCGGGAAGAACCTCCCCGCGCCGCGGTAGAGCCAGTCGGTCTCCTCGGGGCGGGTGGTGGTGAGGGCCGCGAGCACGAGCGCCGAGACACGTTCCGGGTACGATTCCGCGTGGGCGAGGGCGAGCGTCGACCCCCACGACATCCCGAAGACGAGCCACCGGTCAATGCCAAGGGTCGTCCGCAGCTGTTCGATGTCGGCCAGCAGGTGAGGCGTGGTGTTCGCGGCGAGGCTGGTCGCGGGGTCGCTGGCGTGGGGGGTGCTCCGGCCGCAGTTGCGCTGGTCGAAGAGGATGACGCGGTAGCGCGCGGGGTCGAAGAACCGCCGCATGCCGGGTGTGCAGCCGGAGCCCGGCCCGCCGTGGAGCACGAGCGCGGGCTTGCCCCGCGGGTTGCCGCACTCCTCCCAGTAGAGCCGGTTGCCATCACCCACGTCGAGCATGCCGTGGGAGTGAGGCTCGATGGGGGGATAGAGGGTGGTCATGGGGATCCTTGCAGGCCCCGAACGCGGCCTGAGCCCGATGCGCTGACGCTTAGCTGGCCTTCCGTGCGCGAGTTGTGGCCGCGCCGGCCTTCCGCTTCGCGAATGCTGCCTTTCCCCGCGCGCTTCGCTCAAGGAGCTTGCGGTTCGCCTCCTCGCGTTCGGGGAGGGGCCGCGCGGGTGCCATCTTGCCCGGTTCCAGGCTGTTCGTGGTGTAGCTGCAGTTGGGGTAGTTCCAGCACCCGTAGAAGATCCCGCGCTTCGTCTGCTTCTGTACCAGTTGGCCCGTCTCGGGTTCCTCCGGGCAGGCCACCCCCACCGGCACACCCGCGCGGAAGTCGCAGGTGCCCTTCTCCCGGTTCACGCAGTCGACGTATTGGCCGTACGGGCCGCTCTTCTGGATCAGCGCGCCGCCATCCTTCGGACAGCGGTAGGCGATCTCCTGGGGGGCGGCCGCGTACACCGGCTCCCCGTCCGGACCCATCGGCAACGAGTTCGCGCACTCGGGATACCGTGGGCAGGCGAAAAACTTGCCGTTCCGCCCCCACTTGATCACCAGGTTCGCCTGGTTGCACACATTGCAGCGGATCGAGGTGGCTTCCTGCTGCTTCTCCGCGGCGCCCTCGGCGTTGTCGAGGTCGCGCTTGAACTCGGGCCAGAACTCCCGCAGTACCTCTTCGTACTTCCGCTCCCCCTGGGCGACCTCGTCCAGCTCGCGCTCCATCTCACCGGTGAATGGGACGTCCACATACTTCTTCATGTACTGCTCGAGCAGGTCGTGGACGATGAAACCGAGCTCCTGGGGGACAAGCTGCCGCCCCTGCTTTTCGACATAATCACGCTTCAACACCGTCTGGACGATGCTGGCGTAGGTGCTCGGCCGGCCGATGCCCTCCTCTTCGAGCGCTTTCACCAGGGTCGCCTCGGTGTACCGCGGTGGCGGCTCGGTCTGGTGGCGCCGCCCCTCGACAGTACGCTGTTCGAGCACGTCGCCCGCGGCCAGCTCCGGTAGCGCCCCCTGCAGCCCGTCCTCTTGCTCATCGCTGGCGGCCTGTTCGCTCGCGTCCGCCCCGTAGACCTTCAGGTGACCTTCGAACGTGAGCGTGCTCGAGCTGGCCCGGAACGTGGCGTGCGCCGCCGTCCCTTCGCGGGCCTCGATATCGACGGTTACGGTGGCGTACCGTGCATCGCTCATCTGGCTCGCCATGAAGCGCTGCCAGATGAGCGTGTAGACGCGCAGCTGGTCGTTGCTCAATACGCCGCGAAGGCTCTCGGGTGTCGCGGAGGGATTCGTCGGCCGGATCGCCTCGTGCGCCTCCTGGGCCCCGCGTGAGCGCGTGACATACACGCGTTCCTTCGCCGGGATGTACTCGCTTCCCCACGTTCGGGCGGCGAAATCGCGCGCCTGGAGCCGGGCGATCGGAGAGATGTTGAGCGAATCGGTGCGCATGTAGGTGATGAGGCCCTGGCCGCCAACACCCTCGTAGAGTTCCTGTGCGATGCTCATCGCGCGGGCGGCGCTCATGCCAAGCCGGTTCACCGCTGCCTGCTGGAACGTGCTGGTGGTGAACGGTGGCAGAGGCGAGCGCTTCTTCTCGCCGCGCGCCACGTTGGCCACGTGGAATGCCGACCTGCGCAGCTTCGCCAGGAGCTCGTTTGCCGCCTCCTCCGAGGGAATGGCGGGCCCGGCGCTGGTAAACGGCGGCTTGAGCTTGGCCCCCTTCGGCCCCTCGGCGAACTTGGTGAGCTCCGCCTCGAAGGCCCGGCCCTGCTTCGCCAGCCCGGCGTGGATGGTCCAGTACTCCACGGGCCGGAAGTCACGGATCTCCTTCTCCCGGTTCACGATGAGCCCGAGCGCCACGCTTTGCACGCGGCCCGCGCTCGCGCCACGGCTCACCTTTTTCTGCACGAACCAGGTCAGCGGGAAACCGATCAGCCGGTCGAGAACGCGGCGGGCCTGCTGAGCGTCTACCAGGTGCATGTCGATCTTTCCGGGGGCCTTCCGGTGGTGGTCGGCACTCCCGTCCACCTGCTGGCCCAGCGCCTCGGCAAATGCCGCTTCGATGGCCGGCCGGGTGATTTCATGGAAAACGACGCGCGTGGCCTTTTCCGTGGGGATGCCGGCCGCTTCCTTGATGTGCCAGGCGATCGCTTCGCCTTCCCGGTCGGGGTCGGTGGAAAGAAAGACGCGGTCGGCTGCCTTCGCCGCGGCGGCGATCTCCGACACCACCTCGGTCTTATCCACCCCGCGGCGCTTGTCTTTCACCACCACGTACTTCGGCGTGAAGTTCATGGACTCGATGTCCTCGACGCCATAGCCGTACGGCGGGAGGTCCCGCACGTGGCCCACGGAGGCGATCACCTCATAGTCATCGCCGAGGATGTTCTTGACCGTCCGCGCCTTCGTGGGAGATTCGACGATGACCAGGTTCGGGGCATGCCTGCGCCGGCTCCGCCCGTTCGAGGGCGCGGCCGGCTGCGGCTGCTTCCGGGTGGTCCGGGGCGCGGCCTTCGCGGTGCTTTTGCCCGTTGTTGCTGTCGCTGTAGCCAATGTGGTTCAACCTTTTCGGCGCTGGACACGGCCAGCGCGGTATTTCGAGGGTAGTGAGCGATTCTCCGCTCTGTCCAGAGGGACCCGGAAAGGCAGCCGCCCTCAGACCAGCGCGTAGGTCATCGGCGCGGTCTGCCTCACCCTCCCCTGCAGTTCGAACAGCTGCAGCGAACTGCTGACGCGCGCGACCGGTAACCCGGCCGCGCGGGCCACTTCATCCACGTGGCGGGGACCCGCCGAGAGCGCCTGCAACACCGGGTCATCGACCGTGATGCTCTCGCCCCCGCGCTCCTGTAACGGTTCGGCCCGCACCCGGGTTAACGGCAGTTGGCTGGCTGTGGTCAGGAGGTTCAGCTCCTGGCAAAGCTGATCCGGCGTCGCGACCAGCTTCGCCGTATTCTCCCGGATGAGCTGATTCGTGCCCTGGCTCTGGCGCGAAAAGATGCTCCCCGGCACCGCGAACACGTCACGCCCCTGCTCGAATGCCCAGTTCGCCGTGTGGAGCGCTCCGCTCCCCTCCCCAGCCTCGATCAGCAGCGTTGCCCGCCCAAGGCCCGAGAGGATGCGGTTCCGCCGCGGGAAGTAGTCGCGCCGCGCCGGGATGCCCACGGGGTATTCGCTCACGAGGCACCCCTGCGCAACGATCCGGTCCGCCAGACCGGCGTTCTCGCGAGGGTAGACCTGGTCGATGCCGCCCGCCAGCACCGCAACCGTCGCCGCGCCATGCTCCAGCGCTACCCGGTGCGCGATGGCGTCCACGCCGCGCGCCAGGCCGCTGATGATGGCGACCCCGGCCCGGGCGAGCGCTTCGCAGAAGTGCTCCGCGGCCTGCCGCCCGTAGGGCGTGACGTGGCGTGTGCCCACGACCGCCACGGCCTGCTCGAACTGCGGACCCAGCGTGCCCCGCACGAAGATGACGGGCGGGCTCTGCGGGATGTCGCGCAGGTTCGCCGGGTAGTCCACGTCGAGCCACGTGATGGCGCGTGTCTGGTGCTGCTCAAGCAGTTGCTGTTCGCGCTCGGGGTCGAACGATGCTCGTGCCTTTGCCATGGCCCGCACGTACTGGGGGTCGACGCCCGCCGCGCCGAGAGCCTCGGGCGGGGCGTTCCAGGCAGCCTCGATGGTGCCAAACCGCGCGAGCAGCAGCGCGAAGTTGGTGCTCCCAAGCCCGGCCCGCCGCAGGGCGAGCCAGTAGGGTAGCTCCGGATGTTGTGTCACGGTTCGGGATTGTCGCATGTCCGCTCGCTACTGTGGCAACGCCCCCTCCGGTACCTCTCGTGCGCGGGAGACGCGCAGCCGCCGCACCCGCCGGCCCGCCATGCTCAGAACGCGGAGCGTGAGCCCGTCGGCCTCTACCTCGTCGCCCACGGCCGGTAACCGGCCGAGCTGGTGGATGAGGAAGCCGCCGACCGTGTCAAAGTCCTCCGATTCGACCTCGTACCCAAAGAGATCCTTCAGGACACCGGTGCTCGTCCCGGCATCGAGGACGACCTCGTCCTCGGAGATCACCTCCATCGGCGGGCGGGCTACATCGTATTCGTCTTCGATCTCGCCGACGATCTCCTCAAGCAGGTCCTCGATGGTCACCAGGCCGGCGGTCCCGCCGTATTCGTCGACCACGATGGCCATATGCACCCGCCGGGCCTGCATTTCAGTCAAGAGCTCATCGAGGCGCTTCGACTCAGGGATGAAGAAGGGTTCGCGCAGCAGGTCGGTCAGCGGCCGGTCCGTGCCTCCATTCCCCATCGCCCGCAGCAGATCCTTGGCGTAGACGATGCCCACGATGTCGTCGATGTTTTCGCGGTAGACGGGCACGCGGCTGAATCCGCGTTCGGTGACGATGCGCGCCACATCGCCCACGGAGTCCTCGATATCCGCAACCGCCATGTCGATCCGCGGCACCATGATCTCCCGGGCGGTCTTGTCCTCGAGCGCGATGATCCCGCGGATCATGCGGCGTTCCTGTTCCTCTACCCCGCCTGCCGCTTCCTCGCGTTCGACCAGGGAGAGGATGTCGGTATCGGCATCGGGTGTGACCGCGCTAATCGATCGCGCCACCAGCGTCGACGGCAGCCCGAGGATGAACGCCGGGACGGCGAACACGATCCTCGTGATCCGTGCGACGGCCGAGAGGCGGAGCGCCGCGTACTCCGGTGCCCGCGCCACCACCATGCCAACCGTCAGCTGGATGAACGCGACGTATGTGCCGCCGATCATGCCGAAGCCCACGGCGCCCACGAACGGCGAATACTCGCGCGCGCCCAGGTAGGCGAAGAGGGACAGGATCACGGTGGCGCAAAGCACCCGCGCGGCGGTGATTGCACCGAGGAAGCGGCCCGGCGCGCCAACGCTCGGGGCTATGCGCCGCGCCTGCCGGTTCCCACGCGCGGCCAGCGCCTGGATGCGTACGTCGTTCGCCCGTTCGAGGGCTGCTTCCGTTGCGGCCACCGCCCCGAGCACGAGACCGAGCAGCACCACGGCGACGATCGTTGCGATGGTCTCGATGTCCATGGTCAGCATGGCCCCCTGGTGGGAAGCGGCATGCCGGTGGCGTTGGCGCGTCTACTGGCAGGGTCCGTGTTCACTCTGGCCGCTCCTTGCGCTCGAACGGACGCGCGGGGACTCCCGCCACCGTCTGTCCCGGCTCGACATCGTGGGTCACCACGGCGCCGCTTGCGGTGTATGCCCCCGCGCCAATGGTCACCGGCGCGATGAGCAGCGTGTCACATCCGATGAACGCGTCCGCGCCGATGGTCGTCCGGTGTTTGCGGCTGCCATCGAAATTACTGGTGATCGACCCGGCGGCAATGTTCGCCCGGTCGCCGATGTCGGCATCGCCCATGTAGCTGAAGTGGTGCATCTTCACGCCATTTCCGAGCGTCGAGTTCTTCACTTCGGCGTAATTGCCCAGTTCGCAGTCATCGCCGATGGAGGCATTCCCGCGCACGTGCGCGAACGGGCCCACCCTACACCGCGCACCAACGCGCGAATCCTCGACGACCGACGCCCGGACAACGGTGCCCGCACCAATCGTGGCGTTCGCAAGGACCGTCGAGGGCCCGATGATGGCGCCCGTCTCGATGCTCGTCGCGCCCTGGAGGTGGCAACCCGGGAGGATGGTCACGTCCTGTGAGACGCGCACGGATGCGTCGATGTAGGTGGTCGCGGGGTCGGTAATGGTCACCCCGGCGAGCATGTGCGCCTCAAGGATCCGGGCACGCATGAGGGCCTCGGCTGCCGCCAGCTTCACCCGATCGTCGACACCAAGCGCCTCCGCAGCCGGCGCGGTTACCGTGACCGCGGGACGCAGCCCCGCGGCCGCGCCGGCAAGGTGCGTGAGGTAGTACTCGCCCTTCGGGCTCATCGGCACCTGTGGGAGTGTTCGCCAGAGCCAGCCGGCATCGAACACGTACTGCCCCGCGTTGATCTCGGCAGGGCCACCGGGGCCTTCGTACTCCGCGGCCTCCACTACCGCCTTGACGGCCCCACTGGCGTCGCGGACCACGCGCCCGAGGCGGCCCGGGTCGTCCACCTGGCACGAAACGAAGGCCATCGCGCCAGAGCGGTCCAGCGCCTCGTCCAGCTCATGCAGCAGGCTAGCGGTGATCAGCGGGCAATCGCCGTTGAGCACCATCACGCGGTTGCAGCCGGCCAGCGCGGACTCGCAGCGTCTCACCGCATCCCCGGTGCCCAGCAACTCGGTCTGTTCGACGAAGGTGATGCCGGGTCCGGCCAGCAGAGCACGCACCCGTTCTGCCTCGTGGCCGACCACCACGACCAGCCGCGCCGGTTCGAGCACGCGGGCAGCTTCGATGACATGCTGCCCCATGGGCACGCCACACACCGGGTGAAGCACCTTGGGCAGTGCCGACTTCATGCGGGTGCCCAGGCCGGCGGCGAGCACGACAACGCCAAGGCGGCTCATCGCGCCCCTCCTTCAGCGCACCGCCATTGGCGGCCAGGGCTGGAACCGGGGGACGTACTGGGAGGCTCTGATTTGGTACGCATAAGGGACGCAACGAGGGCGTCCACGGGCATCGTAGAAAGCCGCGAAAAAGGCTGTCAAGCGGACTTCAACATTCTGCCCACCCGCATCCGGCAGCATCCGAAGATTGCCGGGCAGAGTGAGCCGGTCCGGCCCTTCGATCGGCCTGCTCTTCGGCAGAGCGGAGGGTGAGGGCATCGCCTTCCGCTCTGCCGGTCCGGTGGCGCCGCGAGTCGCCCAGGATGTGAGGCAATCCCGCGCAAGCTCCGCCTCAAGGAGCTGCCCCACCCGGCTTGATTGGCGGCGGCGGGTGGCGGCATCTCCAATTGCCTTGGCTGCCAGAGCGCCCCTGCCCGCCGCTCCGCATCCCGGCAATCTTCCCGGCGCTACCCCCGGCTGTCGCCCCTTCCAGGATCTCCACGGGCGCCGTTACTTCACTTGGGGCCATGCAGGCTCACCTCCGTCGTGTCTTCAGCAATGACAGGGCCTGCTGCCCTCCCTTCCCCGGCGGAATCCCGGCGCAACCGCTCCCGGCGTCGCGGCGTGATCCTTACCGCCGGGTCGTGCTACGCTGGACGTCCCGCGGCGCGTTCGTCTAGAGGCCCAGGACGCCGCCCTTTCAAGGCGGAGATCAGGGGTTCGAATCCCCTACGCGCTACCAGCCAGACCGCACAGGCCGCCCGGCCGGGCGGCCTTTTGTCATTGTGCCGGGGGCGCGAGCTGCTGGAAGCACCCGCGCCGGGCTGGTTCGCCGATAGCCGGACTGCCCGGCAGCCCCCGAATCGTTCGCCCCCGCGCATCCAACCCTCCACCAATTCCTCCCCGTCCTGGCCCAGGTGGCCGATGCCCGGCCGGCGCCGTGTCTTCGAGCGGCGTCGGCTGGTCGCATGCCCGCTCCTGCGTCGCATCGTTGCATCGAGGTTCGTGGGCCCCCACGCGAAGACCGCATAGAGGCTCGCGACACGGAGAAACAGGGGGCCGGCCGACCGTCGGATACTGGGGAAATGGAGTCTTCACAAGACTCACCGTCCGCGGCGTAGCCGTGCTCGGTCAGCTGTCGCGCGGGCCCACGCGGCGAGCGGCCGCGGACGCGCCCGAGCTGCAACGGGAGGACTCCAGAGTGTCGTTGGCTCAAGGCTGTCGTCCATCGCTCTCATGCTGTCCACGCAATTCCACCGCCCCGTCCCATGGCAAGCGCCTCCGCACCTGTGAACAGCCGCCAGGCACGTCCCACGACAGGGGGCCGAAGCGCCTGGAAACGCCTGCGGTGCCCGCTTCATCGAACATAGCCTTGCGCCACGCCAAAGGAAATTGAGGACAGGTCCTAGTGTGGATGGTGCCCGTTCGTTCGCACGCACACGTGGCCGGAGGGGTCCATTGGCGCCGTGCAGAGCGGGCACGGTGGCCGGCCCGCCGACACCACCTCGGCTATCTGCCGGCGCAGCTCGAACCCGCGCCGGTAATCGAACTCCATCGTCACGCCCCGCGTCTCTTCCGCACCCGCCGGGCTATCGGCACAGATCAGCACAATCCGCCGCGCCTCCGTGTTCACGCCCATGGAAAGCTGCGCCAGCTGGATGTCGACCGTCGGGTCCAGCGGCAGCACCGCTTCTGGCGCGGCGTCGTCGGGAGCCACCGGCTGGTACGTATAGGCCTCGTCCTTCAGCACCGTCTCGATCGCGTCGCCCAGGGCCGCAAGTTGTTCCTTCTCCAGCCAGAGCGAGGCGCTCTCTCCGGCGTCGTTCATCACCCGCAGCCGGAACCTGCGTTGGCCTGGCTGGCCGATAGCCTCAGCCGAGATGTGGATGAGTGGGCCAAAGTCCCGTGTTCCTGGCATACCCTCCGATCCTAGGCGACTCCGCCGCTTTGGTCGCTTTCGCCCCGCCCGGCGCCGACATACGAAGCAACTGTCGCCTTTACCCAATGTCGCGGCCGACAGAAAATTCACGCAACACGAATGGTGGAGTCCACTCCGCGACATATTTTGTCGCGAAGGCGACGTACTCTCCCCCAACTCCCCGGGGAGCAAGTCACTCGCTACGAGGTGAGCGGTATGACCGAACAGACCAGGCGCTCAACCAGGCTTATCCGCATTCGCGACCTGTTCGTGAAGCGGGGCAACCTCAGCGCCTCCGAACTCGCGCGCGAACTGGGCTACAGCCAGCGCACCATCCAGCGCGACCTCCTCGCGCTCGATTCCGAGCTGAACGTCCCTCTCATCTACGAAAACCGCCGCTGGCGCATCATGGAAGGGGCGAACATGGTCTTCGGGCCGGTGCGCCTCACCCTCCACGAGGCCCGTGCCGTCTACTTCGCCACCCGCCTCATGCTTCGCTCCGCCGATGAGCGCGACCCCGACGGCATCGCCGCTCTGGAGAAGATCGCCGATGCCCTTCCCGACGCAGTCGCCAGCCACATGCGCCGCACGGTTGCTGAGTACGCCGAACTCCCGGCCAACATGCAGTACATCGAAGTCGTCCGCCGTCTCACCGAGGCCTGGGCGGCCTGCCGCACCGCCACCATTACCTACCGGTCGGCCGCGGCCGGGGGCCCTCGCACCACGGACCTCGACCCGTACATCCTCGACCACACCCAGAGCGGCACCTATGTCGCCGGTTTCAGCTCCGAACACAACTCCGTCCGCATTTTCAAGGTCGACCGCATCAGCGACGTCGAGGTTACCCCGCGTGAGTTCACCCCCGCGAACGTCGACGAAATCGCCGGCCGGTTGCGCCACAGCTGGGGCGGTGTCGTCTTTGGCGAGGAACACCACAGCGTCAAGGTCGACTTCTCGCCCACCGTCGCCACCCGCATCCGCGAGAGCTACTGGCACCCCACGCAGCGCCTCGAAGACTTGCCCGGCGGCGGCGTTCGCCTGGAGGTGGCCCTCCCCAGCCTGCTCGAATTCACGCCCTGGGTGCTCAGCTGGGGAGCCAACGCCACCGTCATCGAACCCGCCGGCTTGCGCGAGTCGGTTGCCGCCGCCCTCCGCGAAGCTGCCGCCAACTACAACTGATCCCGCCGCGCCGCATACACTCAACGGATGCAGTCGCCCGCCGGCCTTCGCTCTCGCCGCCAGGCCATCGCGCGCTCCTGGGACCTCGCCCGCGCCGCCGTCCTTATCCCCGCCGGCCTCCCGGTCCCCATCCCCGGTAGCGACCAGTTCCACGACTTCCACGCGCACCCCGAGTTCACCTACCTTGCCGGCGCCAGGACCCCCGGCGCTTGCCTCGCCTTCGACCCGGCGGAAGGCTGGGTACTCTTCGCACCCGTTCCCAGTCTCGAAGACCGCGTCTGGGTGGGCGACGGCGAAGACCTCGAGGCCCTCGCCGGGGCCACCGGCCTCCCGGTCCGGCCCCTCCCCGGCCTGCGCGCCTGGCTCGAACACCGGCGCGGCGAGGCCCTGGCCATCCTTGGCAACGACGACATCACCTATCGCCCGGCCGGCTACGGCATCGAAAGCTGGGCCGCCCTCGAGCTCGATGTTGATCACAGCCTCTCAACTCGCCTCGGCGAACAGGTCGCGGAGTCACGCCGCTCCAAGGACCCTTCCGAGGTCGCTCTCATGCGCGCCGCCGCCGATGCGTCTCGCGGCGGCCACCTGCTCGCCCTCCGAACGGCCCTCCCCGGCATGTCCGAGCGCCAGCTGCAGATCGAGCTCGAAGCCGAGTTCTTCCGCCACGGCGCCGAGCGCACCGCCTATGGCTCCATCGTTGGCACGGGTTCGAACGGGGCGGTCCTCCACTTCTCCCCGACCGCCCGTCAGCTTCGCAATGGCGAGCTCGTGCTCATCGACGCAGGCGCCGAGTGGGAAGGCTACGCCAGCGACGTAACCCGCACGTTTCCCGCCAGCACCCGCTTCGAGGGCATCCACCGCGACCTCTACCAGCTCGTGCTCGACGTGCAGCAGTCCGCCATCGCCACTGTCCGCCCCGGCGTCGAGTACCGGGACCTCCACCTCGCCGCCTCCGCCCACATCGCCGCGGGGCTTGTCGACCTCGGCATCCTTCGCGGCGACCCGGCCGGCCTCGTCGAGCGCGACGCCCACGCCCTGTTCTTCCCCCACGGCCTGGGCCACATGCTCGGCCTCGCCACCCACGATGCCGGCGGCTGCCTGAAGGGCCGCACACCCAGCGACCGCTTCGGCCTGAAGTGGCTCCGCGCCGACTTGCCCCTCCAGCCCGGTTACGTCGTCACCATCGAGCCGGGCATCTACTTCATCCGCGCGCTCCTCACCGCCCCGGCCCGCCGTGAACAGTACCGCGACGCCGTGGACTGGGACCGGGTGGATACCCTCCTCGATGCCGGCGGCATCCGCATCGAGGACGACGTGCTCGTGACCGAAACCGGGGCCGACGTGCTCAGTGGCGCCATCCCGAAGTCCATCCCCGAAATCGAAGCGCTCCGCGCGGAGGCCCACAGCCGATGACCCGGCCCTACGAATCGCTCACCATCACCCGGGTCGCCACCTTCCCCCGCCCCGGCACCGTCGTCCCCGGCCACCTCGGATTCACCCCGGATGGCGGTGGCGTGACCTACTTGTTCAGTGCCGAGGGCAGCCTCGTCCGCAGCCTCTGGCGGTACGACCTCGCGACCGGCGAGCGCACCGTCCTGGCCGGCCCCCCACCCTCCTCCACCAGCGAACGCGACCTCTCCCGCGAGGAGGAACTCCGCCGCGAACGCGCCCGCCTGCGCGAACTCGGCGTGACCGATTACCAGTTCGCCTCGAAGTCGGACGGGCAGGTGCTCCTTGTCCCCGGCGGCGGCCGTCTCTGGGTCAGCATCGATGGCAGCGAGATGCGCGAAATCGACGGCTCGGCCGGCGCCATCGACCCCCACCTCAGCCCCGATGGCACCCGCGTCGCCTTCGTCCGCGACAACGATCTCTGGGTGCTCCCGGTGACGGGCGGCGAGCCGCGCAGGCTCACCTTTGGCGCCGAACCGGCCCTGACGAACGGCCTCGCCGAGTTCATCGCCCAGGAGGAACTCGACCGCGACCGCGGCTTCTGGTGGAGCCCCGGCGGCTCGAGGATCGCGTTCATCCGCGCTGATTCGCGCCACATCCCCGACTACGCCATCGTCCACCAGGGCAAGGACGAGGTGGAGACCGAGCCCCACCGCTACCCCTTTGCCGGCCGGCCCAACGCGTACCTCGACCTGGGCGTGGTCGACCTCGAGTCCGGCGCCACCACCTGGATGGACCTCGGGCCGGACCGCGATATCTACATCGCCCGCGTCGGCTGGCGCCCGGATGGCGCGCTTACCGCCCAGGTCCTCTCGCGCGACCAGCGCACGCTCCGCCTCGACGTGTTCGATGCCAGCGGCGTGGCAACCACGCTCATCCGGGAGCACCGCGAGCCGTGGATCAACCTCTACGGCGATACCCGCTTCCTCTCCGACAGCAGCATCGCATGGCTGAGCGAGGAGTCCGGCTTCTGCCATCTCTACCTCCACGCCCCCGATGGCAAGCGCGTCCGCCAGCTCACCGGCGGCGAATGGGTGGTCACCAGCCTGGTGGGCGTGGACGAGGACCAGCGCCTGGCCTTCGTCGTGGCCACGAAGGATTCCGTCCTCGAACGCCACCTCTACGCGGTCCCGCTCGACGGCGGCGAAATGGTCCGTCTCACGCAGGAACGCGGCTGGCACGGCGCAGTCCTCTCGCCGAAGAACGACCGCTTCATCGACTCGTGGAGCAGCCTCGATCACGGTCCCCGTGTCGCCCTCCGCGATGTGACCGGCGCCCCCATGGCGGACCTGTTCGCCAACGAAGGCGCCGAAGCCGCGGCGCTCGGCCTGCAACCGCCGGAGTTCACCAGCCTCCCCGCCGCCGATGGGACACTCCTCCACGGCGCCGTCTACCGCCCACCGGTGCTCGAACCCGGGAGGCGCTACCCCCTCGTCGTCTCGGTCTACGGCGGTCCCCACGCCCAGCGCGTCGCCGACGACTGGATGCTCACCATCGACCTTCGGGCCCAGTACCTGGCCCAGCAGGGCTACGTCGTCTTCAAGCTCGATAACCGCGGCAGCGCCAACCGTGGCCTTGCCTTCGAAGCCGCCATCGCCGGCCGCATGGGCACGGTCGAGGTCGACGACCAGGTCGCCGGCGTGCGCCACATGGCCGCCCTGCCCTATGTCGATGGCTCGCGCGCCGGCATCTACGGCTGGAGCTACGGCGGCTACATAACCTGCATGGCCATGATGCGCGCCCCGGAGGTCTTCAAGGCCGGCGTCTCGGGCGCCCCCGTGACCGGCTGGGACGGCTACGACACGGGCTACACCGAGCGCTACATGGGCACGCCCCAATCCAACCCCGAGGGCTACCACGATAGCTCCGTCCTCACCCACGCCGCGAAGCTCCAGGGCAAGCTCCTCCTCGTCCACGGCATGGTCGATGAGAACGTCCACTTCCGGCACACCGCCCGGCTCATCGTCGCGCTCACCGCCGCCGGCAAGGACTACGACCTGCTCATCTTCCCGGAAGAGCGCCACATGCCCCGCGACCTCAAGGGCATGGAGTACCAGGAGCGCCGCGTCCTCGACTACCTCCGGCGGAACCTGTGAGGGGAGGACCTGACGCTCGGCGGCGGACTTCCGCCCCGGCGATGGTCTCCCGACGCTGGCGCACCTTAACCGAAATGGACTTGATTCGGGCGCCGGAATGTGATTACCCTGCCCCTGCTCCTCGGCGGGAAGGCGTCTGGCGCCCGGTCCGGGGGGGGGGCGGAGGTTGAGCGTGTTCGGATCGGTGATTGAACCTGCGGATCTGTGGCGGCAGA
>DAOKYT010000028.1:0-11468 GCA_035326025.1 Tepidiformaceae bacterium
GGAGGCGCCGCCGGCGGAGTTCTTCGGCGCGCCCAGGACGGAGCGCGCGCGGAACTTCCTCCGCCGCGTGACGCAAACGTAGGCCACTCGCCGCGCTAACGGATAACCGTGGTGGCGGGCATACTGCGCGTGTGACAACCGGGACGTTGGCACTGCGAAGGCCGGGCGAGCGCAGCCTTCGCTCGTCGCTCGAGCTGGTGGCGGCGCTCACGAGCCGCGACGTTCGCCTGCGCTACCAGGGCAGCGTCTTCGGCTGGGCCTGGTCGCTGGCGCGGCCCCTGGCGCTGGGGCTCATCCTGAGCTTCGCGCTCGGCAAGGTCCTGGGCACCGGGATTACCGCCGCGTTCCTGCTGGCCGGGCTCTTCCCCTGGTTCTGGTTCCAGGGGTCCATCCAGGCGGCCACCACCACGTTCGTCGGCAACGCGGGGCTGCTGAAGAAGGTGCACTTCCCCCGGGCGGTGCTGCCCGCGAGCGCGGTGCTGGCCAACACGATGCAGTTCGTGCTTTCGCTGCCGGTGCTGGCCGGCTTCCTCATCGCCTCCGGACACGAGCCCGCGCTGGAGTGGCTGGCGTTGCCGCTGGTGTTCGCGCTCCAGCTTGCGCTCATCCTCGGCGCATCGCTCTTCGTGGCAAGCGTGACGGTGTTCTTCCGCGACCTGGAGCACATCACCGACGTGCTCATGAGCCTGCTCTTCTATGCCACGCCGATCATCTACGCCGCCGACCGGGTGCCCGATAACTACGAGTGGGTCATCCACCTGAACCCCCTGGCGCCCCTGGCCGAGGGCTGGCGGGCAATCCTGCTCGATGGTGAACTCCCGGGGGCCGGCCTGGGCATCTCGGCCGGCCTCACCGTGGTGATGCTGGCAGTCGGCTGGTTCACCTTCCGCCGGCTCGAGGACGCGTTCGCCGATGCAATCTGAAGGGCCGGTCGCGGTGTCGGTGCGCGGCGTTTCGAAGCGCTTCCACCTGGTGGGGCCGGGGCAGGAGCTGAAGACGATGCTCGTGCACCCCTTGCGCGCCTGGCGCGGCGCCCACCAGAACCGCGACCTGTGGGCCGTGCGCGATGTCTCGTTCGATGTCCGGCGGGGCGAGTTCTTCTCGATCATCGGGGCGAACGGCAGCGGCAAGAGTTCGCTGCTCCGGCTGCTGGCTGGCCTTTCGCGCCCCACCGCCGGGACCGTCGAGACGCACGGGCGCGTGAGCACGCTGTTGGAGCTCGGCAGCGGTTTTCATCCCCAGGTGAGCGGGCGCGAAAACGCCATCCTGAACGGGCTCCTCATCGGTATGACCCGCGCCCAGATCGAGTCGCTCCTGCCCGCAATCGTGGAATTCGCCGGGCTGCGGGAGTTCATCGACCAGCCGATGCGCACGTACTCCTCGGGCATGTACGTGCGCCTGGGGTTCGCCATCGCCGCGTTCATGGAACCAGAAATCCTGCTGGTCGACGAGGTACTCGCGGTGGGCGATGCCCGCTTCCAGGAAAAGTGCTACGACCACATCGCCAGGCTTCAGCAGAGGGGAGTGACCATCGTGATGGTTTCGCACGACCTGGCGGCCGTGGAACGCTTCAGCGACCGCGCCGCGCTGATGGAGCGGGGGCGGATGGTCGCCATCGGCGAGCCGCGGAGGATCGTGGGCCTGCACGTCGAACGGCTCGCCGAGACATCGCCCGAGATTCGCCGGGCGCTTGAAGACGGCATCGAGGAGCTGATCGCGACATCGCCGGAGGCGAAGGAACGGTTCGACGAGGCGCTCAGCGAACACCCGGAATACAGGCGGCTGCTCGCGGAGAAGCAGGCCAGGGGCGAGGCCGATGCCGCCGGGGAGCCCCCGGCCGGATGAACCGATCCCCCCACGTTGCGGTCCTCACCGTCACCACGAACGCCGCCGGCCACCTGCCCGCCTACCTCGACGCGCTCGAACGGATCACCTACCCGGACTGGTCGCTCTGGGTGGTCGACAACGCCTCGGGGGATGGCTCCGCCCGCCTGGTGCGCGAGCGCCGGCCCGATGCGCGGGTGATCGAGAACGAACACAACGAGGGTTTCACGGGGGCGTGCAACCGCGCCCTGCTGCGCCTGCGCGATCTGCAGGGCGTGGACTACGTGCTCTTCCTGAACGACGACACGGAGGTGACTCCCGGGTTCCTGGAACCGCTGGTGCGGCTGGCGGACCGCCACACGATGGTCGCGCCGAAGACATACCTCGCGGGCCGGCCGGGGATCCTCGATGACTCGGTGGGCGAGTTCGACTGGTGGCGGGGGACGTGGCGGAAGCGGGTGCTCGGGCGGCCAGAGGGGCCTGGCGATGCCTACGCCCACGCGGTGAGCACAGCGAACCTTTCCTGCCTCCTGGTGCCGGTTTCGGCCTTCCACGATGTCGGCCTGCTCGACGACGCGTTCTTCGTGTACTACGACGACACGGACTTCTGCCGGCGCGCGATCGAGGGCGGATACCGGTTGTTCTACGAGCCCGCCTCCGTGGTGTTCCACCAGAAGGGCGCGACCCTCGGAGGGCAGACGTCGGCCTTCGGCTGCTACTACCTGGCGCGGAACCGGCCGTACCTGATGCGGAAGCACCTCGGGCGGGTGCGGTTCGCGGTGTTCTTCGCCTACTACCTGGCCACGCGGGTGGCGCGGCTGGCGTTGTGGCTGCGGGCAGGGCGGCCCGACCTGGCCAGGGCCACCGTGGCCGGCCTGCGGGACTTCCTGCTGGGAAGGATGGGGCCGGGGACCGGGTGACCGGAGCGTTGGCAAGCCAGACCAGCCAGGCCTGGCCCCCGGGATTGGACCTTCTCGAAATCGGGGCCGGACCCGCCGGTCGGAGGGGATCGGCTCCCACTCGGCGCCGGGATGCTGGATGTAGCCGTAGCCGCCGGCGGAGCCGATCTCCTTGACATGCCGGGCTCCAGTTCGTTTGCGCCGCTCGAATTCCGGCACCGGAAGCTGGCCCGGCCGTGGTACGAGACAAGCCGGCCGGGCTTTACCGGCGGCGAGACCCTGCCGCGGACCCCGAACGGGGCGAGGCCGTTGACGACCCGCATGAGGTCGCCGTCCCGCGCCCCGCGCCAGGCGGCGGCGCCGCGACCCGATGGCGAGCCTTCGCTGGAGCTGGACATAACGCACAAGTTTCCAGGGAGGCCGATGAGTGAGACTCCTCCGCCCAATCGAAGGTGCCAACCCGCGACAGGGATCACGGGCGTGCGAAATTGGCGTTCAGTCGAGCAGGCCTTCCCTGGCCAGGAGGTCGGCCAGCTGGACCGCGATGCCCTCGCCAGCATTGAGCGAAGCGCTCGCGCCGGATGAGGCGCCGGCGCCGCCGGACATGAGCTGGCGGAGCCGGCCGCCGGCATTTGCCGAGGCCGAGGGCCGGAGCAGGTGGCGGGTCACCGGCCGGGCCGGCCCATAACCCTCGATGCGCCAGCGGGCCGCCCGGCCGGGTCCGGCCGCGGGGGCGAACTCGGCAATGGCGGCCTTCCTGGCCGCGAGCTTGCGCGCGACGGCCGGGTACGGGAGCCTCTGGCCCGGTGCGGCCACCAGCACCGCTCGTTCGGGCAGGCGACAGGTGAGACGGCGTCCGCCACGGGCGCGCACCTGCACGACCGCGACCCCGCCGAGGCTTCCCATGGCGGTGACGTTCTCGATGGCGGGCCAGCCCAGGCGCTCGGCGATGGCGAAGGGCAGAAGGCCGGAACCGTGGTCGGAAGCGGCGGACCCCCCAATGACCAGCGCGACACCAGCGGGAAGGGCGGCGGCCAGGGCCTCCGCATGGACGAGGACATCACCCTCGACGGCCTCCTCGCCCCAGACGCGACAGACGCTATCGAGGCCGAGCGCGAGGGCATCGCGCAGCGCGGGGTCCCAGCCGGGCGGCCCGGCCGCAATGCCGTGGAGCATACCACCTGCCAGCGAGCGCTCGCCCAGCGCCAACACGATGGCGTCGCACGAGGGCGCATCGAGCGCGACGGTGCTCCCACGGACGCCGCCGGCCAGCCCTTCATCGACGACAGCGCGGAGGAGGACGGCGGCGTTCAACGGACGAGAACGCGCGCATCGGTGGCACGCGCCTCCCTGCGCCCGCGGAGTTCAGTGATCAGCTGCGGCACCACGTCTTCGACCCGGCCCACCACGCTGACATGCGCAATGCGGAAGATAGGCGCCTGGGGGTCGGAGTTGATGGCGACGATCAGCGAGGAGTTGCGCATGCCCAGCACGTGGTGGGGGGCGCCGGAAATACCGCAGGCGATGTAGACACGCGGCGCCACGGTCTTGCCGGTCAGGCCAACCTGGCGGCTGTAGGCGATCCAGCCGGCATCGACCGCGACGCGGGACGCACCAACCGTGCCCCCGAGCAGGCCAGCGAGCTCCTCGAGCATCGCGAACCCTTCGCGCCCACCCGCGCCACGGCCACCGGCGACCACGACATCCGCCTCGGTCACGTCGAGCTCCGATGGGTGGGGGCGGGCCTCGGCGATCACATCGAGGGCGCGAGACAGGTCTCCGCCCGGATGGATGGCGGCTGATTCGCGGACCGTGCCCGCGGCGCCTTCCGCGCCACCGACGGTGCTGCTCACAACCAGGATTGCCGGGCTCGCGCACGGCGCCAGGGAGGCTGAACGGGTGCCATTCGCGGCGATGCGGACAATCGAGGGCGCTTCGCGGCCGGCGCGAATGGCGACGACCTGGGCGATGACCGGCAGTCCCGCCCGGACCGCGATCCGCGCCGCCGCTTCGCGGCCGAAGGAGCTGTCATCGAACAGCACGAGTTCGTAGCCGCCTTCGGAAACGACCCGGGCAAGCGCCGCCGCCGGGCAGGCAGCTTCGGGGCCGGGCGCGCGGTAGGCGAGGCGCCACGCACCGGGCGGCAGCGGGCTCTCCCCGGCCAGCACGATATCGGCTTCGGAGCGCGTTTCGCGGGCGTACTTCTGCCCGAGGTTGGCCGCGCTTGATGCCGGGCCGGCCGGCACCACCACGATGCGAGGCACGCTACCCTCTCCGGAGGGGCATGGAGATGAGCGGGCGATCGCGCGGGACATCGCCGTCGATTTCGCGGGCGGCGAGATGGCCCTCGAAGGTAGCCATCTCGAGCCGGCGAGGCCCGGCGCAGTCGCCGATGGCGCGGGCCGTGATGCCCTGGGCGGCGAGGTCGGCCACCAGCCGGGTCTCCGGGAGGATGCCACAGGCCATGACCACGGCATCGAAGGGCTCCTCCCGCTCGTTTTCGCTGTAGAAGTGGTAAAGCACGGCCTGCCCGGGGGTGATGGTCCGGACCCAGGTGGTCGGGGTGATCTTCACGCCGGCGGCGTCCAGCCTGCGCAGGGTCGCCATCCGGGTGTTGGGCTCCATGTGCGGGCCGAGCTGGAACTCCCGGGTGATGATCTCCACCTGCTTGCCCTGCGTGGCGAGGTGCTCGGCTACCCCGGCGGCCTGGATGTGATGCTCGTCATCGAGCACCAACACGCGCTCGCCGGGGACATCGGCGCCGTTGAGCACATCCCACGCCTGGAAGACGTGGGGCAGGTCGATGCCATCGACTCCGTCGGCGATGCGGGGCGTGCCGCCCGTCGCCACGATCACGTGGTCGGGGCCGAGCGCGCGGATGGCGGCGGCATCGGCCCGGCTGTTGAGGCGCACATCGGTGCCGAGGCGGCGCAGTTCGGCGGTGAAGTAGCGGCCGACCTCGCCCCAGTCGGACCGGCCTGGCGCGCGGGCGGCGATGAGGGTCTGTCCCCCGAGTTCGGACCCGGCTTCGAAGAGGGTGACCCGGTGTCCCGCCATGGCGGCTACCCGCGCCGCTTCGCAGCCGGCCGGACCACCGCCAACGATGACGACGGACTTCGCCGCGGCAGTGCGGCGCACGTCGCCCCAGTATTCCTCGCGGCCGACGGAGGGGTTGAACGCGCAGTTGATGGGGCGAAGGGTTTCGACGTGGCCCCAGCACCCTTCGTTGCAGCCGAGGCAATGGCGGATTTCGTCGAGCCGGCCTTCGCGGGCCTTGCGCGGCAGCTCGGGGTCGCAGATGTTGGCCCGGGTCATGCCGACCATGTCGGCCTGGCGGTCGGCCAGGATCTGCTCCGCCATGACCGGGTCGTTGATGCGGCCAATGCAGAACACGGGGATATCGAGCACTTCCTTGGCCAGGGCCGAGAGGTATACAAAGGCGCCGTTGGGGTAGTGGGAAGGGGCGATGACCGTGTCCTTCGACCGATAGGTGCCGACGCTGACGCTCAGGTAGTCGAGCTGGCCGCCACCGGTCAGGAACGGGATCATGCGGACGAAGTCGTCGGCGGTGTAGCCGCCCTCGGTCATCTCGTCCCCGGAGATGCGCATGCCGACGGTCCAGTCGCGGCCGGCTTCGGCGCGGATGGCATCGATGATCTCGAGGGCGAAGGTCATGCGCCGTTCGAAATCGCCGCCGTAGTCGTCGTCCCGCCGGTTGGAAAGCGGGGAGAGGAACTGGGTGATGAGGTAGCCGTGGGCGCCGTGGATCTCAGCGCCATCGACGCCGGCTTCGCGGAGGACCGAGGCGCCCCGCGCGTAGCCGGCCACCACTTCGCGGACCTCGCTGGCGGTCATTTCGTGGGGGACGGCCCAGGAATCGGGCTGGGGGACCGGGGAAGGGGCCCATGGGGAGATGATGGCGGCGTTGCCCTGGGCGCCGGGGTGCCAGAGCTGGCCGATGAACTTCGCGCCCTCCGCGTGAATGGCTTCGGTGGCGGCGCGGAACTTCGCGACCGCGGCGGGCTGGGCGAAGGTATCGCCGATGGACCAGTGGATGCCGTGGACGTGCGATTCCACCAGGCCGATGCCGCCACGGGCCTTGGAGACCCAGTAGGCGATCTCGCGGGAGCCAGGGAGGCCGTCGTCGTCGGTAAAGAGCGTGTGGTGGGGGGTGCTCACGATGCGGTTGCGCACAGTGAACGAGCCGATCTGGAGGGGAGTGAAGAGGTGCCGGAAGTCTGCCATAGCTCCCGTAAATTGCACGCATTCAAGCTGATCGAACATGACAGAGATCATCGTCAGCGGACCAGGCCGGCCGGGCCGGGCGCGAGCAGCAGCCAGGGGCGGGCCGCGTGCGAGTGAAGGGACGGCAGGCGGGAAGCCCGCCTGGTCGCAAATGGCAAACAGCGCTCGTGGCTGGCCGAAGCGGCGTGGAGACGTGAGAATGGCTCCGCGGCTCCGGCCGCCGGGGAGGGTTCGTGGCGAAAGCCGCCGAGGGCAGTTGCGTGTTCCTGGTCGCCATCGATGGCTCCATCCTGCTGCAGCAGCGAAGTGACGATGTGCCGCCGGCAGGGATCGGGCGCTGGACGCCTCCGGGCGGAGGGCGCGAGCCCGGCGAAGACCCGCGTGAAACAGCGCTTCGCGAGTTCGAGGAGGAAACGGGAGTCCGCCTCGAGCGGTTGCGTTACCTCGAGACGGTCACGCCGGCCGTCGTTGAGGGCCTCGCGGTGGAGGTCCTCCACGTGTTCTACGCGGACGACATCGTGCCGCGCGAGCGCATCCAGGTGTTCGAGGGGCTGGACTTCCAGTACCGGCACCCCGGGGAATTCGGGTCGCTATCGCTCAACCCGGGGACCCGGGACCTGCTCGAGCGCTTCGTGGCGAGCGACGCCTACCGGGGCACGGTGGCGCTGCTCCAGCCGTTCACGACCGGAGTCGGGGTGATCGAGCTCGACCGCTGGGGCCGGGTGCTGCTGCAGCTGCGCGATGCGGACCTTCCGCCGGACCGCTACCCGGACCAGTGGTCGATCCCCGGGGGAATCATCGAGGCGGGCGAGGCGCCGGATGCGGCGGCGTTTCGCGAATTCGAGGAAGAGACCGGGCACCTGCTGCCGGACCTGAAATTCTTCAAGCTCTACCGCCGCCAACCGGACCTCCCGGCATCGCTCACGGACCTCTACCACGTGTACTACATGGATGCGGATATCGAGGAAGACGAGGTGGTCGTGGGCGAGGGCCAGGCGTTCCGCTATTTCGCCCCCGGTGAGCTGGAGGGGCTGGCGATGCCGATCCACGCGCGGTCGGTGCTGCGGGAGTTCCTTTCGAGCAGCGCCTACCGCGCGATGTTCCACTAAGGCAGGCGCCCACCCCATGTCGCGCTGACGTGCCGTGGTTCATGATGAGCGCATGTCAGAGACGTGGTCGATTGTCCTTGGGCTGGCGGCGCTGGTCCTCCTTATCGCGTTCAATGCGCTCTTCGTGGCGGCCGAGTTCGCGTTTGTCGGTGTGCGGCGGACGCGCATCGAGCAGCTCGCGGGAGCCGGGCGCGCGCGGGCAGGCCTGTTGCTCAACACCCTCTCGAACCTGGAAGGCACGATTGCGGCGACGCAGCTCGGCATCACGATGGCGGGGCTGGCGCTCGGCTGGATCGGCGAGCCCGTGCTCGCGCGGCTCATCGAGCCACCCATCGGCCAGGCCCTGTGGTTCGCGGGCGAAGGGACGGCGAACATCGCCGCGACGGCCGTCGCCTTCCTGCTCGTGACCTCGCTGGTCATCATCTTCGCCGAACTCGCGCCCAAGTCGATCGCGCTCGCGAAGACCGAGCAGGTGGCCTTCTTCGTGGCAGTACCGGTGGCGGTGTTCTCGCGGGTGTTCCGGCCGTTCGTCTGGTTCCTCCACAAGAGCGGCGGCCTGGTGGTGCGCTCGCTCGGCATCCAGGCGCGGATGGGTGACGATGAATCACTCGAACCGGAAGAGCTGGAGCTGGTGATCGAGGCGAGCGCGCGGGCCGGGTTCCTTTCGACCTCGGAGCTGATGCTGGCCCGGCGCGCCCTCGAGTTCAGCGCGATCCAGGCCGACCAGATCATGGTGCCGCGGACGGAGGTGGTGGCGCTCGATGCCGCGGCGTCCCTCGAGGAGGTGCTGGATATCGTCGAGCGGCACCAGCACACCCGGTACCCGGTGTTCGAGGAGGACCTGGACCACATCCTGGGCATGCTCGACGCGAAGGCGCTGTTGCGGCTGGTGCGGAGGGGCGAACGCGACTGGCGCTCGCTGGTGCAGCCAGCGGTGGCGATCCCCGAATCCGTCAGCGTGGAGGTCGCGGTGCAGGCGATGCGGGCAAAGCAGGTCCAGACCGTTGTGTTGATCGACGAGCACGGCGGCACGAGCGGCATCCTCACGGCCGACGAGGTGCTCTACCGGCTGCTTGGGCGGTGGCTGGGTGGGGGCGGGCGCCAGGGGCCCGAGAGCGTGCGCACGCTCCCTGCGGGAAACCTGCTGGTCAGCGGGTTGGCCCTGATCGCCGATATCGAGGATGCGACCGGCGCCGAGCTCGCCGACGAGGACTACGACACGGTGGGCGGCTTCATCATGACGAAGCTCGGGCGCATCCCACGGGTCGGCGACCGGGTGGACGTACCAGGCTACCAGTTCCGCGTAATGGCGATGGACGGCCGCCGGGTGGACAGGGTGCTGGTGGTAAAGCTCCAGGAGCCGCAGGGGCCCGATCGGGAGGAGCGGTATTAGCCGCTAAATGGCGGACTCGCGCCTTGGGGAGCCGTACACGCGCCAACTCCAGGGGAAGCTCCCCGAACTCAGTTTTACCCTGGCACCAGGCAGATACGGATCACCTGCTTCATCGCGAGCGGCAGGCGCACCGTGCTGCGAACGAGCTTCCGGAAGCAGCAGCCGCGAGAACAGCAGGGAATCCGGCGCGCCGTCGAGGCAATGGAGCGGTGCCTCGCCCTGAGACGTTCGGCTGAGAAAGAAGCAGCAGAGGAGGATTGAAATGACCACCCCCTGGAAGGACATCAGGGCGGCGAAGTTCTCCTCCCCCGGAGCGCGGGAAGGATACGCGCTGGCGGCCGCCGCGTACGAGTTCGGGCAGCGGGTGCGAACCCGTCGCGGGGAGTTGGGGATATCCCAGTCTGGGCTTGCCCGCGCCGTCGGCAGCTCCCGGCCGGCCGTTGCCCGGCTTGAAGCCGGGGGCGCTCAGCCAACACTCAGGACGATGCATGCCCTTTCGCGTGCGTTGCGCGCGTCATGGATGATCACGCCCGAGGGGATTCAGACCGCGGACGTCGGGGGGCAACCGTCGGGCCACAGACCCAAACGCGGGCGCGCCCGGCCTAGCCCGCGCCGAGGTGGTCCGCGAAGAACGCGTCGACGCGCCGCCAGCTGTCCTCGGCTGCCTCGGGGCGGAAGCCGACTTTCATCGGCCCCCAGCTCAAGAGCTTCGCCATCGCGCCCGTGTGCTCGCTCATGTAGCCGTGGCCCGCATCCGCGTAGAGCTTGATATCGTTCTCCACCCCGAGCACGTTCAGGTGGTCTTCCAGGCGCTCCGCGTGCTTACCGAAGATGGCATCCCGGCCCCCGTACCCGGCGACTACCGGGCAGACGCCTTCGAGCGCGCCTTCGTCCTTCGGGACATCGCCATAGAAGACGGCCGCGGCGCCGAGCGGCGACCTGGCCGCAAAGACCAGGGCGAAGCCACCGCCCATGCAGAACCCGATAACGCCGATGCGCGAAGGGTCGACATCCGGCCGATCCGCCAGCCACTGCCGGGCGGCTTCGAGCCCCGCGAACGCGGGGCCCTCGCGCTTCCGGAGACTGAGCATGGCCCGGACGACGCAGATGGGCTTGCTGCCGAGGATGCTGTAGAGATCGGGAGCAAGGGCGACGTACCCGGCATCCGCGAAGTGCTCCGCCTTGCCGCGGATGTCGTCGTTCAGGCCGAAGATCTCGTGGATGACGATCACGGCCGCGCGCCGGCCTTCGCCGGCGGGCATGCCGAGCTCGGCGCGGAGCACCTTGCCGCCCGCCACCGGGATACCGACCTGTTGCATGGGCCGCATTCTAGCAGGCGCGCGCCGGCGCGCGGCTACTGGCCGTCGGACGCGAGGCCGAGGCTGACGGCGCAACCAACCCAGGTGCACTTCGATGGCCGTTCCGGCGTGGGAGTGGGCGGCGGGCCGGGCGTGGCCGTTGGCGTGGGAGTGGGTGTCGGCGCTTCCTTCGAGCAACTCACCTGGCCGCTGTTCGATGTCTTCGGCGTGGAGATGGTCACGAAGTCGCCGAATTCGGAATAGTAGAGGTAGCTGCCGCCAGCGGTGAACGAAAGCGGAGAGGCGGAGGTTTCGCCGGGCTCGATGGTCTCGTCGAAGATGGGCGGCAGCCCGCCGAAGCCGGGGATGTAGACGCGGATGGCCACCGTTCCAGCGTTCTTGAAGAGGACAGAATCGCCGCGGTTGATGTTGCAGGTGCGCGGGTTGAAGCCCTCTTCGTTCACTTCGACGGTGTAGGTATTGTAGGCGCTGGCCGGGGTCTGGCTGCCCCCGAAGAGAGCCACGGAGAGCGCGCCGGTAAGCGCCATCGCGAGCGCGGCGGCCGCCAGGAGCGGCCGGAAGGATGCAATCGTCATGCCAACCCCACCAGGATTCCCCACCCCGCCAGGGGCTCGGTTACCGTACCGCAGCGGTGCGTTTAAGGCTACGTAATGGTGTGAGCAGGGTTAAGCACAGGGTG
>DAOKYT010000028.1:11568-16723 GCA_035326025.1 Tepidiformaceae bacterium
GCATGCAGCAATCATTGATGGAGATCCTCTGCTGTCCCCTGTGCAAGGCGGACCTTGAACTGAAGGCCACGAAGGAAGCCGGGGGAGAGATCCTCGAGGGCACGCTCATCTGCACGGGATGCCGGGAGCGCTACCCGATCGAGGACGGCATCCCGAACATGCTCCCTCCGGACCAGCGCGGCTGATGGAACACGAACACCCCCACGACCACGAGCATAGCGGCCACGAGCACGGCGAGGGGCGCGACATCCCGCACGAGCCAGCGCCGCCCGGGCCGCGCCGGCTGATCCCGGAGCCGGCGATGCTACCGCGCGGCATCGGCCTGGCGGTCCTCGCGAGCGGGCTGTTCTGGGCGGGCTGGCGCGCGGCGGCGAAATCATGGGCCCTGGCGCCCGCGGCGGTGGCGCTCGGTATTGCCGGCGCGCTCTCGGCCTGGGCCGCGGCCATCCACCTGACGGGCGGGGAGCGGTTCGACGATCACCCGTTCGTGTAGGGTGTCGAGGTCAGACGCGAGCAGGGAGAAGACACGTGAACGCGGAAGAGGCCCCTCGCTCGAGGAGCCCCTTCGGCTGCCGGTTGTGTCCCGGTCCCGTTGTTAGTTGTTGGAGACCTTCTGGGCCTCGATGACGCCCTTCGGGGTGATCTTGATGGACCGCGCGCGCGCTTCGGGCTTCTTCGGGAGCGACAGGCGAAGCATCCCGTGCTCGAACGTCGCCTGGGCGTGGTCGGCATCCACGGTCGGAGGGAGCCGGAGCTGGCGCTGGAATGCGCCGTAGCGGATCTCGCGGCGGAGGTAGTTCTCCTCGTTCGCCTCTTCCTTGTGCTCGAACTCGCCCTTGATGGTCAGGACGTCGTCCTCCACGGTGATTTCGACATCCTTCGGGTCGACGCCGGGAATGGCCGCCTTGATGACGAAGCTGTCACCGGTTTCGAGGACATCGAGGTTGAGGTTGGCGGGCCCCAGGTCTTCGCTGCCATTCCGGAACGGGACGAGGCGCGGGAAGCTGCCTTCGAAGACGCGGTCCATCAGGTTCCGCATGGCGGCGAAGTCGGCTGCGGGATCCCATCGGGTGAGCGTGGTTGCCATGGCTGGTTCACCTCCACTGTGTTGTGCTGGTGTTCACGTTAGCAGCTATGCCGCTAGCGGTGCAAGTACCCTGACAATTTCTTTATCAAGTCTCCTCAGGTAAAGGTTGTGGCCTGCCCTGGGAACACTGTAGAGTGGAACCATGGCAAAGGACTTTTACGAAGCGCTCGGCGTGCCGCGCACCGCCTCGCAAAAGGAAATCAAGGCGGCTTACCGGCGCCTGGCCCGCAAGTTCCACCCTGATGTGAACCCGAACGATAAGGCCGCCGAGACTCGCTTCAAGGAAGTCAACGCCGCCCACGAGGTCCTTTCCGACCCGGAAAAGCGCAAGAAGTACGACAAGTGGGGCGACCGCTGGGAAATGGCCGACCAGCTCGAGGCGGCACAGGCCGCTCACGGGGCCGGGGCCGCCTTCCGCACCGCCGGAGCCGACTCCTTCGGAGACTTCGGGTCGATCTTCGATTCGTTCTTCCGGCGTGAGCGGGGCGGCCCGCGCGCCCAACCGGGCAACCGGCGCGGCCAGGATGTCGAAACTGCCGTCGAAGTGAGCCTCGAAGAGGCGTTTCACGGCACAAGCCGAACCGTGAACCTGCAGACGCAGGAGGTGTGCGCGACCTGCGGCGGCTCGGGCGAAATCGCGGGCGCAATCTGCCACGCCTGCGAGGGCATGGGCGCCGTTGCCCGCCCCCGCCGGCTCGAAGTGAAGATCCCCGCGGGCGTGAAGACCGGCTCGCGCGTCCGCGTCGCGGGCGAGGGCCGTCCCGGCGCGGGACGGGGCGCCGCGGGCGACCTCTACCTCGTCGTGACCGTGCTCCCGCACCCCCGCTTCGAACGCAAGGGCGATGACCTGCACACCGAAGTGGAAGTTCCCTACCTCGACGCCATCCTCGGTGGCGAGGTGACCTTGACGACCATCGACGGGCGAGTAGCGCTCCGCATCCCGGAGCTCACGCAAAACGGCCGCCAGATCCGCCTCGGCGGCAAGGGCATGCCGGTCCTCGGCCAGCCGGGCAAGCGCGGCGACCTCTACGTGAAGGTGCGCGTGAGCCTTCCCGACCAGCTGACCGCCGAAGAACGGCGGCACATCGAGGCCCTGCGGGCGCTCCGCCAGGGCGCGGCCGCCCGGCACTGAAGGGAGGTGACTTATGGCCCACAACCGATCGCGTGAACCGATGGACGGCAGCGTCGAGGACGACGAGCCGATGTACGTCATCTCCATCGCCGCGCGGCTCGTTGGCGTGCACCAGCAGACGTTGCGCTACTACGAGCGCGCGGGGCTCATCGAGCCCAAACGGACCGGCGGCAACATCCGGATGTATTCGAACACCGACATCCAGCGCATCCGCCAGGCCCAGCGGCTCATCGATGAGCTCGGAGTCAACCTCGCTGGCGTCGATATCATCCTGCGCATGAGCGAGCAGATCCGGGCGTTGCAGGAGGAGCTTGCGGCGACCCGGGCGGAGCTCGACCGCCTGCGCGCGACGCGGCTGCCAGCGCCCTACCGCGCCCGGCAACCAGGTCCTTAGTCCTCAGTCCTCCCAAGGAGCCCCCACCCATGATGCGACAAGACCGTTTCACCGAGCAGGCCCAACAGGTGCTCGCCAACTCCCAGGAGATCGTCCGCCAGCAGCGCAATTCGCAGTGGGCCGTGCCCCACGTGCTCGCCGCCCTCGTTTCGTTCGAAGGCGGGCTCGCCCAGCAGGTCCTCCAGAAGCTCGATGTCGATATGAACCGGCTGCGCGACCGCGTCGGCAAGGCCGTCGCCGACCTGCCAAAGCTCGCCTACGACGTGGTGCAGATCTACACAACGCCCGAAGTGGTGCGGATGCTCGAGGTCGCCAACGCCGAGGCCGAGCGGCTGAAGGACGAGTACGTCGGCGTCGAACACCTGCTCATCGCCATCGCGGATAACGAGGAGAGCGGGGCCACGCGGCTCCTCGCCGAGTTCAAGGTCAACAAGGAGAGCATCTATCGCGCTCTCCAGGACATCCGGGGGAAGCAACGCGTGACCAGCCAGACTGCCGAAAGCCGCTACCAATCGCTCGAAAAGTACAGCACCGACCTCACCGAGCTCGCCAGGGCGGGCAAGCTCGACCCGGTCATCGGGCGCGACACCGAGGTGCGCCGGGTGATGCAGATCCTCAACCGCCGCACCAAGAATAACCCGGTCATCATCGGCGAGGCGGGCGTGGGCAAGACGGCCATCGTCGAGGGACTCGCCCAGCGCATCGCCGCCGGCGACGTGCCCGAGAACCTGCGCGACAAGCGCATCCTCTCGCTCGATATGGGCGCGCTGGTCGCCGGTTCGAAGTTCCGCGGCGAGTTCGAAGAGCGGCTGAAGGCCGTGATGGACGAGGTGAAGCAGTCGGAAGGCGATATCATCCTCTTCATCGATGAGCTGCACACCGTGATGGGCGCCGGCGGGGCGGAGGGCGCCATCGACGCCTCGAACCTGATGAAGCCGGCCCTCGCCCGTGGTGAGCTCCATGCCATCGGCGCCACCACGCTGGATGAATACCGCACGCGCATCGAGAAAGACCCGGCGCTCGAGCGGCGGTTCGCACCGGTCTACGTCGACGAGCCGAGCGTGGAGGACACGATCGCCATCCTGAAGGGCCTGCGGCCGCGCTACGAGGCCCACCACAAGGTGGAGATCACCGACGACGCGCTCGAGGCGGCGGCGCGCCTTTCGAGCCGCTACATCACCGAGCGGCACCTGCCCGATAAGGCCATCGACCTCATCGACGAGGCGGCAAGCAAGCACGTCATCGACGCGCAGGCCATGCCAGAGAACATCCGCGACCTGCAGCAGGAGCTCGACGAGCTCGCCCTCGAGACGGAGGCGGCTGTCCAGAAGGAGGACTATGAGAGTGCGGCGCGCATCAAGCAGCGCATCCTCCAGCTCCAGGATGAGTACAACCGGCGCAAGGCCGAGTGGGCGGCCGAGCACCCGGAGATCGACAGGCGCGTGACGGCCGAGGACATCGCCCGGCTCGTTGGCCAGATGACCGGCATCCCGGTGTCGCGCCTCGAAGAGACCGAGCAGGACAAGCTCCTGAAGATGGAGGACTACCTCCACCAGCGCGTCATCGGCCAGGAGGCGGCGATCGTCGCCGTCTCGGACGCGATCCGGCGCGCGCGCGCGGGCCTGAAGGACCCGACGCGCCCGATCGGCTCCTTCATCTTCCTCGGGCCCACCGGCGTGGGGAAGACGGAGCTCGCCAAGACGCTGGCCGAGTACCTGTTCGACGACGAGGACGCGATGGTCCGCATCGACATGTCGGAGTACCAGGAGCGCCACACCGTGAGCCGCCTGATCGGCGCGCCCCCGGGCTACGTGGGCTACGACGAAGGCGGGAGCCTCACCGAGGCGGTCCGCCGCCGGCCCTACCGGGTCATCCTCTTCGACGAGATCGAGAAGGCGCACCCGGACGTGTTCAACACCCTCCTCCAGGTGCTGGATGACGGGCGCCTCACGGACGGCCACGGCCGCACGGTCGACTTCCGCAACACCGTCATCATCATGACGAGCAACCTCGGCACCGGTGCGCAGGAGAAGGCCACCTTCGGGTTCACCCGCAGGGCGGAGGAGGACGGCGAGGCGGAAGCGCTCAAGGGCTCCATCGAGCGGGCGCTGCGCGAGTTCTTCCGGCCGGAGTTCCTCAACCGGATCGACGAAATCGTCATCTTCGAGCCGCTCACCCAGGCCGAGCTGACCCGCATCGTCGACATCCTGGCGAACGAAGTGCGCGAACGGCTGAGCGACCGCAAGCTCGATTTCGAGCTCACGCCAGCGGCGAAGGCCGAGCTCGTCCGCGAAGGGTTCGACCCGGCCTATGGCGCGCGGCCGTTGCGGCGCACGGTCCAGCGCCGGATCGAGAACGAGCTGGCCCGGCGCGTGCTCGCCGGCGAGTTCCACGATGGCCAGAAAGTGACGGTGGACTTCCGCGACGGGGTGTACCACTTCACGGCGAGCGACTCTCCGGCCGCGCCGCCCCACGGGGATGGCGACGTGGTCGAGGGCGAGGTGGTGGAGGTCGGTTAAGCCGCAACCCAACAGGCAAATGA
>DAOKYT010000028.1:16823-19244 GCA_035326025.1 Tepidiformaceae bacterium
GCGGGCGAATTGCTCACCGAGGACACCGGGATCGCGTTCATGGACGCCGCCAGCGGCGCCATTGAGCTCTGGTCGCTGGTTGACCCTGCGGACGCGCGGGAGTGGCCCCAGCTCTCGCCGGCCAGTGATGGCAAGCTGCTTGTCCTTCACCGTGGGAACGCGCCAGTCCGCCATTACGTCATCCGGAGGGACACGGGGGCCGCGTACGAGCTGAAGGGCGGCTGGGCCCCGGACACCTCCATCGGTTTCGGCCACGTGATTGGCGTATGGAAGGGCACCGGCTTCGCCACCCTGGGGCTGCTGGATGTTGGCACGGGCGACATGACTGAGACAGGAGTGACTCTCGATGCGCTGTCCAACTCGAGCCGGGCATCGAGCCCCGATGGCACGGTGTTCGTCGTTGGCGATGGGTCGGAGTTCGTCCTCGTGAGCGCGAAAACCGGCGTATCGCGGCTCGTGAAGGACGGGCTTTACAACTACCGGGTTTCGCCATTGCCGCACGGCAGGGGGTTCGCACTGGGTCCGGAGGGCCACGGTGAATCGTTGAACTTCGACTGGGACGGCAACCCGCTCCCACCAGGCAACGCCTTCAACCTTTCGCCTGATGGGTCGCTCCGGGCGATTCCCGGGTCGCCGGGGGCAATCTTCAGCCTGGGCCTGGGGGCGTTCCCGGTGATCGACACGGTGACCATCGTCGATGCCGCGACGGGCGTAGCGCGGGTGCGGTTCCTGGGCGCTTCGTTCCATGGCTGGGCACCAGATAGCCGCACGCTGAAGGTCGGCGACGAAGAGGGCGGAGAGCGCATCATCGATATCGACGGCAGGGAAATTGCCCGCGTCCCGTTCCCGGGCCTGGTGCAAGGAGGCACGCAGTTCTCCCCGCTGGATGCATCGATTGCCATCACGAACCGGGCTATCGTGGACTTTCGCAGCGGCCGGAAGCTGGAGCTCGTGGTCGCCGGCGGGACCTCGGTTTTCGGCGGATGGAACGCCGCTGGCACGGAGGTGGCGTTCTTGTTCTACCCGACTCCGGGCAAGGACGGTGGCGTGGCGGTGCAACTTCTGCCGCCGAAGTTCGAGAAGGCTCCCTTCGCCGCTGAACTCCAGCTGGAGGTAACAGCCGGCGAGTGCCTCAACCTCCGCGAAGGTCCGGACCTCGGTGCTCCAGTCATCACCTGTATGGCCCCCGGCACGCGGTTGACTTTCGAACCCGTCCTCCTGACGAGGAACCCGAAAGAACCGCCCTCCGAGTTCATCGGCCAGCGGCATCTCGGCGAATCCACCGTGTGGCTGCACGTGCGCATCGCCGGTGGCAGCGCGGGCTGGGTCGACGCGAGCTATGTGGGTTGGGCGGATTGAGCCGCCGTGAGCTGTCCGCGCCCGGCGGAAGGCCGAGAACGCAGCGGCTGAGATGGTTAGCAGGGTGGCTTCTCGCCACTCTCGCGATCCCGGTCGCACTTGCCGCGTGCGCATCGCCCGCATCGAGATACCCCGATTCAGACCGCATCTCCGGCGGCACTTCCCGTGCCCTGAAGGAAGACGTCCGCATGGCGGGTTCTGCGTTCCCCGTGTGGAGGCTGCAGGTCGAGGAGGTTGCGCGGCCCGGCTCCAGCGGTTCCGGCGGCGCCATGGTTGGTGCTCGGATCGCCTGGCGGACGCTGTTCGGCATCCAGTACGGGGAGACCGTGGTCGAAGACGGACCGACGTTCAGGACCTCATTCGACGCCACTCGGTACTTCGGCGCCGCGTTAGCCTTCGTGACGGTCGAGGTGCTGCTGGTTGGACTCGGTGTTCTGGTCGCCCTCGACGTCGGGGGTAACACCGGCCCGCCGGCACGGAGGCGATGACTCAGCAGTCCACCGCACGCTTATCCCCGAGGAGGAAACGGGCCGCTCGACGAGGGTGATGGGTAGTAACGTGAAACCTTGAGTACCTCAACGTCATCGCCGAGGCGCTGTATCTATGGGTTGCTGGGGCCCATTAGCCGTCTCGTGCGGTACGCTGGAGCCACACCTCACCACAGGAATCGAGTGCCCCATGACCGTCATCTCCTACTTTCCCATCTCCCTCCCGCCCGAGGCGCGCGCCGGGTTCGAACAGACCTGGAAGTCGCGCGTCGGCGCGGTCGACACGTTCCCGGGGTTCATCAGCACCGAGCTGCTGGCCCTGCCCGACCGCGGCGAGTACGTCGTGCTCACCCGATTCGAGGACGAGAAGTCGTTCGAGGCGTGGATCACCTCCGACAACTTCACCAAGGGACACCGGGGCGAGAGTTACGAGAGCTACAGGGACAACCCGGCGATGCAGGGCCACAAGCTCTTCGAGGTGCTGGGCTAACCGCCAATCGCCCGCCGCCTCGCGTATTGGTCTCACTACGGTGCTGTCAGGCGCGGGCTGCCACGCTCGTGCCATGGCTTCTGC
>DAOKYT010000028.1:19344-24122 GCA_035326025.1 Tepidiformaceae bacterium
ACGACCGCGGGCATCATCCGCAACCGCCTGAAGGTGGAGGGCGCGCTGAAGAACGCCCGCGCCTTCCTGGAGGCGCGGGCGGAACACGGGTCGTTCGACCGCTCTAGTTGGTCGTTCACGGGTGGCGGCACGCTTGGCCGGCCGGCGCCGCCGCCCTGGTGATTAGCCGATAATCGGGTAAGGCGCCTCGAAAAGCTTGTCGTCGGCCTTATCCGAGATCTCCGTCGCCTTCACCTTCGTGGATGGGCTCTCCACGAGGGTCAGGATGCCATCGCCCTTGTCGATGCAGACGGTGCTCCGCTCGTTGGTCTCGTCGAAGGTGCCTTCGAAGCAGCGGGAGTCGCGGCCCGCGATTTTCTGGCCGGAGACTTCCTTGACGTTCTTGTCCTCCTTCACACTCTCGGTGACCTTCTTCATGTCGAACAGGGTGAAGTTCTCGCCAGCGCCACCCGCGCCCAGCGACTTGAGGCACTGCCCGGAATCGCCAGTCTTGAAGCAGCTCAAGGAGTCCTTGCCATCGTCGATCACGGTGAGTTCCTCGAAGTCCCCGCTGCCGCCGATCGCGATCTTCATCAGGCTCTTCGGGGGCTTCTGGGCGAAGGTCATCTCACCTTCCTGCGTCTCGCCGTCGACGGTGAACGCGACCTCGTAGGTCACGCTGTAGGTCTTGTCCGAGGCCTCGGCAAGCAAATCCGGCACCGGCTCGTCGTCACCAGTAGCGGGCGTGGCCGAGCTGTCATTGCCGCCGGAGGGGGTGCCTTCGCCGGCGGTCTGCGTGGTATCGCCGCCGGCCCCGTTGCCGGTGTCGTCACCCGAATCGTCATCGTCCCCACCGCAGGCCGCCGCAGTGAGCGCGCCAGCCAGGGCCAGCGCCATCAGCATTCGAAGCTTCACACATCCTCCTGTCCCCTGTGCCGGGGCACCTTCGATTATGTTCCCGGTCTCGTTGAACACCAGCCCCGGGTTCCCGCAACAGCAAGACAGGTTGACCTGCCATCGGCAGCCGGCCCCTTCGGCCCGCGCACCCACACGTTGGCTCCAAATCAGATACCCTTCGCTTCAGGCTAAGGAATGGAGCGAGTGGACCGCATGGAGCAATGGGAACTCGACCTCATCGCCAGGGTGCGCCAGCTTGCGCGCGGGCCGTGGACTGAACGCGCGGCCAGGTACGACCGCGATGGCAGCTTCCCGCGTGAGAACCTGGATGATCTGCAGGCGCTGAAGGTCCCCCAGATGGCCCTCTCACGCGAGCTCGGAGGCCTCGGCATCAGCGCCGGGGGGCAAATGCGCGTCATGGAGGAGATCGCCTATGGCGACGCTTCCACCGCGGTGGCGCTCAACATGCACGTGCTCGTGGCCGGCTTCCTCGAATCGATGCCGCCGTTCGCCCGGCGCGACGCCGTCCTGAGGGATATGGGCCAGAACGGCACGCTCATCTGTGGCCCCGGCTCCCTGCCCACCGGCGAGGTCGACGACCGCAGGGCCGGCTTCCGCTTCGCGGAGGACGGTGATTTCGTCGTCTGCAACGGCCGGGCCGGCTTCGCCAGCATGAGCGAGGGCGCCACGTACGCGCTCATGGGCGGGAATATTGACCGCGGCGAGGGCAACGAGCCCGATGTCGTGCTCAGCATCCCCGAACTCGCCACGCCGGGCATTACCAACCTCATGAACTGGGATGCCATGGGGCTGCGGGCGACGTCGAGCCACGATCTTGTGGTGGAAGACATGCGTCTGCCAAAGTCCGAGGTGCTTATCATCCCCGCGGCGCTGCTGCGGGTAGTCCTGCAGGCCCAGGCGAATGTCGTGAACGTGCAGACGCAGATGCGGGCGCGGGGCGCGCTGGGCATCCTGGCAATCTGGCTCGGGCTCGCGCAGGCAGCATTCGACTTCACCGTCTCGTACGTGAAGGAGCGCCACGGCTACCTGGCCGCGCCAACAGCACCCGTGGTGGGCTCGGTCGGGTACCGGGCCGACCAGCCCTGGGCCCAGTTCGGCATCGGACACATGGAACACTGGCTCGAAACGGGCCGGATCGTGCTCTACGACACCATCCGCCGCCTGGAGACGCCCTTCGAAAGCTCCCAGGCCTTCACGCGCCACCTGGTCCGCACCGTCTACCACCTGCGCCGCATGAGCGAGGAGGTTTCGGCGGGGGCGATGCGCGTCTGCGGCGCCCACGCCTACGTGCGGAGCCGCCCGCTGGAGCGCATCTACCGCGACATGGTGGGCGGCAACGTGATGGCGTGGAAGACGGACGAGCTGCTCCACTCGCTCGGCCTTTCGGCCCTCGGGCGGGAGATCACGTTCGTTGGCCCGGCGGGTACCTGACGACAGGATCAGGCCGGGAAGGACACCCGCGGGCCCGGTTCGGCGGACCACATGGCCATTGCCCCGGAAAAGGGAAAGCCCGGTGGAGCGGACACCGGGCTTTCGCGGCCGGCGACGTGACGTCTACCGGCGGTGTTTCGGCGGGAGCTACGAGCGGAATAGCGTCCCGCGCCGGGCGAGAGTACGAAACGCGACACAGCTCCGTCAACCGATCATGTCGAAATCTTTGCATTTGGGCACGGCCAGCGTAGCCTTCAGCGCATGCACGGCCAGCAACGTATCGAACGCGTGGCGGCGTGGCTGCGCGAGTCGTCCCGCGTGGTGGTGCTCACCGGCGCGGGTATCAGCACGGAATCCGGCATCCCGGATTTCCGGGGTCCCCAGGGTATCTGGACGCGGAACCCCGGCGCGGAGCGGATGGCCACGCTCCAACACTACCTCGCCAACCGCGATGCGCGCGTGCGCGCCTGGCGGAACCGCCTGAACGGCTCGAACTGGCTGGATGCCGCCCCGAACGCCGGGCACATCGCCATCGCCAACCTGGAGCGCAAGGGCAAGCTCCACACGCTCGTGACTCAGAATATCGACGGCCTCCACCTGAAGGCGGGCAGTTCGGCGGCACGGACCATCGAGATCCATGGCAATATACGGGACTTCGTTTGCATGGGCTGCGGCGAACGCGGGCCCATCCAGGCGGTGCTGGACCGCGTGCGGGCCGGCGAGGACGATCCCCCGTGCCGGGGCTGTGGCGGCATCCTCAAATCCGCCACCATCTCCTTCGGCCAGGACCTCGTGCGGGAAGACCTGGAGCGCGCGGAGCTCGCCGCCTCGGAATGCGATTGCTTCCTCGCCGCCGGCACTTCGCTGACCGTCTATCCGGTCGCGTTGCTGCCAGAGATGGCGCTCCGAAACGGCGCCCGGCTCGTCATCCTGAACATCCAGGACACCCCGTACGACACAATCGCCCACGAGGTGATTCACGAGCCGATTGGCGACGTACTGCCGCGAATCGTCGACGCCATCTGACCGGCCGCGCCCATTCTGGTACGCTCCGGCGGCACCATTGCTGGAGGATTTTGCCGTGACCATCGCCGAAACGTCCGCACCCGCCGACCTGGGCCTGGACCCCGCCCGCCTCTCGTACCTCGACGAACACCTCCGGCGGTATGTCGATTCCGGCAAGATGGCGGGCACGCTGGTCCTCGTGGCGCGAGGGGGCGAGATCGGCCACGTGGCCGCCCACGGGCTGGCCGACCGCGAACGCAACGTGCCCATGGCCCGTGACACGATTTTCCGCATCTACTCCATGACCAAGCCGATCACGTCCGTGGCGCTGATGCAGCTCTACGAACGCGGGCTCTTCCAGATCGACGACCCGGTCGAGAAGTACATCCCGGAGTGGAAGGACCAGCGGGTGTACGTGATGGGGCGCCAGGGCGCGATGGTGACGAAGCCGGTCACCAGGCCGATGACCGTCCGCGACCTCCTCTCGCACCAGTCGGGGCTCACCTACGGGTTCCTTGAGCGCACCAACGTCGACGCGATGTACCGCAGGAATGGCATCGGGAACATCGACTCGCGCGGCACGCTCCGCGACATGGTGACGGCCCTGGCGGCGCTCCCCCTCGAATTCTCGCCGGGCGATGCCTGGAACTACTCCGTCGCGACCGACGTCTGCGGGTACCTGGTCGAGGTGATCAGCGGGCAACAGTTCGACGACTACCTGCAGGCCAACGTGTTCGACCCGCTCGGCATGAGCGACACGGGCTTCCACGTGCCACACGCGAAGGCCGGGCGGCTGGCGGCGAACTACGGAGTGGCGCCGGGGGGCGGGATCCGCCTCATCGATGACCCCGCCACGAGCCCCTACCTGCAGCCGCCGTCATTCCTTTCGGGCGGGGGCGGGCTGGTCTCGACCATCGATGACTACCTCCGCTTCTGCCAGGCGCTGCTCAACGGCGGTGAGCTCGATGGCCGGCGCATCATCGGCCGGAAGACGCTCGAGTTGATGACCTCGAACCACCTGCCCGAGGGGAAGGACCTTGCCGCTCATGCCATGGGGCGGTGGGCGGAAAGCGCCTTCGCCGGGATTGGCTTTGGGCTGGGCTTCTCCGTGACGCTCGACCCCGCGAAGTCGCAGATATCGGGCACGCTGGGCGAGTTCTCCTGGGGTGGCGCCGCGAGCACCGTGTTCTGGATCGACCCGATCGAAGACCTGGTCTGCATCTTCATGACGCAGCTGATGCCCTCATCGCACTACAACATCCGGCGGGAGCTGCGGGCGATCGTGTACTCGGCGCTGACTGACTGAGCGGGGGGTAGCGAGGAGTGAATCAGCGCGCGGGCCGGTGCACGTGCGCCGCTCGTCGCGGCCACCGGTGGTATCCGATCCGGGGATCATTCGACCGGTAGCGACGGATCATCCCGACCTCGACGCCGGCAACCTCGGC